>SFGN01000237.1 GCA_004556565.1 Lachnospiraceae bacterium | reverse complement strand
GCTTCTTACAAACTATTTTACAGCACAACGTAGAGAGTTGATACACTTTCATTACTATTTGTGCCGCCAGCCGAAGGCGGCGGAATGGAGATTTTTATGTACGAATCATATATTAATATAATCGAAGATGTTGGCAAGCTTAGAAATCTGAAACCCGGCACCATTCGAACTTATAAAAATAATGTCAGAGATTTTCTGAAATTTATCAACAAACACCCTGAAGATCTCACTTGTGAAGATGCAAGAGATTTCCTTTTATATTTAAAGGACAAAGGCGATAAATCATCTACACTTAATAATAAAAATGGATCATTGGTATTTTTCTATAAGCGTGTTTTAGGAAAACTTTGGGATGATAACCTTGTTCCCAGAGCCATCAATGACTATGCTATCCCACGTGTACTGACTCGCGAAGAGGTTGAAAGGCTGCTTGATGCTACTCCTAACTTAAAATATAAAGCAATGTTTGCACTTATGTATTCTTCCGGATTACGTGTATCGGAGGTAATTCACCTTAACTATGAGGACATTTCTCGTACAAATATGCAGATTTATATCCGCAATTCAAAAACACATTCCTCTCGTTATGCTATTTTATCCAAAAGAGCTCTCGACATTCTTACTGAGTACTGGTTTAAGTGTGGCAAGCCGAAAGGAATTCTATTTCCGAATCAGTGGACAGGTGAATATCTTACTCCTTCAGCTACTGGTTTGGAAATGCGTAAATCCGTAAAAAAAGCAGGTTTACCCAAAGATGTACATTCCCATTGTCTAAGGCATAGTTTTGCAACACATCTCTTAGAGGATGGCGTTGATATTCGATATATTCAATCATTACTTGGACATCGTTCACCTAAATCTACTGAAATTTATCTGCACTTGAGCAATAAAACAGTTCTTGGCATCGTCAGTCCTTTTGACAAGGAAGAAGGTGGAGCTCTTGGATAAACCAACGGTACAGGATATCTTTTTGAGATTCTATCCTGGATATCTTGAAAAATACTCACCTTCTCCGGTGCAGTCTAAGGTCGCAAATTGTATCATCAACTGTAAAACCGGTGCCTATGGAGCTAACATCAGCATATGTGAAGATTGTGGTCATACCCAGATTCATTATAATTCCTGTCGTAACAGATGTTGTCCTATGTGTCAGGCTTTACCAAAAGAAATGTGGATGGATAAACGCCGTGAAGATGTATTGGATGCACCTTATTTTCATGTAGTATTCACAGTACCTCAAGAATTAAATCCTCTGATCTACAGCAACCAACAGCTTCTATACGATACACTGTATCATTCTGTGTCAGCTACAATCAATGAGTTAACAGCAGACACAAAGCATCTGGGTGCAAAGGTTGGATATATCTGTGTATTGCATACCTGGGGCTCTGAAATGAACTTCCATCCTCACATACATGTCATTCTACTTGGCGGTGGTCTGACTGCTAAAAATCAGTGGCGTGATAAAGGTAAAGAATTCTTTCTTCCCGTAAAAGTTTTATCAAAGTTGTTCCGGGGTAAATATCTGAATGAACTTAAGATCTTATGGGAAGAAAATAAGCTTCAGTTTCATGGTAGCAGTGTAAAATATCGCAACCACTATGCCTTCAAAGAACTTCTTAACACCTGCTATGAAAAAGACTGGATCCCTCACTGCAAGAAAACCTTCGATGGTGCCCAGTCTGTTATTAACTATCTTGGTAAGTACACACATAGAATCGCTATCAGTAATCACCGCATCATCCGTATGGACGAAAATACTGTTACATACTATGTGAAAGATTATCGTGAAAAAGGTAAGTGGAGAGAATTCACCATTTCCGGAGTTGAATTCATCCGTAGATTCCTTATGCATGTACCGCCGAAACGATTTGTTAGAATCAGACACTACGGATTACTATGTACTCGAAGCAAGACCAAGCATCTGGCATTATGTCGGAATCTTCTTGGTTGTAAGCAGTATCTATCACGACTGAAAGATATGGAAACACCTCAGATACTTGAAACCCTTTATGGTATCAAGGTTACTGTTTGCAAATGCTGTGGTGGTCATCTTGGAAAACCACAGCAGAGAATACCTTTGCGCATTTAGAATCGACTAACTAAATAATTTCAAAAAGCCTCAGCAATGAGGTTTATTTGTCGTGCTATGATTTTGCAAAAGCACCATGTAACAATGCAGAGAATTCTAGTATCTCACTTGTATTCATAAAAAAAGCAAGAATTGAAAATCCATACATATCGGCTACACGGACGCGACTTTGTTCACTTTGGCAAAATCAAACGCGGTGCAAACGAAAGGGCAGTTTTTCTATAGTTTAAGACTGCTTTTTCGTTTACACCGCTATTGATTGTAGCCTAAAGAATTTGGCGTTCCATCACTACAAACAACAAATGTTGTCAACGCAGTACCTATAACTAAAAGAATTTTTTGATAAGGACGTTTGCCTATTTCTCGTTGCTTATGAATATCATCCAAAAGTTTTCCCTCAGAAAATGCGATAATTTCTTTATAGGTTTGAACATCATTATCTTTTTTTACCTTTTCAACCTTAAAGGCAAAGTACATAGAGATTGCCCAAATGATTCCCCAAGGAATGAATGCCCAAACACCAAGCCACATAAATAGCGGAACTGCAGAAACAGCAGTTGCAATTAGCATTATAGTGTAGGCTTTTCCATAGCGATTCATCTTTTCAATTTCTTCTTTTTGAATTACATCTTTCATAACTTCAATATCTCCTTTGATTAGATTGTCAAGGGAAATTTGAAAGATTTCACTCAGTAATACCAAACTATTCACATCTGGATAGCTTTTATCATTTTCCCAATTTGAGATTGTTTGCCTTGAAACATAAACACGATTGGCTAACTCCTCTTGGGATAAATGTGCTTCCTGACGATGCATTTTTATTTGCTTTCCAAGTTCCATCTCGTCACCTCCTTGCATACTCATACTAATCGAAAGGTCTTATTTTCTCTATCAAAGTGCATTGACATCTATGTTTTCCGTGTGTCAAAGGTCTTTTACATACCGTAAACTTCAAATTTTCTGTTCCTTATAAAATTAATTTATTGGGATTTACAAATCGCCAAACAACGATTTCTCTTGCTCTTATTATATTCACGAACCATGAAATTTTCAACTGTTCCGATAATTCTCCCTCTGATAAGGGGAACATATAAAAAAACCTCGGTATGTAAATGCGGCACGGTGTTTTTCCGCGCCGCTGTGTGTTATCGTTCATGATCCCGCACTTTTGATTTCTCCGGTGTATCCTCGTCCGGTACATCGTCGATCAAGGATTTGTCCTTCTGATCCATGTTCAGCAGAATATTCAGTTCCTTTAATCGTGCTGTCTTTTCGGCCAGTTCTGCTTCTCTGGCAAAGGGAGCCGCAAGTTCGGTGCGGGCATTTTCAAGCTGCACCTGGGTATCTGCCAGCTCTGCGCGAACCGCTTCCAACTTGCCGGAAAGCCCGTCAATCACATTGTCCATACGGGTCAGATTGCCGAACACATCGGCTTCCAAAACAGCCGTATGGGAAAGCGTTCCTTTCATGGTCATGCGGTACTCGTTGCTCGGCCCGTCATAGGAAAGGACAAGAGAAAAGCCCCGGTACTGTCCTAAGAAAACAGCATCGGAGCCTGTCATTTTAGTACATACATCAAGGATCGCCTTGCCCACCTCCATATCCAGATTGCACTTCTCAATGATAAGCGGATTGCCGGTGGCCAGAGCCTTGATCTCAGAATAACTGAGGGCCGTTTCATCCACATCGTCTGCCACACGCACCGGCGCTTTGGATGTCATAATCTGAGCGATAAATTTCTGCTTGTTCTCTACTAACTGGTAAAGGTATGCGTCAAAAGTTCCTTCCGTGACATACCGGAAGATCTCAACCTCCGGATTCTGATTACCTTGCCGCACAATACGGCCCAGCCGCTGGGCAAGGTCGGAAGGACGGTCGAGTAGGTCAGCGGTATTACTACCGCCTTCCCCTCTAAGAACCGTGCGTGAGAGTTTCCCCTCACACGGCTCAAGCAATTCAAAG
>SFGN01000236.1 GCA_004556565.1 Lachnospiraceae bacterium | reverse complement strand
GGTGAGTTTGCGCAGATGTTCCAGGATGTGACGGGAAAGCGAGTAAGGCAGGGAGGAGAGCGGTTTTTCAATTGCCTCAATGGCATCAGACGGATTCATACATGTATTCCCGGTGAAAAAGACAAAACCCCGCACACCGGAAAGGTGGCAGGGGACTCACGGAGATAATATCTGCCTAAAATTATTTGGAATGCAGGTATATGCAGCTAATTTGTATCGGCTCATTAGTACAGAACTAAACCTCATCTGACAGTCCGCTCTGTGCCATAAGCGGTCCTTATATACACTAAGGTAGAATTGTCTTCCGGGGCGGGCTTGTCCAAATAAAATCCTAAAGTATCTAATTTATACGTAGTGATTCAGTATCATGTGCTACGTGTTGAATTATAAAATTAGTTTAAATTGGTTATTTAGATATCTGCATGATAACTATCAGACCATTGTGGAGTATTTATGACGATTCTTGAAGAAATGGAAGCAGAAGCATGGCATATCCTAACAACCATCTATACGTATCAGCGGTTGATGGAAGGCCTTACTAATAGCAGTACAAGATATGAGCTTGCCAATCAGTTGGTAGCCCTCAATGCATTGTTGGAAATGTTGGTGATCCGTTTAGCGCGTCTTGCGGATAAAAGGAAAGATGTGAGATCTGTATCAATGTTTTTGAAACGCGGCTCGTATTCTGCTTCACCAGAGGCTGTGAAATTGGCAGCTGAAAAGTTCCTTGCACTCGCAGAACCAGTATTAAAGATTAGGCATGAGCAGATTGCACATATGAAGCCCGGCACACTCAGTAGCTTCGAGCCTCGAGAACTTCCAAATGAAGCTCTGAGAGCAACTGAGGCTCTAATCGATCTCATTGACATTGCCAGAGATCACCCTCAGTCTTACACATACCGAGTTGGCTCACAGGAGCCTGCCATTAATTTGAGAGCTTCAGTAGAGACTAGCGAACTAGTTAAAATCTAATAATTCACTCAAGTCTATGCTACTTTGCCGAGTTGCTTTACTCGGCAAAGTAATTAGCTCCCCGTTAATAACAGATCCGGCAGCCCCTCAACCTTTTTGCTTAAGTGAATATATTTTCACAATATTTTCTACTGCTTCAGTCATAAAATTTATTTTTGCCTTTTGACGTCATGAGAAGGAAATATGAAGGGTGACTCTTTATTTCTGAAGAGTGGCTTGTTATATTAAAAACCTCTTTTAGAATCGTAAAGGCTCCTGTAGCCAACGACACTGGATTTGGTGCCCCAATAAAACCTATCAATGATGGCGCAATGTTAAGAAAAAGTTCTTTATTACTTTTCCGCTTATAGGTCTGTATTTTTTGCTCAATATCGGTCAATCCTTCATCCCATATGCGCTCGACAAAATGCTGATTTATCAGCTACCTCTTATATGGGTCACTTTCTGCTTCTATGTCATACGCAGCTTCACGTAGCACAGAGCAGAAGGCATTAAAACTCGATTCGTAGTCAGTTCTAATTTTGTAGAGTTCACTTGGAGTAAGCCCCTCTAGAAATGGAACGTCAATAGAGAGTTTAACCCTCTGAACTTCATTCCTTTGATCCAGTTTACGAAGAATTTCTCCATGAAATGGGCAATATGCGCCCAGGGACGCTCTGCATGAATGCGCTTGGTTAAGATCAGTAATAATGTTTTTATAATGAAAGAGAACTGTACGATTTTTTGCTCCCTGCACCCACCGTTCATAACTTTTTTCCGCTATGCTTTCCCATGACAATTTCCATAGATATGGTGCCATCATCATTATCAATGGCATTATTTATATATTGATACATATATCCATTTGTATACGTGCTTTCGCAGTCTTTAATTTTCAACATAATTTCATTCGTTAAAACATTTCTGTTTAACAACCGAATTTTATTTGTATTGCCCAGACGTTCTATATTCTGTACGGATAGTCTATTTTCATACAGACGGGCAATATTAGGGGGGAGATATCGAAATAGGAAATTAGTATCAGAGTTATCTTCTAAAATTCCATTAGCTCTCTCCGAATCTTTAATAGAGGATTCTCTTCGTACAAAAACGATAAACTCTCCACGGATAAGATCAAAGTTTTCTTTAGCAAACCTGATAAACCTAGCAATTTCCTTCCTGAGATGTTCAACCTTCTCTTTGCTATCGCTTTCAATAAATTTTTCAACTACGTTTTCTGATAGATTCACTCTGTATCGTAGGCTCAATGAATATAGAACGTCATCAAGAATGACTCTGTCCATTGAAAACAAACCACTCTTATACCTTTCAATATTACGATTCCCCGCCATGTAAACATTCAGCCGGGACTCCTGTACAGAATTTGTTTGTTCGATAATGAATCTATCCTTTTATTATATTCAGCTAATTCAACTAGCAATTCGTTCAATCCGATATTTTCATATTCCTGTTCTTAAAGTCGATCAACCCAAAAAAGGCTTTCTGATCCTACCCACGTAATATGGACACAGGCCTAAGCGAGGTTCTTGTTTTCAAATTGTTCCGGACTGAGGCCGCCACACCAACTGTGCCGCCGCCACCG
>SFGN01000235.1 GCA_004556565.1 Lachnospiraceae bacterium | reverse complement strand
TCCGGCTTCCGCCATTGCCCTTTATGCCGTTCTGGCAGGTTACGCTGCTGATGGGGGGCTTATGGGGTATTTCCTGGGGATGTGCAATGTGGTTTATGTACTGGGGGCCGTCAGGAATGGTAGCAGGTGAGGCCATTATTATAAGTATCACGAGTGGTTTTTTGTTCGGACTGCTCATGGCCTCTTTCCACTGGTGGCGCAGGAAAGTTAACCGGCTGCCACCATGGAATGATGTGTAAACCGTGCCGGCATGTTTTTACGGGGTGATGCTTTCATTAACCTGTACACGAACTTCTATTCCTGCATCATTACAGGCCTACAGCCACTACGCCACTTCCAGCGGATCGCCCTCCCGGCGTACCTCCCCGCCTTCTTTATTCTATAACTGCAGACAGGTGCTGCCGTCGAGGCGCACCACAAAATCCCCACGGCAGGCCTGATATGTCATGCCGTTCAGCTCCACCGGCAGATCAGTGGCAGAAGTGCCATCTGCGGGCAGACCTGATGCCGGGACCAGCGGCAGTACGACGACTTCTGCAGTACGCTGTTCTGCCAGCAGAGAGGCTGTGCCACGGCCCGGTCAGCTTTTGTGAGTTCCACAGCTAGCCGCAGCTCAGGGATTAAGATTCAGGTAATTTACGGAAAACAAGTGATTTCCGTACGGGAGAGAAGGCCTAACGTATATTATCTCAGAAATGACTATGAATCCCCATATATTGCCAATTATACAGTAAATGATTATCATTATCATCTACTGTGTGCAACTGATGGTCTGAAATAGCGCTTTTAGGAGACAAGATGCAGTCAGCTAGTAAATTAATCTACCGCGGGAAGTTGCTTGGCAGTTTACCCACTGTGGGCGAGATTCATAAAGAAATCGCAGTATCGGAAGAAACCGTAACATGGATCTCTCTGCAACGAGATATTATAGCGAATATTTTGCTGGGAAAAGATCCTCGCTTACTTGTGATTGTTGGTCCATGCTCAATCCATGACGTTCAGGCCGCAGTTGATTATGCGAAGCGATTGTTCGTATTACAGAATAAGTACTTATCGAAAATGTACATTGTAATGCGCACTTATTTTGAGAAACCTCGAACCCGTAAAGGCTGGAAGGGAATAATGCACGATCCTGATCTAAATGGAAGTTATGATGTTGAGAAAGGGATACGATATGCTCGCCAGTGTTTGTCTTCAATCACAACGATGCGTGTCGCAACCGCTACAGAATTCCTCGATCCTTTTCTTACTCCCTATATTGCTGATTTAATATGTTGGGGTGCTATTGGTGCCAGAACCACTGAATCACAAACGCATCGTCAACTTGCGTCTGGTTTACATTGTCCAGTTGGATTTAAAAACAGTACTGATGGAAATATTAACTTAGCTATTGACGCTATTATTGCAGCCCGTGAACAACATATTGTATATATGACATCTTTAACAAATAGTATATCTACACTATTAACCGATGGCAATCCACATGGACATCTAATATTACGTGGAGGTAGAGAACCTAACTATGGTTTGTCTGATATAACTAAGGCAGTGAAATTAATGCATGATGAGGGCATTAACCATCGTCTGATAATTGATTGTAGCCATGGTAATAGCGGTAAAGTGGCTAAACGGCAAATTTCCGTTGCACGTCAAGTTATAGATAATCGGAAAAAAATACCAGGATATGTAGCTGGCATTATGGTGGAAAGCTTTTTACAAGATGGAAAACAATCCGATAGTTTTCCGCTAGAGTATGGTCAGTCTGTTACTGATGAATGCATATCATGGCAACAGACAGAACAATTATTATCAACTCTGGCAGCACAGCTTTAACTTCAACTATTGCACATATATTGCTTTTAAAGGGGGAAAAATGAAATTACTTAGTTTAAGACACTCAATTAGTGTTATCAGAGAAGCAGATATTTTATCTCTACAGTTTATGATTATATAAAGCGCTATCGTAGCCGCGTATTTAATGGTCTTAAAATATAAAACAATTGGTTACTATCTATGGCAAGCTCCTGAATTATGTGTGTGAACCAGGAGTTTCTCAGGAGTTTCTCAGGAATTTCCTCACAATGTGGCACTATCACTGTCACCTTTTTCTCCTTGGAAACCTCCAGGGATGCCCCAAAGTTTCGGTCAGTTTTTAGATAGGTAGCATTCCTCATTAATAATGAGGACACCGAGGGTAGAATCTTAACTCCGTGTTAATAGAATAAAAAACAATCATCAGAACTGAGTAGGGAAAGCGAATCATGATGTATGAAGTTTCACACACAATGTGAATCAAAAACGCTCGTAGATAATCCGATAGTGCTGCCTGATACGCTGAAAGAAATTGTTCGCAGGAAGATCTGATTATGCTGATTCGTCGACCACAGGCCCTTATATACATAAGCAGCGCCCGCGCCTGAAATGCAGGTCAGAAACAATGTGAACACTATCCGTGAGAAATTGTGACAAAATTCCCGATGATCGACAAGTGCAATGAAATAAAAAACATATGTTATATATCAATTTGATATTTATGAAAAATCAATAAATTTATCTTGTGAGGGATTGCTTTTTCTTTTTCTAAATGATA
>SFGN01000051.1 GCA_004556565.1 Lachnospiraceae bacterium | reverse complement strand
TTAATCATCACCGAGTAGGATTCCCAAAATAAAACAGCCCCGAATTGACGGGGCTAATGTTTCACTTATTTTAGGACATTTTCAAAAATGCTTGACACACTTTTTTGCAAACAATTCAGATAATAGTTTCCCGTATATTATCGTTGTAATTTTGTCCACATTATGCCATAATGTGAATACCGCTGTGTCATACCACAGCTTATTTTCACGAAAGGTAAAAGAGAAGTCTATGAAAAGCAATCGAAGTAATTTTACAAGCAAACTGGGATTTATACTGGCGGCTGCAGGATCTGCCGTCGGACTTGGCAACATCTGGAGATTCCCGTATCTGGCCGCCAGATACGGTGGCGGAACTTTTCTGTTATGTTATCTTATTCTGGCAGTAACATTCGGGTTTTCACTGATGATTGCAGAAATTGCCATCGGACGAAAGAGCGGACTGAGCGCAATCAGTGCATTTTCGATCCTTGATAAACGTTTCAGCTTCCTCGGCGTACTCACATCCCTTGTACCCGTCATCATCTTTCCTTATTATTCCGTAATCGGCGGATGGGTAATAAAATATTTTTCGGTATTTATTACAGGCGGGATGGATGAAGCTGCTTCCGGTTCTTATTTTACAGAATTCATTTCCGGTGTCGGGGAACCCATATTGTGGTTTGTCGTTTTTGCAGCGATCACCACCGTTGTAGTTACCCTGGGCGTTGAAAAAGGTATTGAAAAAGTAAGTCAAATCATGATGCCTCTGCTGGTTGTCCTGACGATTATTATTTCTGTTTATGTATTGACAATTGACGGCGCAATGGACGGTGTACGCTATTATGTTCAGCCTCATATGTCCGACTTTTCCATAAAGACGGTTCTGGCCGCAATGGGACAGTTGTTCTATTCTATGTCACTTGCCATGGGCATTATGATCACATACGGCTCTTACATGAAGAAATCCGCCAATCTTGAAAGCTCCGTCAGACAGATTGAGATTTTCGATACCGGCATCGCATTCTTTGCAGGGCTTATGATTGTGCCTGCGGTATTCGCATTTTCCGGCGGGGATCCTTCGGAGCTGAATGCAGGACCGGGTCTGATGTTCATTACTCTCCCGAAAGTATTCGCAAGCATGCCTTTCGGCGGTGTTCTCGGAGCGATCTTCTTCATACTTGTATTTTTTGCGGCAGTCACTTCCGCTATTTCGCTGATGGAAACTATAGTTTCTATCCTGATGGACAGATTTCACTGGTCAAGAAAAGTTTCCTCGCTGATTGTATTCATTTACTGCCTTCTGATGGGAATTCCCTCTTCCCTCGGATTTGGTGTGTGGGATTTTATACAGCCGCTTGGGATGTCAATTCTTGACGCATGGGATTTCGTCAGCAACAGCATCCTGATGCCGATCGTTGCATTGATAACCTGTATCTTTATTGGTTTTGTGCTCACCCCCCAGGCTGTCATTGACGAGGCGGAGTCAGACGGTTCCAGATTCAAGAGCAGGAAGCTTTTTACAGTTATCATCAAATGGATTGCTCCTGTGATCCTGGTTGCTATCCTGATCAGTTCCGTTTTAAACGCACTTGGAATCTTCGTGATCTGACGGCATATGCGCTATTTTGAAACCCGCCTGTTAAAATTCGCAATCAATATATGCCGGATTATATATTTCAGCATAATAACAGGAACGATGAGCTACATGTTTCTCACCGTTCCTGTTTGATTTTTATGTTAATTGTCCATGTTCCTGCTTATTATTATCGTTTTTCGCCCATCAGGAACAATGCGACAACTCCCGGTCCCGTATGGCTTCCGATAACCGTACCTATGTTATTAATCAATATATTTTCAATACCCAGTGTTTTACGTACAAGCTCTGCGACGTATTCCGCATCTTCAAGGCAGTCCCCATGCGTAATCATGAGGAGGTCATTCTTATCTTCCCATCCCTTGATCTGCTGCCGTGCCATCTCCACGATTTTATTCAGCGACTTTTTCCTGCCCCTTTCTTTACCGATCACCTGGAGGCTTCCGGAATCATCCATATGAATCATAGGCTTAATCTGTACGAGGGTTCCGAGAACAGCCGTCGCCTTTGAAACTCTTCCCCCTCTTTGCAGATGATTCAGATCATCCACAGTAACATTATGACAGATATGAAGTTTATTTTCTTCCGCCCATTGAGCTGCTTCTTCAATTGTTTTCCCAGCCGCCTTCTGCTTCAGTACATGATGCAGCAAAAGACCTTCACCAAGGCACGCACACAGCGTGTCGACAATTATAATTTTCGCTTCCGGATATTGTTCGGAAAGCTCCTCCCCTGCAATTCTCATACTGTTTAATGTTCCGCTTAATGCAGAAGAAAATCCCAAGTGAAGAATATCCTTACCTTTCTTCAGAAACGGTTCCAGATAGCTTCTCGCTTCCTCCGGATTAACCTGGGATGTCTCAGCCATCTTACCTTCCCGCAGCTTCGCGAAAAACTCTTTTGCGCTCAATCCTTCCATATCCGTATAAGTCTGATTGTCAATTGTATATTTCAACGGTATAACTTTAACATTTCTTTCCTCCAGCCATTCTATCGGCAAATCAACCGTACTGTTTACAGTAATCACATAATCTCTCATCCGAAACTCCTCCTAACAATAAGATACGTTATATAGTTTTAAATACCATGTAACAGCACATCCATGTTACGGCATACCTGTTAAAAAATCAAGAGTTTTATGCGAATTTTAAGAATTACTGTGTCAGTTTAATTTAATATTTAAATAATTCCGTCCGGATAATGTCTTGTTAAATGCCAGGAAACATAATATCAAAATACAGCCTGCTATAAATCCGGTCAGATTGAATAATGCAGTCAGAACCAGGAGCATCATTCTCATGAATTTTAATGCATAGCCAAGCTCGAAGTTAGGCTGGGTATAGTTTGCCACCGAAACAACCGCCATATAAAGCATTACATTGGAGTCAAACCATCCGGAAGAAACGGAAAATTCACCCATTACAATGCCGGCAATCACACTCAGCGGTGTGCTGAGCATGCTTGGTGTATTCAATGCTGCGAGTCTCAGGCCGTCTATAGATAATTCCAGAATCAGAAGCTGCCAGATCAAAGGTACGTTTGCCTGCTCCCTCTGAATGATGAATTCAAGACCTTTCGGAATCCAGTTGATGTTCTGCATCAGCAGCAGATAAACCGGCGTCAGAAATACTGTCCCGACTGTAATAATGCCCCGGGATGCTTTCAGATAAATTCCTGTCACTTTCGGGAAGTAATAATCATTCGCCTCTTCTACCATGTCATAGATAGATGTAGGCAAAATCAAGGCGGACGGGGAATTGTCAATCAGGATGACAACTTTGCCCTCCAAAAGGCAAGCGGCGGCTGTGTCCGGCCGTTCCGTAAACTTAAATTTCGGGAACGGATTAAACCATTTCCTTTTAAAAAGAGCATCCGCAAGACTCTGGGTATTCATTCTCAGATCATCAATTTCCAGGCTTTCGATCCTGTTTTTCACATTTTGAAGCAGCTCCTCGTCTACTCTGTCCTGCATATAACAGACAGCGATATCTGTCCGGGAAGACTGTCCTGCTTCTGTCATCTCCATCACCAGCTTAGGGCTTCTGATTCTTCTTCTCATCATTGCCGTATTAAACACAATGGTCTCCACAAAACCGTCCCTCGATCCACGAAGTGATTTATCTTTTTCCGGTTCTTCGACACTTCTGGCCGGATAAGTCCGGCAGTCAATTGCGATTGCGGCAGAATATCCGTCAATAAACATACAGGTTACACCTGAAAGGACATTGCGGATAATTTCATCAAATGATGAAATGACATCTGACTCGACATAAGGAAGACACTGTCTGGTAAACATGGTAGCATCCTCCGGCATATCTTTTTCGCTGATACCCATCATCGAATCCATAATTTTTAGCATAGTTTCATCTTTTGTAAAACCATCTATAAAATAAAACACCGCATCCTTCCCGCCGATTCGGATATCTCGCCTTATAATATCAAAGCTTTCCTTCACTGGCAGTATTGTATCCATGTATGCAATATTGTCTTTAAACTCCCGGCTTATCTGTTTCCTGTTTTTCTTAATCATAAAAACCCTGTCCTTTCTGCGTTTTGATCACAGTAAGAATAGGGTTTCCAGAAATACTATTATTATTCTTTTCTATGCTTATTATATTTTCACAGAAGCCTGATTGCTTTCATTTCGTTGTGCTTCCAAATCCGCCGTTTCTGGCTGCTGTCACATCATCATCGACCGTAATTCCATATTCTACAAAAATCCCCTGCATAAAACCTTCTCCCGGCTGAATCTCCACAGTTTTGTCTTCATTCGTGTCGTTCGTAATTTTTGCAAAAATATGACCTTCGTTATCTGAGTAAAAGTAATCACTGTCAATAATTCCCACTGTATTATTCATCTGAAGACGGTATTTAAAACCCAGTCCGCTTCTGGGATAGCATTTCAACACCCATCCCTCTTCCATCTCCACACGGATTCCGGTCGGTATTTTTATTGTCTCTCCCGGTTCGAGCGAAATAATCAGCGGCGAATAAAAGTCATACCCTGCCGAACCCGACGTAGCTCTTTTCGGGAGCTGTATTGATTCATAAATATCTTTTAATTCTTCTTTATCCTGCATCCCAAAAGTTTCCGTCCAGTCCTTCACGAACTGAGCCTCGCTGACTTTATGGAATTTTGCTATTCTTTTCATCTGCTTTTTCCTCACAATCTGCTGCGAAAATCATCCCTTCCGAATCATTTTCGATTATTTTTCTGTAAGCCACAATTATTTCCTTGTAAACCACAATTATTTCTTTGTAAAGTCGGGAGTGCCATATAAATCAAACGGCGTAACCTGATACACATAATAATTTACCCAATTCGAGTAAATAGCATTAGCATGTGCACGCCAGGTAAGAAGCGGTCTGATATCCGGATTGTCATCCTGATAATAATTATATGGCATCTGGATATCCATCCCTTTCCCAAGATCACGTTTGTATTCCTGATCCAGAGTCACTCTGTCATATTCCGGATGTCCCATTATAAAAATCTGGCGTCCTTCTTTTGCCATACACAGAAAGACTCCGGCCTCTTCGGAATCGGCGAGAATCATAATCCTGTCGTCCGCTTCAAGAAGTTCCTGAGGGACATCTGTGTGGCGGGAATGCGGCGCATAGAATACATCGTCAAATCCTCTTACTAACGGAATCTTACGGTTGCGTACCCGATGGCGGAACACACCAAATTTCTTTTCCGGAAGCTGTACTTTATTTATCCCGTAATGATGGTAAAGCCCGGCCTGTGCCCCCCAGCACAGATGAATGGTGGATGTGACATTCGTCACAGTCCAGTCCATGATTTCTTCCAGCTCTTCCCAGTAATCCACCTCTTCAAACGGGATCTGCTCTACCGGCGCCCCCGTAATGATAAATCCGTCAAATTTATATTTTTTTATATCCTCAAACTTCTCATAAAACTTAAGTATGTGACTGGTAGATGTATTCTTTGATACATGACTTCCCACGCGTACAAAAGTTACATCTATCTGCAGCGGTGTATTTGAAAGTGACCGTAGAATCTGAAGCTCTGTATCCTCCTTGAGCGGCATCAGATTGAGAAGCCCTATCCGGATCGGCCGGATCTGCTGATGCGTAGCCCTGTCTTCATCCATAACGAAAATATTTTCCCGCTCCAGTATTTCTCTCACCGGTAAATCATTTTGAACTCGTATTGGCATTTTTATTCCCCTTTCTCTGTATTTATACCTGCGTCATTCGCCCCACTGCTTTCCTTCGGATCATCCGACATTTTGGATGAAACATATTTGCCGTCAGATGACACGTAGCTCATTTCATCATAGCATTCCGTGTCCGTAGGCAGATTTTTCCTCTCAAGCAGGGAATCGATGAACAGACTTATCGCATAATATATAACTGCAAAAGCAGGAACTCCCATGATCATTCCCACAATTCCAAACAAACCGCCTCCAAGCAGAATTGCGAACACTACCCAGAAAGCAGAAAGTCCCGTAGAATCCCCGATTATCTTCGGGCCGATAATATTACCGTCAAGCTGCTGTAGAATCAGGATAAATACTATAAAATAAATCCCCATCTTCGGATCAGACAGCATGATCAGTATCGCACTTGGTATCGCCCCTATGTAAGGACCGAAAAACGGGATAACATTTGTCACACCTACGATTACACTGACAAGCAGTGTATACGGCATCTTCATCACTGACAGTCCGATAAAACACAGTACGCCGATGATAGCAGAATCTATTATTTTCCCTATAATAAACCCGCCGAACATCTGGTTTCCCTTGGCCGTGAGATGAAGGATCATATTGGCTTTCGATACCGGAAATATTGCATAAATAATTTTTTTGCTTTGTTTTGAAAATGTCTCTTTGCTGAACAAAACATAAATTGAAATAATCAGGCCGATCAACAAATTAAACAATTCACTGACAACATTAATCACGCCGACCGTAAGTCCGGACATCATAACATTGACCTGTTTTAAGAGATCGGTGCGGACCCAGTTCTCCAGAAATGCAGTTGCCTCTTCCAACGTCGTTTTAAAAAACTGTCCCAGAGCCGTTTCCCCTGACATCACGTCACTTAGATGGTCTATCGCTTCATTGAGCTGCCCGGGCAGAGTAACTGCCAGATTGCGGATGCTCCTGTATAATTCCGGAATCATCATATTAAAAAGTGCAACGATAATCGCAAGCAAAACTATAATCGAAGCAGCAATCCCTATTCCTCTGCACACTTTATGTGAATTTTTCATGTTCGGAAAATATTTATCTGACAGCGTTTCCAGGTGTTTCTCCACAAACTCCATAATCGGATTCAGGATATAAGCAATCACAAGCCCATAAATAACAGGTTTTAAAACTCCGACAAGCGTTCCGATCGCAGAAGAAATGACGTCCATTCTCAGCAGCGCAAAATAAAACAGAATACAGGCGCCAAAAACAAGAAAAGCCGTCATCCCTTTTCCGAGCTGCTGAAACAGCTTGGACGGCTTTCTGTTTTCCATCGGTGCTTTATAAACATAATGTTCATTTATCCGTGTCTGTTTTTTCGATGATGATTGTCTCTGCCTTGCTTCTTCCTTCATGATAAATCAGCCTCTCGTTTTCTCTAATTAAAACAGAAATCCATATTCCGCTTTTCTCACTCCCGACGAATACAGGAATCTTTACCGCTTCTGGTTCTGTACAACGGCAACAAGGTAATTCTGCCTCTGTATTCAACAAAAATCAGCAGCCTTTTTTTCATTAACAATTATTATAACGCGGTTTGTATATATGAGTCAACCGATAACAAAGTTTTTTCAGAGGAACAAATTATGTCATAAAAAATCCGGGATACACTCCCGGATTTTCTGACCTTATTCAACAATTTCACGCAATACCGCCGTGGAGCACATGCCGGCTGTGACAGCCCGACATCCAGCTTCTATTTGCATGTGCAGGCAAATGTTGCACATTCTGTACCTTCACACTGACACGCATTGCTTCCCTCAACACTGATTTTTCCTGCATGGCAGTCTTTATTATGATTATAGACACATTCCTCTGCCTGGCAGTAAATGCCTGTCATCTCACTGGCAGAACCGGTGATATCTGAACCGGAAAGACTATTGCTGTAAGCATTCTGATAAGAATCTGCTTTTCTTTCCTGAAAGCTGTCACAACAGGTTTCGCGGGATGTCCTGGCATCGGAACCGCCAACTTCGATTTTATCCTTATCACATAAGAACTGATGATTATGAACACATGTCTGTACGGTACATTTTAATTCAGGCATACTGAATTCCTCCTTTTTTTCATAAAGTCATTATTCAGTGTGCCCTTTCATTTTACTTTTATACTGTTATATTTTATCCAATCCTCAAGGAACATAAATAGAAAGAATTGCGAAAAATTCTCTCACCATATAATTCATATACAATACTTTATTCGACGTTGCCGCAAGACCATAAAATCTTTGATATCCGGCTTTACGTCCCAGTATTAACGTCCTGTGAAGATGAAAACTGTTCGTTACAACAAGAACCGGAACTGTCATATCACCTATGATTGCTGCACTGTAAGTAAGGTTTTCAAATGTACTGGCAGATTTTTCTTCTTTTATGATACGGAACTCTTCAATTCCTCGTCCTGCCAGATTGTCTGCCATCGCCTTGGCTTCCGAAATTGCTTCGCCACTGCCCTGCCCGCCGGATACAATCACCTTCGTATCCTTATGGCACATCAGATACTCGTATGCACAGTCGAGACGTCTCATCAGAGAATTCGTTATGACAGTCCCTCTCACTTGTGCACCGGGAATAATCAGATATTTTACTTCCGGATTTTTCCTACCGGATAAATTTTTGCCCGCGTCCGTCAATATCTGAATCTCAACAAACAGAAAAACAAGCCATACAAGAAAATATAACACCAATACTGTTTTTCTCCAGAATACCGGTAAGACAGCAAATCCTGCACCTGCGGCCAGATGCACCAGGCCGCAGACTGCCCAAAACCATGCGAATGTAGAATTCCATTTTCCGGTATAAAGGGCAATCAGGAGATAATAAAATATACAGGCAGTGCCTACCGCGGAAAAAATCTGCATAAATAATCCCTCTTAAGCATTCCTGCCACAGCACTTTTTATATTTTTTCCCGCTTCCGCACGGACATGGGTCATTACGTCCTATCTTTTTTTCCTTACGGACTGTACCTGACATCTTCTGCTCCATGTAAAGCCTTTTTCTTGTTTCTTCATCATAAATCTTGTCCCACTGCGGGAGATTATAAAGCCAGTCTGCTTTTGCATCGACCATGTTCTTATATAACTTCTCTGTGTCAAATGCAAGGCTGACTTCCGTATCCGCTTCCATCGTCTCGATTGGATTCGGAACTTTCAGACTGTCATTAATTCCATCCAGGAATCCCACCATTGTCAGAAGCTCAAGGCCGTATTTGTCAGCCAGTTCTTTTACAGTCCCTTTTACTTCAGTCTCCGGCTCTTCCAGAAGCTGCTCATAGATTCCTTTTTCGATATTAAAATAATTTCCCCAGAAAACTTCCAGCTGGTTCTTTGTTAATTCTCTGTTGTAGGCAATGGATCTCCACTGTTCCAATAAACTTTTTTCGCTCATTGTATATAACTCCTTTATCAAAATTCAATCGCACATTATTATATAACAAAAATACTGTTCCGTAAACCACAAATTTACATAACATAGAGATGCCTGCCGTGCCTTACTTTTACCTTTACTTTTACCACCGTTTTGGCTATAATACATAAAACGTTACTGAAAATTTTACATATCACATAAAGAAAGGATTTTGAAAGATGAAAAAGACAACCCGTGTCCTTGCCCTGATTGGTGCCATACTTTTGTTCCTTATGTACGGATGTACACTGACTTTTGCTTTAATCGGAACAGAAACCGCAAATAAAATGCTGAATGCATCCATAGCCGCAACCATTCTTGTGCCGGTATTAATCTATGGATATATTCTGCTATATCGGGTACTCAATAAGAATAATGATGAATCTTCTTCAAAATAAAACAGGAGCTGATAAACAGCTCCTGTTTTATTCTAATATAGGTTGTTTTACATATCCTGCTTATTTAAAATTACGATAAATAATGTCATCTCTTCCTGCTCCGTTGCTGATCAGAGTAATCGGATATCCAATCTGCTCTTCTACAAATTCGATGTAATTTCTGCAGTTTTCCGGCAGATCCTCATACTTACGGATTCCACGGATGTCGCATTTCCATCCGGGAAGTTTCTTAAGTACCGGTTTTGCTTTATTCAAAAGATGTGTAACTGGGAATTCCGTCGTCACTTCCCCGTCGATTTCATAGCCGACACATACCGGAATCTCATCAAGATATCCGAGGACGTCAAGTACCGTAAATGCCACATCAGTTGCGCCCTGCATCCTGCATCCGTATTTAGAAGCAACACAGTCAAACCATCCCATACGTCTCGGACGTCCGGTCGTTGCGCCGTACTCTCCTCCGTCACCGCCGCGGCGTCTCAGTTCATCCGCCTCTTCTCCGAAAATCTCGCTGACAAATGCGCCTGCACCCACTGCGCTTGAGTATGCCTTGCATACAGTGATAATCTGTTTAATCTCATACGGAGGGATGCCTGCTCCGATTGCCCCATAGGCAGCAAGTGTAGAAGAGGATGTAACCATCGGATAAATACCGTGATCCGGATCTTTAAGAGAACCAAGCTGACCTTCCAGCAAAATGTTCTTTCCTTCTTTGATCGCATTATGCAGGAACAGGGAAACATTACATACATACGGTGCAATCATTTCTTTATATTCCATCAGTTCCTTATATAACTCATCAGGGTTTATAAGCGGCTTATGATAGAGATGTTCCAGTATGACATTCTTCTGCTCCGCAATCCGCACTACCTTTTCCTTAAGCAGATCCTCATCAAACAGCTCACTTACCTGGAAACCAATCTTGGCATATTTATCAGAATAGAAAGGAGCGATTCCTGATTTTGTTGAACCAAAGGATTTTCCTGCAAGACGTTCTTCCTCATATGCATCAAACAGCTTATGATAGGACATTACAATCTGAGCCCTGTCAGATACCAGAATCTTCGGTGCCGGAACTCCTTTGTCCACTACTTCCTGAATCTCGGCAAACAGTCTCGGAATATCAAGTGCTACTCCGTTGCCGATAATACTCGTTGTATGATTGTAAAAAACACCTGACGGCAGCGTGTGCAGAGCAAATTTACCATAATCATTTACAATTGTATGCCCCGCATTGGCTCCTCCCTGAAAACGAACGATAATATCCGCTTCTTTTCCGAGCATATCGGTAATCTTACCCTTACCTTCATCGCCCCAGTTCGCTCCAACTACTGCTTTAACCATATCAAACACCCTCCTGCGTATTTTCCGAAATGATAATTAATGTTGACGTTTTTCCTGTAAAACAGTAATTTTCAGAAAAAACCACCGAAGAAATTATACAATATATTTTCCCGGATGTAAAGGTAAAACACAGGAAAGATACCCTTCGTTTCTCATACGTCCTGCGGCCCGTTCTGCCTCTTTCCCTTAACATTCCTTTACCATGCCCTCTCCTGTCTTTTACATCAAAGGAGCAATAAGACGCAGGATTTTCCCGGTAATTTTCATAAGCGGACTGATCTGATTCACATCCGAAACAGAAACCCGGTGGCACTTTTTCAATGTATTTCGGAAATCCTTCTCGACTTCACGCACGACTGGATTATTGTAAATGAACACGCCACATTCAAAATGCAGGTAAAGACTCCGGTAATCCAGATTGATTGATCCTGCAACCACAGTGTCATCATCCGACACGAAAATTTTTGCATGAACAAACCCTGGGATAAATTCATAAATCTTAACGCCGGCCTCAATTAATTCCGTATAATATGTTTTTGCCACCGCAAATGCATACCATTTGTCCGGTATATGAGGCATCATAATCTTAACATCCACTCCGCTCTTTGCAGCACGGATCAGTGCTCCTATCATTTCTGTATCAAGAATCAGATAAGGTGTCATGATATGTACATATTTTTTTGCATGATTCAGAACATGGATATATACTTCCTCTCCCACGTTTTCATCATCATACGGGCTGTCACCATAAGGGATTACAAAACCGAGTTCCCGGTGAAGCCTGTCTGACATCGGCGTCAGATAATTGTCATACTGCTCAGGCCTTGATTCTGTCACATTCCACATCTGCAAAAACATCATTGTAAGGCTCTGAACAGCATTTCCTCTTAACATAACTGCAGTGTCTTTCCAGTATCCGAACCGCTCTTTTTCGTTTATATACTCATCTGCAAGATTTATTCCCCCGGTAAAACCGGTCTTCCCGTCAATGACACATATTTTTCGGTGATCACGATGATTCTGTGTCGTCGACAAAATAGGATGGATCGGGCTGAACATTTTACAATGAATCCCGTATTCTTCCATCTGCTTCGGGTAATTATAAGGAAGCCGGGAAATACCGCACATACCATCATACATAAAGCGTACTTCCACCCCTTCGGCAGCCTTTTCTCTCAGAATTTCAAGAGTTTTACCCCACATTTCTCCTTCGGCGACAATAAAATATTCCATGAAAATGAATTTTCTTGCCTTCTTCAGTTCATCCAGCATAACCGGAAAAAAATCTTCCCCGCTCGGAAAATATTCAACCCTTGTATTCCGGTAAGTGGGGAATCCGACATATCTCCCCATATAATGAGCAAGATTCGCATTTGCATTTTTGCTTAAACGGAGTTCTTCAATAATATCTTTGTTTTCGGACAGATATTTTCTGGTCTCAAGTTTCACGGTATTAAGCCTTTCACCTATAAATCTTGTTCCAATCTCCGATTTTACAAAAATATAGAATAAACATCCGAAAAGCGGGAATATCAATATTAAAAGTATCCATGTAAGCCGGAATTCCTGATTGGACTTCTCATTAATTATATTGATGACAACCAGAGCCTGAATCACCGTAGTAACACCGTACACATAAACCGCGTACTCGCTCAAAATTGTTGCAAGTCCGAACATCAGTCCCAGCTGAAGTACCAGCAACAGTGCAATAAGTGCTGTCCTGCTGAATACCACACTCAATATACCTCTTTTTGCTTTTTTCGCTGTGTTGACCACTTTGTTTTCCATAAGCACACCTCCTACATAGGACTACTTGGGTAACTTTGCACATACCATAGTGTAACACAACTCAAAAAATTCAACAATAATGAAAACTTTATTGTAATTATCTTTGAAACGTATTAAAATAATTTTAAATTATGATCTATAAAAAGAAAAGGAGTGCAAGACATTGGAAAACACATGTAAAAAAATTTGGAAAGTCCTTGCTGTTCTCGCTGCTGCCGGAATTGTGGCCGGTATTATAATAGCATGGTTCTGCAAGAAAAAAACAACAAATAATAATCAGACATCCGAAGGAGTTGCTGAAGAAGATGATTTTACAATTGATGATGATTTAAAGGCCACTAAGGATCGCGGATACGTATCTCTCACGAAACCGGCCGAAGAAGCTCCGGCGGCAAAAGAGTCCGCTGAGATTTCATCTGAGAATGAAGCATCTGATGAAGATTCCGAATCTGAAACTCCGGATACCGAGGAAGATACTTCCGTGAAAGAATCTCCTGAAGCAGAGACTTCCGAAAAAATTTGAATCTAAAAATCAGCTTTTGGAAACGCAGGGACGAGATACACTTTACGAATCTCGCTCAGATCAGCGGTCGTCAAATGTCAATTTGTGCAAGCACGATGTCTATTTTCCTCGCTGCTATAACATAATAACAGGCACACAATACCGGTTAAAAGGTACTGTGTGCCCTTTTCGTCAACTCATCCTCATCAGACCAGAAAACTTTTCACGTTTGATTCTGGTTTTTTTCAGATTTTCCATGCCGATTTTAATATCTGTACCGCTTCTGTAATCTGTTCCTCACTCATATTTGCATATCCAAGAAGTATCGTTGCGTCCGTTTCGGCAGGAGATTCAACATAGTATTCTGACAGTCCGTACACCTTAATCTTTTGTTCCTCAGCTTTTCTGACAAGCTCTTCTTCCGTAATACCTTTCTTGAAATGAAGCAGCAGGTGGACACCTGCATTTTCCCCGGATATTCTCACAACACCCGGCATTTTTTTCAATGCCCCCAATAGTACATCGTGCCGGTTTTTATACAATGCTCTCATTTTATTTAAATGACGTTCATAATACCCGTTTTCGATAAAATTTTGTAAGATAAGCTGATCTACTTTTGAAACCGTCGAATTCACGAAACTGCTCTTCTCCTTATAAGTCTCCAGCAACGGTTCAGGAAGTACCATATAGCTCATACGGATTGCCGGTGCAATGGATTTTGAAAAAGTGCCGATATAAATAACTTTTTCACAGCTGTCATATCCTTTTAACGCAGGGATAGGTTTCCCCTTATATCGGAATTCGCTGTCGTAATCGTCCTCGATAATATATCTTCCTTCCTGCTCCTGCGCCCATTTCAAAAGCTCCAGCCGGCGCTTAATCGGCATCACAATTCCAAGCGGATACTGATGGGACGGCATTACAAAAGCAATATCAGCACCTGATTCTTTCAGTTTTGCCACATTCATCCCCCTGCTGTCCATATCCACCGTACATACTTCATAAGATAAGTTTAAAAACAACCGGTATGCCTGTCTGTAAGTCGGGTTTTCAAGAGCGAACTTATGATTCTGCCCGAGCACTGTAGAAAGGAGCATCAGAAGATAATCATTTCCCGCCCCGACAATAATCTGCTCCGGTGAGCAATTTACCCCGCGTGCCTGATGCAGATAACTGCAGATTGCATTCCGCAGCCCGTATTCCCCCTGCGGATTCCCGAGATGGAATAACTCCGCACGATCTTCAACCAGACTCTCTTTAGATAGTTTTCGCCATATGTTATAGGGAAAACTGTTCAAATCAACTCCGTTAGGAGTAAAATCATACAGATAATCTTTAGCTTTCCTTCCGGTAACAGTAGTTTCTCTTGTCTTCATCGGATCCAACCGGTACAGATCTTCCACCTCTGCAATATAATACCCACGATACGGCACAGCTTCCACATATCCCTCGGAAAGGAGCTGCTCATAGGCAAGCTCCACAGTACTCCTGCTGACATCAAGATGTTTGCTGAGTGCCCTTGTAGACGGAAGCTTATCTCCGCTTTTCATCCTACCGCACCGGATATCATTTTTAATATATTCATATATCTGTTCATACAAAGGAATACCTGATTTTGTCTGTAAATTGATTGTCAGCTCATTCATCTTTACCGTCCCCACAGCATCCCGGCACATTATGACAGTCATAACGTGCATCCTTATTTTAAAGAAGCGGCGGACAGTAAAATGCATTGTCCCCCGCTTCATCGTTTTGCCGTAAACGTAGTTTTCTTTCTGCCTTTACTTAGGAAGACGGAAAGAGCTCTTCAATGATACAATACGGTTAAAGACAGGTGCATCCGGTGTCGAATCTTTCGCATCGACACAGAAATATCCATTTCTTACAAACTGAAAGCTGTCATATGCTTTTGCATCAGAAAGTGCCGGTTCAATAAAGCAGTTCTTAAGCACCGTAAGCGAATTCGGATTCAGGTTCAGTGAACCATCTTCTTTATTATAGACGCCCTTTTCCTCGTCGACCAAGTTCTCATACAGCCGTACTTCCGCAGTCCGTGCAGTCCGGGCTGCAACCCAGTGAATCGTTCCTTTTACTTTTCTTCCGGTAAATCCGCTGCCGCTCTTTGTTTCCGGATCGTAGGTGCAGTGAATCTCCGTCACATTGCCGTTATCATCTTTTTCATAGCTTACACATTTTACAAAATATGCTGACATCAGACGAACTTCATTGCCCGGGAACAGACGAAAGTATTTCTTCGGCGGTTCTTCCATGAAGTCTTCTCTTTCGATATAAAGCTCACGCCCGAACGGTACTTTCCTGGTTCCCAGCTCTTCATTTTCCAGATTATTAGGCACATCCAGATATTCGATCTGTCCTTCCGGATAGTTATCGATGATCAATTTCACAGGATCAAGAATTGCCATCATACGCGGTTTCTTCATCTTCAGATCTTCACGGATGCAGTACTCAAGCATTGCATAGTCAACGGAGCTTTGAGCTTTGGACACCCCGCACATCTCAATGAACATTTTAATTGATTCCGGAGTGAAGCCTCTTCTTCTTAACGCTGCAATAGTGACCAGACGAGGGTCATCCCACCCGTCCACGATCTTGCTTTCAACCAGCTTTTTGATATAGCGCTTACCGGTAACGACATTCGTCACATACATTTTTGCAAATTCAATCTGACGCGGCGGATTCTCGAATTCACATTCTCTCACAACCCAGTCATACAACGGCCTGTGATCTTCAAATTCCAGTGTACAGATTGAATGTGTAATTTCTTCAATAGCATCCTCGATCGGATGGGCAAAGTCGTACATCGGATAGATGCACCATTTATCGCCGGTATTGTGATGGGACAGACGTGCAACACGGTAAATGACCGGATCCCTCATATTGATATTAGGGGAAGCCATATCGATTTTTGCACGAAGCACTTTCTCCCCGTCCTGATACTTACCGTCTTTCATACCTTCAAACAATTCCAGATTTTCTTCCACAGTACGATTGCGATACGGGCTTTCCTTTCCCGGTTCAGTCAGAGTCCCGCGATATTCGCGGATTTCTTCTGCCGACAAATCACAAACATATGCTTTTCCTTTTTTAATGAGCTTGACTGCACATTCATACATCTGTTCAAAATAATCGGAAGCAAAATATAAATGATCTTTCCAGTCAGCCCCAAGCCACAGGATATCTTCTTTAATAGATTCAACAAATTCTGTCTTTTCCTTCGTCGGGTTGGTATCGTCAAACCGCATATGGAATGTCCCGTTATACTTCTGTGCCAGTCCGTAATTCAGAAGTATGGATTTTGCATGTCCTATGTGCAGATATCCGTTCGGTTCCGGCGGGAATCTGGTACATACATGATCATACACTCCTTCTGCAAGGTCTTTATCTATTTCCTGCTCAATAAAATTCTTAGAAACAACTTCGTTCTCCATGGTTTCCTCCTCATATCGTTACATTTCTGCCAATTATCTTATCACAAATAGAATACCTCGGCAAGGTCATAATCGCTGTTTTAAAATACACAGCGCATGCACGATGATGGCGGCATGATCCACTGCTGTCATTCCTGCTTCTTTTACTGTATATTTCTCTTCTCGTATTATCCCTTTTCTCAACTTCCGTTCAACAATCGCCTCTGTGCGGAATCCTTTTTCTTTACTGCAGATCGTAAGAAGGTATTTATACCGGAGTTCTCCGCAGTCTTCCCCGACAAAGCTTTCTTCCAGCATAATATCGCACCATGCGGCATCTGCAGCATCATCCGCAGCCTGAATCTTATAATCATTTGCCTGAATCAAAGACATATATGCAGTGGTTATCACTCTCGTACGTGGGTCACGGTTATAATCGCCATATGTTGCAATCTGCTCCATCGGAAGACCTGACGCACCGGTTTCTTCCTGAAGCTCCCTTTTTGCAGTATCATCCAGATTTTCCCTCATATTTGCAAATCCGCCCGGCAATGCCCAACAGCCAATAGAAGGATGATTGCTGCGCTTTACAAGCAGCAGTTTTAATCCTGCCAGTTCTCTATTTAACACACCTTCCTGTAAAAAAATCACTGCATCCGTAGTACAAGAAGGAGTTTCATATTTCCGGGGATCATATACATCCAAAAATTCCTCCAGCGTCTGTCCCGCAGCATTTCGCTCCCCTGTTCCCATAAAGGGTTCAATATTATATAAAAATGAAGGCATACACTCAACTCCTTTTTTGTTTTTCCTTATTCTAACACATCTGCCCGAAACATGCGCGGAAAATCGCTTTATCGGAAATACTTTTTCACTTCATCCAAAAGCTCCAGATATTCCCAGAACAATTCAACAGTATCTTCATTTTTCTGAAAATAGTCAAATGAAGGAATTCCGAATAAATTGTTATTTGCATGATTCCAGTCTTTTTGCAGCAGCACTTCCAAAAGATCCATATTTCCGTTTTCAAGCTTGACATAAAGCTCTATATTATGCTTCATAGTATCCAGATAATGATAGAAATATGGAGTTTCCTGACACGGCAGTGCCTTAACAAACATCAGCAGCCGGTCCAGTGCATCTCTTAACGGAATTAGTTGTTGATAATTTAAATATTTCATTCCTCTTTCTCCTCCTTTGTAAAATAATACTGTCAGGAAAACACTTTAAAGAGAGTAAACTATCTTCATTTAACCCGC
This sequence comes from Lachnospiraceae bacterium, assembly GCA_004556565.1. Taxonomy (GTDB): domain Bacteria; phylum Bacillota; class Clostridia; order Lachnospirales; family Lachnospiraceae; genus Schaedlerella. The sequence goes on along the minus strand of SFGN01000051.1, from coordinate 689 downwards.
TGATAAACAAAACGTAGCAAATTATTGAAACATATGTTATAATCCTTCATGTTTCAGCGCACCGGCCTGTACATATCCGGCTGATGCCTGATACATTACTGTGTGGAAAGGATATTTAATATTATGAAATTTGTAATACAGAGAGTAAAAGAATCCAGCGTTGAAGTCGACGGCAAAATCATAGGACAGATTGGAAAGGGATTTATGGTTTTAATCGGAGTTGCAGATGCAGACACTAAAGAAGTGGCCGACAAACTTGTCAGAAAAATGATCGGGCTTCGTATATTTGAAGATGAGAACGGGAAGACAAACCTCTCTCTTTCAGACGTTAACGGAAGCCTGCTTCTCATTTCCCAGTTCACACTTTATGCGAACTGTAAAAAAGGAAACCGCCCAAGCTTTACAGGGGCAGGAGCCCCCGAGAAGGCAAATGCCCTTTATGAATACATTATTGCAAAATGTAAAGAGTCCGTGCCGATTGTAGAAAAAGGTAGTTTTGGAGCAGACATGAAAGTCAGTCTGATTAACGACGGGCCGTTTACGATCATTCTGGACTCGGGGACACTGTAATTCTGGTTTTCAGAAAAATAAGTGTCAAGCATTTTTGAAAATGTCCTAAAATAAGTGAAACATTAGCCCCGTCAATTCGGGGCTGTTTTATTTTGGGAATCCTACTCGGTGATGATTAA
>SFGN01000234.1 GCA_004556565.1 Lachnospiraceae bacterium | reverse complement strand
GTCACCGGCGATAATGTCATAGATCTCGCCGTCCTCGTCCCGCAAGGCACGATTCAGGTCTTTCCCCATGATTTTTCCCTCATCGTGCATCACCAATGCGACAGGCTCATTAAATGGGTAAACGGCTTCAATGTCGCCACCAACAGCTTTCTGCATATCCTCCAAATCGCAGCCGATCTGAACCTGCTGGGGATACATATGGGGCTTTACCAGAAGCACCGTCATGGTTTCTGCCTGTTCCTGCTGAATCTCACGTTCCTCGGTAATACCAAACTGAACGCCGGTAAAGTTTTCGGAGTCCAGAATATACTCGGAATTGTAGTAGGCTGATCTGACCTGATCTTCTGCATCAGCACGGGACTTGGCTTCCACCGTTACCGTCTTTTCCAGTGTTTCGGTGATCTTTACATCATATTCCTTCAAACCTCATTACCTCCATTTCCTCAGATATAAGAAAAGCGGCCATCCATGAACCTGTTACAGTTCATAAATAGTCGCTTCATGTTCCCACTGGGGGACACACATAGATTCCAGTTCCTCGATCAGTTCCTCCGGGGAAAAGAACAAATCTTCCGCACTTTTCAAAATCTTTTTGAAAGCCCGGTACTCCGTCACATAGCCGGTATCGTCAGAGCCGATCAGCATTGACACACAGCGGACAATGGCAAAGTTCATATCCTCCATAAGCCACAGCTCGGTTTCATAGGTGGTTTTGATTTCATCTAAAACCGCCTGTTCCACATCGGAAATAATGAGGCAGGCACGCTGGTCAAACAATTCCATGCCACGGTAATTGAAGCATTTCTCATAGCCACCGGTTACGGAATACTGATATACCGTCTGTGCCGCACCTCGTAATGCGGTGCAAACCTCCGGCAGACACAAACCACCGGCATAGCCGATCTCATCTTCATCATACCCCTCATAATCTTCGGGAGAAAACAGCTCGAACAGCCAGTCGATTGCTTTGCTCATTTCTCTTTCGCTGAACATTGGCGTTCACCTTACCTTTCCATAGATTTCTCTCGTTTTTTCTGCCACTGTTCCAGCAGCTGAATGATTTTATCCTCCATCTGCTTGCTGGTATAGGACTTCGGAAAGTATTTCCGCAGGGAGTCCGTTTTGAATGTTACCCTGTCCAGCTCGCCCTTTTTAACCTCATTCATAATCTCGCACATAGCATCCAGAGTACACTCGCCCTCCTGTGCGAGCTTTTTGATTCTCTGCGCCTGCGAAAGAGAAGGAGCTGCTTGGGCATAGTCCATTGCGGAAAGAAAATCCTGCTGTTCTTCTCTTGCGAGATAGGAAAGCTCCACGGCTGGATTAAATTTTATCTGACCGTTATCCACCATATCCAGAATTTCAGGAATAAGTTCGGTCAGACGGATATAACGAAAAATCTGGTTTTTACTTGTGCCAAGTTCCTCCGCCATTTCCTCGCTTGAGGTCTTTCCAAAATTATTCCCAACTTGGGAATAATTTTTTTCGGACGGTCTGCCTGCCTGATGTCGCATTGCATCCAGCTTCATTTTATAAGCATAGGCTCTTTCACTCGGCAGAATTGTTTCCCGCTGTAAATTCGCATCCACCATTAAAATTATGGCGGCATCATCATCCAAATCACGGACGATAACAGGCATGGTTTCTTTCCCGGCAAGTTCTGATGCACGATGTCGCCTGTGACCAGAGATAATCTCATAGCCGCCATCCGGGTCGGGACGAACAATCGCCGGGGTGAGAACCCCGAAGTCACGGACGCTCTCAACCGTTTTCATCATATCTTCATCGTCTACCACCCGGAAGGGATGTCCCTCAAAGGGGTGCAGCTCAGAAAGCGGAATTTCCTGAACTCGTTCCTGCTGGGCTTCAGCTCGTGACTGATCGGTAGAGAAAATATCATCGTAACCCTTCAAGCTGATGTTTGCGCCTTTTTTCTGCATTTTTTAACACCTCCTTTGTCAGAACTCGGTAGGCATCAGCGACTTTGCCCTTGGGGTCGTGCTTAAAGATACTCGCTCCTTCCGCACTGATTTCCTCCGCACGAACAGAGCGTGGAATGTCCGTCTTGTAGACTTTCAGTTTTCCTCCATAGCTCTCACGGATCAGATTGCTGATGTCCTTGGAATAATTGGTTCTGCTGTCCACCATCGTCAGAAGAATACCCTCAATTTTCAATTTGGGGTTAATCTGTCGCCTGACCTTGTTGATGGTTTCCAATAGCTGTTCCAAGCCCTTTGCTGGAAGATACGCCGCCTGAACTGGTATCAGCACATTATCCGCAGCTGCCAACGCATTGACTGTCAGCATACCCAAAGAGGGCATACAATCCAGAAGAATGTAGTCATAGTTCTGCTTGACCGTATCCAGGTACTGACGGAGAATGGTCTCCCTGCTCATAGCATTGACCAGAGAAACCTCCAAACCGGATAGTTCAATGTTGGCGGGCATCAAGTCCACGCCCTCCGGGTGATGAAGAATGCCTTCGCCGGAGGCAATCGGCTTTTCCATCATAATCTTTCCCATCATGTCGGAAAGGGTGGGAGACAACGTATCCGGGAACGGATTTCCCAGACTGACTGTTAATGAAGCCTGCGGGTCCGTGTCTACCAACAGAACCTTTTTGCCCTCCATTGCC
>SFGN01000233.1 GCA_004556565.1 Lachnospiraceae bacterium | reverse complement strand
TACATCGCCGGGGAGCATATCCCATCAGGCCGGTCATTCGATTGGAATAATCCATCGATGAACTGACTTAATCATAGCTCATTTTTGAACCCTTTCCCGTATGTCCAGAAAGTAGGAATACCGCCCCAAAATCGAAAATTTCCACGATTTCGGAACGGTATGGTATAATGGCTATATATGCTCGAAAACCACATAGAAAGGAAGTGGCAAACCGATGAAAGACCATGTTTCCTTGCAGGAACGCCTGAAAGACTTACGGGTGGAAAAGGGCTTGAAGCTGGAAGAACTGGCGGAAAAGACCGGCATTTCAAAATCTGCTTTAGCCAGCTATGAAAATGAAGAAAACCGAAATAAGGAAATCAATCACGGCAACCTTATCACACTGGCAGACTTTTATGAGGTGTCCATTGACTATCTGTTCTGCCGGACAGAAAACCGGGAGCAGATCAACACCCCGCTGTCCGAACTGCATTTGACTGATGAAGCCGTGGTGCTTCTGAAAAGCGGACGCATCAATACCCGGCTGCTGTGCGAGATGATGTCCCACGAAAAATTTACGGAGCTGATGGCTGACGCAGAAATCTATGTGGACGGAATGGCCACCATGCGGTTCCATGACATCAACAGTGCGCTGGCCGCTGTCCGGGCAATGATACTGGAAGAACATCCCGAAGCTGCCGCAGACCGTTCCCTGAAAATTCTGGAAGCCGGTCAGATAGGGGAAGAAGATTTTTTCTGCCATGTGACACACAAAACATGGGACGCTATCCTTCACGATATACGCAAAGCCCATGAGAACGACATGGAGAGTGCGCCGGATACCACGCCCGCCGATGAACTGATAAGAGAAGTCCGAAAGGCCATGCAATCTACCGGCGATAGGGTGCAGGAATTTCTGGAAATCTTCTGCAAGGCATTCCAGCTAAAATACAAGCGGCTCACAGACGAGGAAAGAACAACCCTGAAAAGGCTGTTCAAAAGATCCCCGCTGATTAAAAATTCTGGGATTAACTTCCGGCGCAGACCGTGGAAATGAAAACTGCCGTTGAGGGCATTATGTTCCTGCAACGGCAGCGTCTTTTGGATGATTCGATTATTGGGTAAAATCGGAATTTCTTATTATAGAAAAAGCTCCATTTCGTTATCCTTTTTGGTGAATCCCTTTTCCGCATACAGGCATTTTCCTTGCTCGCTGTAATTGAGCCACAACCTTCCTATGTTGTTTTTATGACTATATTCAATGATGGTATCTAAAATTTGATTTGCATACCCGCACTTTCTGTGTTGTGGAGAAGTATATATATTCAGTATATATCCCTCAAGCCCGCTTAAATTTTCCTTGTACGGAATGCGGGTAAATAGGCACAAAGAACCGATTGCAACCAGTTTTCTCTTTTGAACTATTCCCCAACTGATTAAATCTTTATTTATATGCGACAAAAAATATTGTTTCGTTGCCAATTCAAGTTTAGAAGTATCCATATATTGAGAAATTTCGCCTAATTCTTCAAACAGCTCTTTTCTCAAAAGCCAAAATTCATCTGCACATTTTTCATCAAGTTGTAAAATATCATTCTTCACTATATAAAATTCTCCTCACAAATTCCAATTTGTTACTTTAAAAATTATCATTCTATTATATCTTTTGAAGGCCCATCCTTTTCCAATTTAATCACATCCAAAATCTCGCAATTCAATGCTTTACAAATTCGCAACAGCGTTTCCATGCTGATATGCTTTCCCTTACCCATATTCGCAATCATATTGGTAGTCAGACCAGCGGCAAGCCGCAAGTCCTCTTTCCTCATGCCGCGTTCCTTTAGGGTGTTCCATAGCGGCTGATAGCTAATGTGCACAGGCTCCCGCCTTTCTCTCCATCGTCAAGTGTTTTGCCCCAATTATAGCAGAAATCTTGTGTTTCCACAATATTTCTTGACCTCACCGCCGCTTCCGTCTGGATTGTGCTTTTCCTTTCTTCGCTTTTGTTACATCTAATTAGCCATAAGCTGCTTAATTCCCTGTGATTTTGCTCCGGGGTTATCGTTACCATAACCTTCCATCAAGTTGATGACACCCCAGACACCAAGACCAGCACCGATTGCTACAACTAATGTCTGTAAGATTGTAACTGCACTTCCGAAAAATCCCATATTCTTTTCTGAACAAACGCTGTTTTCATGGTCTGTCAGCGTTTTTCTCTCCTTTCCCTATTATTCAGACCTCTTTTTTACCCGTTTTATTTGCAAGGTGATCTTATTTTTATCTTCACTTTCGTCTCCTTTCCACCTGACTGTTAGGACTTTTTTTTGAAAAAAACGTAAAAAAATAGAGCACATAGATGGATTTCTACATGCTCTAACGCTTTTTATTCTGTTT
>SFGN01000232.1 GCA_004556565.1 Lachnospiraceae bacterium | reverse complement strand
CTCGTATAATAAGTTTATAGCCAAGCAAAACAGGCTATAGACTTATTCTTTTTGTGGTATAGATGTAAGGATATTCTGTGATGTCATATCAGGAGGGGTCTCCTCCAGGAGCGCTGGTTCATCCTTTTCCCATCTATACAGTTTACATGTTACTTTATATCAGAGCTTCCCGATGCTATAATGATTCCCAGTGGAATCTTAGCTAAGGTCACTGCTGGTTCCCTCCTGCAAAGCCTATGGCTATTGCTCAATAAGCTTGCATCCCAGACGGTGTACCATGACTGCTTACACAAATGCTGCATCCCCAGTTCTAGCCTCCAGCAGGGTATTTCTACTGGTCCAATGCTGATAACGCGAGGTTTCAGCCGGTACATCGAATCGGGATAAGCTTTGGCTCTGATTCCCCATTCTTACCTGAAAGGTGGTGATTACATATGAAGAAAATCGATTACCTCTCAACGCTTTTTGTTGGTATCGATATCGGTTCCCGTTTAAACGTTATCTCTGCTTTGAACTTCGAGCAAGAGTTCCTCATTCGGATGGCCTCCATCCCAAACTCTCAGTATGGCGCTGAACAGATGGAACTGATGATTGCCGAGGTTCTCCAACAGCATCATGAGTTCCGCTCCATCATCATTGGTTTGGAGTCCACTGGCTTTTACGGCGTCCACATTGCCAATTACCTTTCCACCTGTCAAATGCTGGCTCCCTTCTCCACGAAGGTCTACTGCCTCAATCCCAAGGAAGTGGCAAAGTATAAAGAATCCTTTAATTCCCTTGATAAGAACGATGGGATTGATTCCTTTGTCATCGCTGATTTCGCCAGGGTCGGCCGGATTAACACACAGCCCTGGCGCGGGGCACAGTATCTTGCACTCCAGCGCCTTACACGGCACCGGCTTCACATTACAGAATGCATCGCCAGGGAGAAAACCTACATGCTCAACAACATCTTTCTGAAATTCAGCGAGTTTGCCATGCTGGACAACGATGAGCACCCTTTCTCCAATAAATATGGTGCCACTGCTGAAGCTGTTCTGACGGACTACCTTTCTACCGAAGCCATCGTAAATGCTTCTGTAGATGAACTGATTGCTTTTATCAGTTCCAAAAGCCGCGGACGCATCCATGATCCAGAGCAGGCCACTTATCTGCTTCAAAAGGCTGCTAATGATTCTTACAGGCTGGACAAGTGCCTTTATGAACCTTTGACAGTCTCGATCGGGTGTTCCTTTAACTGCATCAATGCATTTGAAAAGGAGCTCAAAGCAATTGATGATGCTATTTTAAGAACGGTGAAAGGGCTGAATCCTACCGAGTACCAGGTCCTCAACTCGGTTCCCGGAATCGGCAAGGTTTATGCCAGTGGCATTCTTGCTGAAATCGGCACTATCAAATGTTTTAAAAACAATGATGCACTTGCCAAATATTGCGGCATTGTCTGGAAGGAAAACCAGTCCGGCAACTTTGAAGCTGAGGACACACCCATGAACAAGGCTGGAAACCGCTATCTGCGGTATTACATGATCGAGGCCGCCGGAAGCGTCATCAGGCACTGCCCGGAATACAAAGCTTTTTATGACAAGAAATTTGCTGAGGTGAGAACCCATCAGCACAAACGAGCACTCGCGTTGACTTCCCGTAAACTGATACGTATGCTTTTTGGACTGCTGGACAAAAGCCAACTCTACTCTGTGGAAAAGAGTAGGTAATCCATAGTGCATATCGAACTTACGTTTCTTTTTATCGAACTTACGTTTCTTTTGAACCGTAGGTTTATTAAAGTTACCCTTTTCTTAGAAAATCTTTTTCATTTTCCTCTTGACATATTACCAAATTGCTTTTTCAAATATGTTTATAGTATACACCATTTTTTTGTTTATTTCAACGAAAAAAGAAATTTTTTCCACAAATACTCCACAATGAATAGGGTTTTTATATATCTTGTTTTATGCAACCTTACCATAGACAATTTTTATAAAATGCGTTTTTTCTCTCTCCCGCCACTGAGTCTGCACTTTTATGCATAATTAAAAACGAACCAGAGTAAACTGGTAGTGTCAAAAGAATTGTTGTGTTCAGGAACTAAAAGGAGGTAATCAACTATGGTTGACCGTTGTGTATGCTGCGGTGCAGTAATTCCCGAAGGTACAGAGGTCTGTATCAACTGCCGGTATCAATATTTGGATCAGTATTCAGAGTCTGGCGGCACACCGTCCGGGTCATTTGCGGATTCCTCCGTTTCCAAAACAAGAGGCCGTGATAAGCATAAAATGCCCCGCTGATCGCAGAGCTGAAGTCCTTTTATTTTTTACCGGATTCTCTGAGACAAAGATAAAATTTCATCATTTCAATGGCCTCTTTCTGCGTTTTTTCATCGTATTTTTTCAGAATGCGGTATGCTAAATCCGGATTGTCAATGCGTTCTTCTCCTGCCTGGCCAAACAGAATATAATCCACCGATAAGTCCAGATAATGTGCCAAATCCAAAAGTGTCTCTATGGACATGCCGCAGGTCCCCCGCTCTATATCGCCGTAATAATGTACGGCTCTGCCTATTTTGCCAGCTACCTCCGCACTCGACATTCCCAGTTCCTTCCGCCTCTGCCTGATTCTTTTCGCAACTCCGGCGCGGTCGTATACCATTTCAACTCCTCCTTTATTTCCCCCAATAAAAAATGAGCCGGCGGTATGGAACCGCCGGTGTTTTCGTTTGTATTTCCTGTTATTCAGCCTGATACCCTCTGTCGATAATCGTCTGCAGTATGGTATCCACATAAGCCTCGCACGCCTGTTTGTCATTGGCTTCAACCATAATCCGGAGTACCGGCTCTGTCCCGCTTTCACGTACCAGAATGCGCCCTTCAGCGCCCAGACTCGCTTCCACAATGGCAACCGCGTCTTTCACTGCCTCGTCGTTTCTGGCGGCAGCCTTGTCTCTGACACGGATATTTTTTAATACCTGAGGATAAATCGTTAACGGCTCGGCCAGTTTGCTGAGCGTCATTTTCTTTTCCAGCATCACTTCCATCATTTTAATTGCCGTCAGGATCCCGTCTCCCGTAGCGGCATATTTCCGGAAAATGATGTGACCGGACTGTTCCCCGCCGAGCCGGTAACCGTTTGTCTCCATATTTTCATAGACGTATTTATCTCCGACCGCGGTCTTTTCATATTCGATTCCCGCCGCGTCAAACGCTTTATAGAGACCGAAGTTGGACATAATGGTGGTAACCACCTTATTTCCGGCCAGCTTGCCGCGCTCCTTCATATAGCAGCCATAGATGTAAAGGATTGCGTCTCCGTCCACAACGTTTCCGTGCTCATCCACGCAGAGGCAGCGGTCGGCGTCTCCATCGAAGGCAAATCCCACATTTAATCCATTTTCCACGACATGCTTCTGCAGAGCTTCCATGTGGGTGGATCCGCAGTCCTGATTGATATTGATCCCATCGGGATTGTTGTGGATCACGTAAGTCTGGGCCCCCAGGGTGTCAAATACATTCTTGGCAATCATCCATGCGCTGCCGTTAGCACAGTCCAGGCCCACCTTTAATCCCCCATAAGAACGGGTGGCCAGTGATATCAGATAGCCGATATAACGATTCCTCCCGATGGCGTAATCAATGGTTCTGCCGATCTTCTCCCCTTTTGCAAATGGTATCTCGCCGGTCTTGCCATCCAGATATGCCTCTACATCCAGGATTGTCTCTTCCTCCATCTTTTCCCCGTAATAATTGATCAATTTAATCCCATTATCGTAATACGGGTTGTGACTGGCTGAAATCATGATGCCGCAGTCGAAATCCTCTGTTCTGACGACATAGGATACGCTGGGTGTTGTCGTGACATGGAGAAGATAGGCGTCCGCCCCGGAGGCCGTAAGCCCTGCGGCCAGAGCGTACTCAAACATATAGGAGGAGCGCCTGGTATCCTTGCCTATTACTACCTTTGCGCGTCCATCCGGACGCTTTAATCCATAATACCAGCCGATAAAACGGCCTGTTTTGTATGCGTGTTCTGCAGTCAGGGTTTCGTTGGCTTCGCCGCGGAAACCGTCGGTGCCGAAGTATTTTGACATGAGTTTGTTCTCCTTTTTTGTTTATTTCCAGCTGACAAGACTGATTATCAGAAGTACAATCATAATTCCCGATGTACTCAGAATAAAGGTTCCAGCAAGTAATTTGCTTTTTCTACATGTTCCTTTTCTATTTACTACCCATATTGCAAATCCCAATAGGACTCCATAAGTATTGTTAAAAATATCATCCAGCTCACACAAGCCAGTATGCGTAAAATACTGATATACTTCCACAAAAACGGAAAGAATAAGACCGGCTGAACATGTACGCAACAATCGTCTGAATACAGACAAGGCGGAGGGCAATATGATTCCCAGTGGCAAAAACAACATCATATTTCCAATGATA
>SFGN01000231.1 GCA_004556565.1 Lachnospiraceae bacterium | reverse complement strand
ACCAAAGGCATTGCCTGAGGTTTCTGTCAAGGCTGGCGGACGGTTTAGAAAAACTATAACGTGGCAACGTCAATCCCACGAAAAAAATGATTGACCCAAGAAAATTATAAATGGTTTATGGAACGTAAATAACGGCGTCCTAAAAGGGAGCCCTGAATCAGGGCCCCCTTTGGAGAGATAGATATTCGATGAGAACATCAGCAGTCGGGGATACATCCTTTCCCGTGAGAACCGATTGCTTTCAATAGATCATACAGTTGCCGATCAGCCAGAAATAGAAGCTATCCCACAGCGGATATTTCTGCGGAATCTGCATGAAGAGATGTTAGGACAGTGACAGACTGTGAATGGAACAAACAATACAATGATTGGTCTGGCTGCGGAAGCGGTCGGGAAGGAGGACAATTATGCAGAGAATACAGGATATGTTTATCAATATGGAAGAAGTGGCAGAGGATGCTTATAAGAATACGGAATTATTGCTGAGTCAGTATACTAAAGTAATGTTCCGTATTGAGAAGAACCTTGTGGATATAGATTATGAAATGTATGCAGAGGAAGGGAAGCATCTGAAGGAAATGTTATATGATCTGGTAGATTTCGATGCGACTGCAGAGAAACGCAGAATCCAGGAAAAGCTTCTGAATAATGATATGAATCTCTGTTTGCTGGAAATCATGAGAGATTCCCTGATAGCTTTGAGGGATTATCCAAAAAATGGACAGCTGTATTATCGGCTTTTGAAATATAGATATTTTGAAGCAGGAAATACCAATGAAGATGTGATGCTGATGCTGGATGATATGCCAAGCACTACTTATTATCGAAACCGTAAGAAAGCAATCCGTTTGTATGCAACAATGCTCTGGGCATTTACACGTCCGGAAAAGATACAGAATAAGATGGAGGAAATAAACTGGAAGAAAAGTGGAAGTAAAGTGGCAGTGAACTGACAGTAAACTGGCATGTGAATGGTATTACAATGAAAATACGTGCATGTTAGAATTGATATGCTGAGAGAAATAGACCTTCGCAGACGTAATGTTTGCGGAGGTTTTTCTTTTCTCAAATTTTAAGGCGTCAGGCTGTGCCCGGAAGGGCATGGCCTTTTTTTATACCCAAAAACAGGTTGCAGATTTGAAAAAGCTTCCTTTTTAACAGGTAGATGCCGGAAAGGAAGAGCATATCAAGATGCAGGGAAGAGGCAGGCATTATGCCAGATATCCATGATTTTCGATTTGTCACAAATCAAATCAACAAAAACGACAAATCGGAGAAACAATCATGGAAGAAAGAAAATACACATTTTACGACAGATATCAGAAGGTGAAATACGCTAATATTACAGCAGAAGAGCTGGAAGTTCTTAATATTTTTTATAATAAGGAACATTATATGTTTGATCAGCAGCATCAGAGAAATAATACAGTATTATTTTGTGGATTAGAATCAGAAAACGGTTGTGCGACAGACTTTATCGCAGATAGTGGACGTGACATTGCATCGGATATTACAACTGAGATCTTCTTTAAAGAACTCTTCAGCGATCTGACAGAGAAAGAAAAGAAAATCGTGAGCGATTATTTTATCATGGGAAAACAGGTTAAAGAAACAGCAGAGGAACTGGGCATCAGCACACGTCAGGTGAGTAGAGACAAGAACAGTGCTTTGGCAAAAATGTTGAAGAGGATGAAAGCAGCTGGATATGAATCATATGCTGAGGCGGCAGGTGCATTTCTGCAGGAAAGCGATTATATTCCAACACAGATGGAGACACAGAACTCGATTATGAAGAAAAGGACCGGAGAAGTGAGACTGCCATCAGATCATAAGATGAAAAAATAAATTAGTTAAAAATTAATCATGATAATAATGTGATGATATCACAGAAAACAAATGAATTTCAGATTATAATAAAGCCACAAAAGAAAAAACAAGGAGGACTGTAAAATGTCTGCTATTAATATCAATAAAAATAATTTTCAGAATGAAATAATGGATTCCGAGAAAACCGTTCTTTTAGACTTTTGGGCTCCTTGGTGTGCTCCTTGTCGTATGGTGGCTCCTATCATAGAGGAGATAGCAAGTGAACTCCCTGATATCAAAGTTGGAAAGATCAATGTGGATGAGCAGCCAGAACTGGCAAGTAAATTTGGTATTATGAGTATTCCAACTTTGGTGGTTATGAAGAATGGGAAGATTGTAACAAAAGTTTCAGGGGCAAGACCTAAGAAGGCAATCTTAGAGATGCTTTAAGGAGGTGCGTTAATGGGATTTTTTGATTTTTTAAAACAGGCGAATATTAATCAAGGGATAGAGGAATATAAAAAGACTGCTGGTGCAGTTCTGCTGGATGTTCGTACGCCGCAGGAATATCAGGAAGGGCATATACCAGAAAGTAAAAATGTGCCATTGCAACAACTTAACAATGTTGTTTCGGTAGTGAAGAATACAGAAATACCGCTGTTTGTATACTGTTATTCCGGAGCCCGAAGTCGTCAAGCAACTGGGATGTTGCAACGAATGGGATATTCTAAAGAAGGTAATAATCGTAGGCGGTGTAGCCGGAGGAGCTACAGCTGCAGCAAGAATACGAAGATTGGATGAACATGCAGAAATTACTGTGTTTGAAAGATCCGGATACATATCCTATGCGAATTGTGGGCTTCCATATTATATCGGAGACGTGATCACAGACCCGGAAGAACTTACACTACAGACACCAGAGAGTTTTTTTAAACGATTCCGTATTAACATGAAAATTCATCATGAAGTTATCTCCATACATCCGGAACGAAAAACGGTTTCAGTGAAAAATTTAGAGAATGGTGAGATATTTGAAGAAAACTATGATAAGCTGATCCTCTCTCCAGGTGCAAAGCCAACACAGCCGAGACTTCCCGGAGTAGGTATGGATAAACTTTTTACACTTCGTACTGTAGAAGACACTTTTCGGATAAAGGAATATATAAATAAGAATCATCCAAAATCGGCTGTATTGGCAGGTGGCGGT
>SFGN01000230.1 GCA_004556565.1 Lachnospiraceae bacterium | reverse complement strand
TAAAAAAGTGTCTTCGACACTTCAACTCCCCTGCCCCTCATTCATGAGGGGTGGGGTTGTTTTTTTGTTCTTTTTCTTTCATAATAGTCTTATGAGTAACGTACTTCAGGATATATTCAAAGATTATTATGAAGAAATGATTTATACCTTACACCCTCGCAGATCTGTCATCGAAAATGTTGATCGTATGATAGGCTGTGGTGATCCTTCTTTTGGCGGTGCAATGTACGGATGCAGCACATGTGGTACTCTTAAATTTGTTCCTTTTCGTTGTCACAGTAGATTCTGTCCTACCTGCGGAACTAAGTACTCTATTGACCGTACTACTTCCATGTCTTTTAAGATAATCAATGTTCAACATCGACACTGTGTCTTTACCATTGATTCTGAACTCAGACACTTCTTTCTTGAAGATCGTGAACTTCTTGGCCTTCTTTTTGAAGCTGTTCAAAGTGTTATTCTTCGCATGTTTCATAAAGACAACAAAACGGAGAAATTTACTCCTGGTTTTATACTTGTTCTTCACACCTTCGGTAGAGATTTGAAATGGAATCCTCACATTCATTGTCTTCTTTCAGAAGGTGGCATTGGTAACTCTGGCCTTTGGCGTGCGAAAACTCACTTTAACTACGTTTATCTTCGCAATGCCTTTCGTACTGCTCTCTTAAATCTCATGGAGAAAAAACTTGGTTCTCCTTTCAAAAAAGTCAAAGCGAAATGTTATCGTGAACATAAAGATGGTTTCTACGTCTATGCCAAGCCTAACAAATGTGACCCTAAGATCGTTACAAAATACATCGGCAGATACCTTGGCAGACCTGTTATTGCTTCTTCACGCATTGATGCCTACGATGGCGAAAATGTTACTTTTCATTACAACAGGCATGAAGATGATAAACTCATCATCGAGACCATTCCGGCTATGGAATTCATTGCTCGCCTGATCCAACACATCCCGGAAAAACATTTCAAACAAATCCGATACTATGGACTTTATGCAAGGCATCGCAAATCTGACAAAAAGATACGTCTGGCAATCGCAAAGGAAAAAAGAAGAATTTTTCTTTCCTTTAATCGTTGGAGAGATCTTACCCTTGCCTCTTTTGGCTATGATCCTCTTACATGCCCTTGTTGCGGCCAGACCATGCTTTTTCTTGATCTCTACCATAATCATCAGCAGCTTTCTCTGAACGAAATGTATGAAAGAGCAATGGGGAAACTTTCCCTTCATTCCTCAGCTTGATTTCTATACAAAACACCTCCGACTATGATAGAATGATTCAAACGGAGGAAAACACTATGTCAAAACGTTCAGATGAAATCAGAGACAAGTACATAAAAAATCCACCTGAAGGCATGACTGCTGATGACATCCGCCACATGAGCGAGGATGATTTGCTTGATATGGATTACTTTTTAAACGAAGATGATGATTTTGGAGAAGATTTTCCTGGAGCCGAAGGCTTCTATATCTTCTAAAATTTATCATCTACTTGTCATGCCCGCCTCCGTGCGGGCTCTTTTCATATCAAGAGTTCTCCAAACGAGAACTTTCCTATAAAGGAACAAAGTGTGCGCCAGGCGCACACTTTCGCACACAGGCGGGCAGCATCGCTATCTGTTCAGGAAACCGCCTCACAGGCTTTTTCAAATTCTGTATGTACCTTAGCCATCTGCTCCTGCAGATGGCTGATTTCATTTTTACGTATGGAAGCTACTACCTCTGATGCTGCCTGGAACAGTTCCGTCATTCCAAGGGTTCCAGCAACCCCTTTTAGGGCGTGAACGGCCTCTAACACATCCTCATACCGTTCTTCTTTCATTGCCTGTTCCCCGATTGCAAGATTATCGTCCTCAGTCAGCTTTTTCAAAAATCTTTCATATAAAGCTTCATTTCCCGCAAAACGTTTCACTGCATTTTCATAATCAACGCCATAGGCTTTCAATTTCTCTTTATCCATATCCACCACTCCATTCCGGTTACTATTTTTTCATTTTCGGCTGGAAAATGATACTTGCAATATAGGAAAAAATCAGTGCTGCGGAAATACCAACCGCACTCGCTTTAAATCCTCCCATAAAAATGCCAATAAATCCATTCTCGTCCACTGCTTCCTTTACGCCTTTCCAGAGTGTATTTCCAAAGCCTGGCAGCGGTACACTTGCACCGGCTCCCGCGAACTCTATGAATGGCTGATAAATCTGCAATGCGCCAAGCACCGCCCCAAGGCATACGAGTAAAACCATGATCCTGCCCGGAAGCATTTTTGTTTTCTCCATAAGAATCTGGACAAGTGCACAAATCAGTCCGCCTACCCAGAATGCATTGATATAATCCATTTTTCATCCTCCTTTCTTTCTGAAAATCTATTGTCTATGCATCTGCATGTTCGATGACAACTGCGTGTGCAATGCCCGGCACCGTCATTCCTTCATTGAAAGACACCGTTGAAAGCAATGCGCCTGTCGGCACGAACAATATCCGTTTTAACGTTCCATCTTCGATCTGTTTTAAAAAGTAAGCACTTAGCGTCACTGCTGAACATCCACATCCGGAACCACCTGCCCCGGTATTCTGGCTTTCAGCATCAAAAATTTCAATTCCACAATCCGAGTGTATCTTACTGATATCGTAACCGTCTTTTAACAACAGGTCAATGAGAATTTTCTGTCCTACCGTTCCGAGATCTCC
>SFGN01000229.1 GCA_004556565.1 Lachnospiraceae bacterium | reverse complement strand
TAGGTAATTGCGAAACACATTCCTAAAACTTGCGTAAAAGAGATAAACGTTCTATCTTACAGATATTTTAATGCAGAAAATAAAAAACACTTGATTATGGGCACAACAAATAAGCCTCATCTAGCTATGAAGTTGGTAAGTCCTATGCAATAAGAGGTTTCAGACTGCGAATATATTCATGATGTTTAATTTTATCTGCAAGCACTACGGTTATCAGTTGCGTAATGCCTGCAAGTATTAAATCGGCGTGCAACGTGTTTTCGTTTTGTGTACGACGACCTGCTAGGCAGAGGTTTGCTTTGATATGATTGATGTCCCGCTCTACGACAGTTCGAATTTTATAGGTGCTATCCCATTCTTTAGTGCCACGGATAGTGCCAGGAAATGCACGCAGATCCTTTTCTGGATAAATGTAAATCATTCTTCCACAAGGGGATGTGGTACAAGGGTTGTCACATTGACAACGGCGGTGATATTTTCCATCTTCACATTTTATATATTTCATTTTCGGGCAGACAAACTTGAAAGTTGGAAGTCCACAGCGAAGATGAGAAGTATTTCCTTCAGGTTTCATTGGAAGTGAGGGATCATGTGGACAGCAAGGGATG
Source organism: Lachnospiraceae bacterium (assembly GCA_004556565.1). Taxonomy (GTDB): domain Bacteria; phylum Bacillota; class Clostridia; order Lachnospirales; family Lachnospiraceae; genus Schaedlerella. The sequence goes on along the minus strand of SFGN01000229.1, from coordinate 1,758 downwards.
CCATTGTCATTGATCGTGTAGTCTATGTTCTCTAAATGAGAGCGTGAATTAAGTGGGATATATGCTTTTGAAAAATGCTTATCAATACCAAAGGTATCACCAGAAAGTAATTCTTTGTATAACTGAACAGAGTCGAAAGCGGCATCGCCCAGAAAAACTTTGGGATTGATCAGTGGGTGCTTTGCAAAAAAATCTTTCAAGGTTGGAACAAGAAGTTTTGAGTCATGGACAGATTTATCTTCATCGGGAGAATCCGTTTTCTTTTCTACGACAATATCAGGATGCGATACTATGAAATCCTTGTTGTAAAAGGAAATATGGCGAATAATTCCAAGTCCGTTGGTGACAATGCCAAACTTGAAAACATAACAAAAATGTCCATTGATGTAAAGCTGTTTGATTTCAGGATTAGCAGAAGCATGAGAAGGCATAGCACCATACGCAGCTTTATAAGGATCATATGATTTATCATAGCCCTTGGATTTGGCATAAGCCTTAAGCTGCTTGATAATCCGGTTTGCGTATTTCGGATTATTTTCAGTGACAAAAGCTTCAATTCCAGAAGAATCAAAAATGGTCATATCAGCTTTGGCGGAATCAATAGCCTGACAGATTGGTTCCGTAAGATCCACAAGATGCTCGAACACGGACTGTAGATCATCTAAGAAATCCTGTTTAAATCGAGTGATTTTAGAGGCATCAGGAACTTTATCAAAACCGCAGAAATCACGAAGCGGTTTGGAGTATGCAAGGAAGACCAACAAGAGTTGGTCAGTAGGAATAGAAAAAATACGTTGAATAATCAAGGCCCATAAAAAGGCTTGCAAAGAGTATTTACGGGTTCTGCCCGTTGATGCATAAAAATGGTTTCTAAAGGAAATCGGAATAATTTCATCAATGTCGATATGAGTTTCTAATAGAGAGAGAAACGCAGGTTTGTCATTATCAAGTTTTTCTTGGCAATCTGTAAAAATTTCTGCCAAAGAAAGCTGTTTATATGGTATCATAGGTATCAGAATAACTCCTTTCTTGGGTGATGGTTTTTAGTTTTTAGTCAACTCTATTATACCATATCCAGTGAGGGGTTATTTGTTTTTCATAACAGAAAAATGCCGTATTCATGCGGCTTGTGGCGTTTCGCAAACGCCTAAAAGATGAAAATATGAAAGGGGTAACGGTATAATTATCTTTACGCGTCATTTTGATCCGCCCGCATAAAGTTTTGCCTGCTCCGCACTAATTTTTCCCGGCCCCATAAGCGGTTCATTCCATTAAACTCCAGGAATCCGTCAAGGCGCTTTGCCCAGTCCTCCATACTCATTCGTATACCTCGTTCCTCCTGCATCTTATTCTGAACCATTTAAAAAACTGCCGGGTAGTCTTAGCATCTTTATCGTAATCAAGTCATGGCAGTGTGTCTGCGATAAAAGGCTCAACTTCCAAGTATGAAAATTATCGGAACACCAGCCAGCAGGCAGTAAACCAGCTAAACACAAGTCATAGACGGATGCTCCACCAAAAACCGGATTTTTATTCTGATTTTTTCTTATTGATAAGAATCCCGGCCTTATCACAAATCCGCACCGAAGGCACTGCCACACATAACACAGAAGCAGCCAGTACCAGCACTCCCGCAATCAGGAACCAGTTCTCAACCCCATACCGTTCCGCAAATATCCCGGATACAATCAGCCCCAGCGGTCCGCTGAGCAGTCGGATACTGCTGGACAATGACAGAACCCTTCCCAGGTACCTTGC
>SFGN01000228.1 GCA_004556565.1 Lachnospiraceae bacterium | reverse complement strand
GCAACCACGATATCATTATCTGTTGCCTGTTGCAGATGTTTCTTCGCGGTTGAGAGGTGGTAAGCCTTCATATTGCGGTAGCCCTCCCGTGACAGCATATTGCAGACATATTCGCAATACACGATGTTGTCTTCCACCACAATTATTTTTGTCTTATTCATCTTCGTATTTTCTCCTTTCCTCTTCTGCCAACCGTATTATTTCCACTCCCTTATCCAGCACGGCAGTCACGGCATGGCTTAACGCTTCACCATCCGGGAGAGCATCGCCACGAAGCAATCCGTAAAGTACATTCAGCGGTTGGTCGGCACGGAGCACCTCCCACGAACTGCGCAGGTGGTGGATCAGGGAATCCAGCTTTTGCAGGTCTTTTTCTTTTGCTGCATCCCGTACCGCCTGCATTTCCTTTTCTGTTTCAGTTATCAACTTTTCCAGCATGACGGCTTCATTGCCATAGGACAATAAGGCGGAAAAGTCCGGTTTCCCGTCCGGTGTCGCTTTTATGGCACACCTGTCGGAAACCTCCATCAGTTCCGATATGGAGAACGGTTTGAACAGGCATCCGGCAAAGCCTTTTGCCAATAGTTCCCCTTTGTTACAACTGCCCGAAGCGGTTGCCACAACCACCGGGATTGTTGGTGAATTGCCCACGTTGGACGAACGCAACAGTTCCAGCAATTCGAAACCGTTTATATCGGGCATATTCAAGTCTGTCAGCAACAGGCTGTATTCTTTCTGGCGTATCATTTCCATCAGTGCCGCAGCATCGGTGCAAGTGTCGCAGTGTATTCCTTCTTGGGAATACATCTCTTTCAGCATCAGAAGTAATACCTCATCATTGTCAATGGCGACAACATCATGGAATTTATTGTTATGATAAACAGGTGTATTGCTTGTATATCCAAGCTGTTCTTCAGCTTCCTGCATAGAAATTTCAACTGTGAAACGACTGCCTTTCCCTTTCTTGCTGTCTAAACGGATTGTTCCGCCAAGCATCGACACAATATTACGCATTATGGCAAGCCCAAGCCCGAAACCCTCCTTTGCGGCGGCATTTGATAGACGTTCAAACGCACCGAACGCTTGTTTCTGTTCCTCTTCTGTCATGCCTGTACCTGTATCTTCAACGACCAGTGTCAGAACTCCATTATCATATTCAGTAATCAAAGAAACACCGCCTTCTTCTGTGAACTTGACAGCGTTTGACAGCAGGTTATTCCCGATTTGTATTATTCGCTCTTTGTCGGTCAATACAATGGCATCGTGTCCAGTCTTCACGGACAAGGACAGCCCTTTGTTCACGGCAACAGGCATGAACTCCGTTTCAAGTGTGTGCGTGATTGCAGAAATCCGGCAGGGTGACAGACGGGGCTGTTCCTTGCCGTTGTCCAGGCGGAAGAAGTCAAGCAAAGTGTTGAGCATATCCCGCATACGGTCGGAGGATTGCAGTATATTTCGGATATATTGCCCATTATTACCGCTATTGCATTCTTTCCGCAAAAGTTCGGTATAGCCGGTTATTGCCGTCAGTGGTGTACGCAACTCATGGGTAATAGTATGTACCGCTTTCTTTCGGGAGGTTATGAGTACCTCATTTTGTTGCATGGACTGTTCCAATTGCTCGATCAAATCCGTTGTCTTGCGTTTGTATCGTTTAATGTTCTTTGCATCACGGTGTATGATGATATAGGAAATGACCAACAGCAAAAGAACAAATCCCATCAAGCCGCCTATCTGCATAAATGATTTTTTACGCATGGCTGTTATCTCGCTTTCTCTATTTTGTAAATCAGATTGTACCTTCTTTTCGATTTGGCAAATCAATCCTTGCAGTTGTCTGTTAAGTTCTGCATTACGGGCAGCAAGACTATCGGCTTGTTCTGACAATCGACGGCTCTGCGCTTTCTGTTCGTTGACCATGTTTCTATTGGATGAACGGAGCGTAGTCGTTGTTGTCGTTGGCTTCGTTCCCTCTTTTTTGCCGAAGATGCTCAAGAAACCTTTTCGTTTTGGCTTTTTGGACTGTTCCTGCACACTTTTCTGCACAATAACCGGAATTTGATTGGCTATCTTCTTGTTAATAGATTGTTGTTCATCCATTAACCGGACTATCTGGAACATCTGTCGTTCCTTATCCTCTAAAAGACTGCGCACACTATCGATGCGCTCTGCTGGATAGGTGGCCTTGAAACGGCAGAGCATACTGTCCATTGCCATACGCCGTGCATGGTAATGCTCGATATCTTTATCGTTCCATTCCAGTATTGTTTCACCCAATAGAGAAAATTTTATCATTTGAATATTGATATTGTTTATTTCTTTTCGGAGCTCGTCTATTTTTTTATTGCCAAGTTCTAATGCTTCTATCTCCTGCCATTCATAGAGGCTATTATATGCCATACATCCGATAAGAATGGAGATAAGTATATATCCCAACCGTATTGCCTTATAGAAATTTCCTGACCGCTCCATTATTTTAATGACATTGATTTTTGGAACATGAATAAAAGTTTATCTTTTTCGTTCATGCGGATATTATCAGAATAACCGTCTTTTGTTATTTGATACCCACATGGCTTAACCATAAAAATGCCTAAGCCCTTAGTGTACGAACTTACTTCTGAGGCATAGTCTTTACTTGTATTTAATGGAACTTTCCCTTTAATATGACACCACTCATTATTGCAACTGATGTCTTCAATCTCAGAC
>SFGN01000009.1 GCA_004556565.1 Lachnospiraceae bacterium | reverse complement strand
TTGACAGGATTATGGACTACGGTTATGGCTGCAAGGATCAATTTTTTAATTCATGGCTCAGTTTTTAGTTCAGATGCTGTTCCGTGAATAATTCAGGATAAGCTTACCATTGTTTTTCAGGCGTTGAAGGGAATGAATGGGATAAAACAAGATCAGGCCATCGGTTAAGCCGGTGGTCTTCTTAATTCACTTTGATTTTATAGTGATTTATTAGATTGATGACTCATGTCTTTAAGGCAGTGAGTAACAAATCAATATCAGTAGAGAAGGGGATTAATTCCTATCTGATATGATGCAAAGGGATTAGTTTAGAATCTTTAGTACTTTGCAGACTAAATCAAGAAGCGTAGTTTTAAATCTGTCACTTTATGGCGTGAAGAGGGCGTTGATATTGAAAATGAAATGAAGTATAATTGTCAATAAATAAGAACAATTATGACAGTATAAATTATTGATGCATCGTTCGTTTAATCAGCAAGTATCACATTTATTATTTTGTGATGTACTGTTGAGCTTTGAAGTCGGAGAGGAGTATAAATATGATGTCAAACTTGATTTCAAGTATAGATATAAAATCTTTTCGTGGAATAAATTCATTTAGATTGGAGAATCTGTCTCAAATTAATATACTGACAGGTGATAATAACTGTGGAAAGACAAGTATTCTGGAAATCCTGGAAAGCTTTGGACAGCCTGATGATTTTCGTATGTGGAGTTCTTTGATTAGAAAAGATTTCAGGGAATCGTCGTTAAGAGGGTTGACATATTATGAAGGTATTTATGATCTGTTTGATATCAATTCCGAGAAAAAGCGTTTAGAATATACAATCGTGATGGATGGGATTAGCACTAATGTTGCATTGTTGGCTAAAGAGATAGAAGAAGAGATTACAGAAAAGGAATTCTATGATTTACAGGGGATTTATTTTCCGCAGGAGAATAAAGATGAAGGTCTGTTAGATAATACACAATTAGTATCAAAATTAGAGATAGAAATCAAGATTAACGGTCAGACAGTCTCAAGAGAAAAAATATATGAGGGACAAAGACGTTTGGGATTGCGCTCAAGGAGCGGGAAGGAGAAATATAATAAAAACATCATATACATTTCGCCCATCCGCCATGCAGAGGGTAATGTCTTCTTGAGCCAGATATTGAATTATCCTGAATTATATGAAGAAATGTTAACTGTTTTAAAAGAATACGATGAAAATATTATCAGTATTAATTATGATAATGAAGATAATCGGATATCCGGAAAAGGAATATATAAAATATTATCTAAATCGCATCAGAAGGCACTGCCGCTTAATGTATATGGCGATGGTATGAAAAAAGCAATTTTGCTTATGAGTGCTGTTATTAAAGCCAAAAATGGCGTTTTATTATTGGATGAGTTTGAAACGGCTATCCACACTTCTGCAATGAATAAGACCTTTAAGTGGATTCTGGAAACGTGCAAGAAATTGAATGTGCAGGTTTTTATGACATCGCATAGTAAAGAAGCAATTGATAAAGTGTTAAAATGCACGCCGGAAATTATAGATGATATTGCAGTATATACAATGTACAAGGAGAACGGAGAAACATCTGTACGAAGATTGAGTGCAAGAAAAGCGATTGAAGTACAGGATGAAATGGGATTGGAGTTGCGGTGATATGAAGAGTATAATTCTATGTGAAGGTTCCACCGACAGCATTCTGTTGCAGTATTTTATGAGAAAAGTATATGGTTGGCAGGATAATAAATCGAATGAAAGGGCAAACAGCAAATTTCTAAAGCAAATTAGAACTTTAACAAAAGAAAACAATAAATTGAGTATTGCAGGCTGCGGCGGTTCTGGCAGAATTCTGCCGGGACTCAGCTATATTTTAGAGTACAATAGCCTTTCTTCAGAATCAGAAGCGTATGACAAGATTGTTATACTCACCGATAGAGATGAAGTTATAACTGAAACAGAATTTGCACAGGAGATTGAAAAAGTATTACATCAAAAGAATATGGAATTCAATGATAATCCGGTAAATAATCATTGGATTGAATGTACTTATAAAAACGGACATGGGAAAAATTGTAAATTCTCATTGTTGATGCTGGTAATTCCGTTTGAAGAAACCGGGGCAATGGAAACTTTCTTACTCAATGTGATTTCCGAGAATGATGAATATGATGCGGAAATCATCAGAAAATGTAATTCGTTTGTAGATAATGTTGATTCGGAAAAGAGATATTTGTCAAAACGTCGTAATATAACTAAAGCTAAGTTTGATGTTTATTTTTCCGTCAGAACAGCAGCAGAGCAGTTTGCGGAAAGACAGAATATTCTGAAAAATGTTGAATGGGAAAAATATGCGGCTTTACAGGCAGATTTCCGTAAATTGGGGGAATTGTCAAACTAAAGTGTACAGAACAAAAATTTTATAATTTAAACACCCTGCCATATCATGTCCACCCCTTGTTTTATACTAAAGAAAAACAAGTTTAAGGGGGCGTTAGCTTATGAAGAAATTCTATCCAATTAAGAAAGAGACAATGAGATGGGCAAAAGGTGTGTTATGTTTTTTATGTATCTTTGTGGTATGCCTTATCTGTAATGGCTGTGCATCTAAGGAAAAGAAAATGATTGATGCCGTAAAGAATGGGTATCTTGGTAACTATGACACAGTCAGTGTTGATGAAGTGCTGTGCAGGGACGGTGATACCTGGAAGGTCGAGGACAGGCTGATTAACGGCAAGGAACAGTCGGTGGTCTGTCTGGAAAAAGAGAGCGGAAAAACATATGTATTTCAGGTTACATCCGATATGAAGTCATTTGAAGTGTGTGAACTTTATTCAGAAGATGATACATATACAGAAAAATCAATGATATCTACGATTATAGATATGAATTATTACAGTTATTCCTGTGCATTTCCTGACAAAGGGATTGTAATAAACCCGGATAATATTAATTCTCTTTTGGCTTTGCTGTCAACGAGCAGCAGTTATAAAGGAACTGCCGGAAAACTGAAAAAAGTTGAAAATGAGTATATGTATGACATGGATTTCGGATCGGCGTTAGACAAGCTTTATTTCCAGACAACAATGGATGATTTTGGGCTTACACAGGAAGAGTACGATAATCTGGGTACTTATGTGTTTTCCGATAAAAAAGGGATTTTGTCGGTGGAACTTACGGATGACGACGGAGATATGGATGTAACGTTCGGTGATTACTATTCAGAAGAATCTGTGGCAGAGATATATGTAAGTGTTGACGGAAGCAGAAATATTTCACCTTCCGTAAATGGCATCAGGATAGGTGACAATGCAGAGGATGTAAAAGAAAAGCTGGATAAAGAGAGTGACTATACATTTTTATCTGACAAAGAAACAGAAAATGATATTCTGGAGTTCCGTACTTTCTATTACAGTGATGCTGATGGAGGCACATATGCATTTTTATACTATCCCGGCACAAGGGCAATATTCAGTATAAGGTATTTGATTGAAAAAAATGTTTATGAGATGCAGGAAGAAGGATATTATTTTACCGGCGGGGATACACTGCAGCTGGCTTCAAAGGAGGGGAAGCAGAAGAACGAGCAGAGAAAAAAGGAACAGGAATTATCTGAAAATGATTACATAGACAGCGATGATGAGAATCCGGAGGAGGATGAAGCAGAGGATGCAGGTGGCGCAGGCGGCAATACTGCAGAAGCGTTTATTGGAATTTCCGGAACATATCAATGCGGAAGTGATCCTCAGTCCGGTGTGATTGATGTATATGTGGTAGATGACAATCTGATCAATATTGCAATCGGGACGCACAGCCAGCAGGGAATTCTGGGCGGCACAGGAGGCGGCATGCCGGGAAATATTATTGATTCTAATACTGCTGTGATCGACTGGGGCAGCTGCGTTTTTACTCTGACCTGGACGGATACAGGAATATTTACGATTACACGGGAAGGAAGCTCCGGAATACAGGAAGTGGATGTGATTACTAATAATGTGGAGTATGTGAATTCGGAGTACTATCATGTGTCGTAATCAATAGTTGTGACAAACGGGTATTGCATCAAATGTATTCGTAAAAAATCCGGCATTTCTGAATTGTGAATGCATCTTGAATGAATAAGGGAAAATCAGATTCTTAGATGCAGGGGATTTGGTGCAGGAGATTATCATGTATATATGCAATATGTACTCGTGCAGAGGGACAATGACGGGTAAACCGCCGTTGCCCCTCTGTTTGTTAAAAATCACACCCGTTTTTGATAGTACCGTTCCAGCAGGCTGATTAACGCATACAGCACCATTGCCATGATGCACAGGAGGACGATCGACATCAAAAGCCAATCCATTTTAAAGACCTGACTTGAATAGATGATGAGATATCCCAGCCCTTTCCGTGCAGCCAGGAATTCGCCGATAATCACCCCGACCAGACAGAGCCCGATGTTGACTTTCATATTGCTGATGATCGCGGGGATGGAGGCGGGAAGCACCACTTTGGTGAGTGCATGGCGTTTGTTGCCGCCGAGGGTATAAATTAATTTGATGTCTTCTTCATCTACAGACATGAAGCTGGTGTACAGGCTTAAAATGCTTCCGAATATGGCGACGGACATTCCGGCGACAATGATTGTTTTCTGCGTAGCCCCAAGCCAGACGATAAGAAGCGGAGCCAGAGCGGATTTAGGCAGGCTGTTCAGGACGACAAGGTATGGGTCAAGGATTTCAGACAGTTTGTTGCTGCACCAGAGAAGCACGGCTGTCAGAATTCCGAAAACTGTGACGAGCAGAAAGCTTACAATGGTTTCATACAGTGTCGTCCACAGATGAATGAAAATACTTCTGTCCTCTGCCATGGTCATGAAGCAGGCGGCGATGCGGGAGGGGCTGCTGAAAATGAAGGAATCTATCAGACCGTAATCGGAAGAAAATTCCCATAAAAGAAGGAAACCGATCAGTATGAAAATACGTGACAGTGTTACAGTTATCCGATGCCTTTTTACCCGTTTCAGATAACGAATCTGCTCGGAAGACATATTTCCGGAAGATATATTTCCGGAAGATATATTTCCTGAGGTTTTATTATCAGAAGAAGTATCTTCCGGAGAACGGTTATATGTGGGTTTCATCCTGGTTCAGCTCCTTCCATATCAGATTAAAATAGGTCTTGAATTCAGGTGCGTTGCGCCGTTTCATCGGGGTGTCTTCTTCCAGATCAAAAATGATCGGGACTGTCTGTGCGATTGTGGCGGGTCTTTGAGTCAGAATGAAGACCCGGTCTGCGAGGCTTACAGCTTCAGATAAATCATGTGTTACGAGAAGCGCGGTTTTTCCGGTCTGTCGGATTATCTGACCGATATCATCGCCGACATTCAGGCGTGTCTGGTAGTCCAGTGCTGAAAATGGCTCGTCAAGCAGCAGAAGCTCCGGATCTTGTATCAGTGTCCGGATTAGAGAGGCACGCTGGCGCATCCCTCCGGACAATTCAGACGGTTTTGCGTTTGAAAATCGTTTCAGCCCGTAAAGCTCCAGGAGTTCATCAGCTTTTGCTTTTGTCGCTGCGGACAGTTCATGCCGGATTTCAAGTCCCAGCAGTACATTCCTGTAAATGGTCCGCCATTCAAATAAATGGTCGTGCTGCAGCATATATCCGATGTTGGTACGGCTGTCGCTTAAAGGCATTCCCCGGATGGTGATTTCTCCCTGTTCCGGTCTCAAAAGACCTGCTATAATCGACAATAATGTAGATTTCCCACACCCCGATGGACCTACGATGGCGGCAAACTCACCGGGGGCTATGGAAAAGGAAATATCAGACAAAGCTTTTGTTTCCCCCTCAAGATTATGGTAAGCGTAAGATATATTTTTCAATTCCAGTATCGATTCCATGCAGACACCCCTGTAACAGATATAATTCATTTTATGAAAAGAATGGAAAACGGTGAAAATTACAATGGGGATTTCGGTGATTCTTTCACCGGTAATATCCGGATCTGGGCAGAGCGGTTCTCTGATTGAGAGGATACGGTTCGGCGAATTGAAAAGAATCCTTCTTTTTTCGCAGTGCACTTTGACATTTGTTTGTGAAAGTATAGTGAAGCTTATTGCAAACAAAATATTAATTTTTTATAATGAATTTATTAAAAAACAAAAAAATAACGGAGGAAAGAAGGTATGAAAAAGAAATGGGTCAGTATGGTTCTTACTGTGGTGCTTGCACTGACACCTGCTCTGCCGGCGTCAGCGGAATTGCAGAGCGACACAGGCCCACCGGTACAGGAAGTGAGCAGTGTGGCAGAAGATGATCAGACGGCAGGGACGGAATTGCCGGAACTGAAATATGGCGAAGACGCGCCGGATGCTGTAACTTTAGGTTCAGAAACCGGACAGGCGTCTGTACAGTATACAGAAGAGGATACTGTAATCGAGCTTCAGGCGGTATCAGGGGATTATGCCTATACCGTCACGGACGGGGAAGCCACGATTACAAAGTACAGCGGGACAGAGGCGAATGTTGTTGTTCCGGCAGAGCTGGACGGATACAAAGTAACGACAATCGGGGAGCTTGCTTTTTCAGGGAATACAACGCTTCAGAGCGTAAAGATTTCAGACGGTATTTTGAAAATGGATTACAGTGTGTTTAAGGATTGTACATCCCTTTCAAGTATTGATTTCGGGAAGACATTGACAATTATCGGCGGAAGGCTTTTTGAAAATTGCACATCACTCACCGAGGTGACATTGAACCAGGATTCGGAAGTGGAGCTTGGCACTTACATGTTCGCCGATACTCCTAACCTGAAAAAGGTAGAGCTGCTGGGGAATACCACCCTGATAAGTGGTTCTACTTTCAGTGCGTCTTCCGGTGGCCCTAAAACGGTTGTGTTCGGGAAAAATGTCAAGGATAAGTATGACGCCAACGGCGGGCTTTCAAGCTGCCAGGCGCTGGAAAACATTATCGTGGATTCGGACAACCCCAATTTTACCGCTGAAAACGGTGTATTATACAATAAAAATAAAACAGTGCTTCTCTGTTATCCGGAAAGAAAAGGCGGTCAGGTCTATAATATGCCGGACAGTGTTCAGGAAATATATATGTTTTGTTTTAAAAGCAATCGTTATCTGCAGCGGATTGTCTGCGGGGAAAACCTGAAGAAAATCGGAGACAGTATGGGATATGAGGCCATAAGTCTTTCAATTGTGGAGATTCCGGAAAGTGTGACTGAATTTGGAAGAGAAGCACTTCTGGATGCCGCTCCGACTATCTGGGGGAAAAAGGGAAGCACGGCGCAGTCTTACGCAGAAAAAAATAATCTTGCTTTCGTGGATGTGGACGAGTATTCCGGGAACACCGGAAAAGAATCCACGGCAGGCAGCAGTATCAGTGACTGGGACGGGAAAGAACTGGAGAAAATTACGCCGGTCGGCAATACATATGTCGTAAAAACTGCGGCACAGCTTGCCTGGCTGGCTCAGCAGACCAGTGCGGGAAACACATTTGCCTGCAAGAAAATTCTTCTGGACGCAGACATTACCTTGCAGGATATGAGTGGACTCCGATTGGAAATAATACGACACCGTTCCGTGGAAGCTTTGACGGACAGGGACATACGATTTCCAATTTGACAGTCACAGGCTCAGATACCGTCACAAGATGCGGTCTGTTCGGTGGCTTAAGTGCATGGCATGCCGGAGTGGATATGGTGATTGAAAATATCCATCTGGAAAGCGTGAATATCACCGGCGCAGAATACGGCGGCGGAATTACCGGCTATGCCCGGGTATATAAAGGCTGTAATTTGACTATCCGGGGATGTACGGTCACAGGGGAAATTTCCGGACAATATGCTGGCGGCGTGGCAGGTCAGATTATCGGCGGCTACGCCAATTCGCGTATTATGATAGATGATATTGAATGTGAATGTGATGTGACAGCGTCCACAAACGGCGGCGGTATTGTGGGAAATGTCAAACAGGCTGGTTATCAATGGGCTTCTGTCGGAGCTATTGCCGGAGAAGTGTCTATTTACGGTTGTACCAATGACGGAACGATACAGGGAACCGGGACATACGGCACGGTCGGAGGTATCCTTGGAAAGAGCGAGAATCTGGACAGAGGCCGATTATATATTGAGCGCTGCAGGGCGGACGGAAAGGTTGATGCCTCTTCTTATGTCTATCTTGGCGGCATCACCTCTGAGATTACCGGCTCACAGAATTATATACAGGACTGTGTGAATTATGCATCCGTAAATGGTGGTTATTATACCGGAGGTATTGTCGGACATGTGGACAGCAATGTTTCCGTGGAGCGCTGCTGCAATGAAGGATATATTCAGGTTAAGCGGGACAGCTGCACACTGGGCGGAATCGTCGGCAAAAATGACGGAACAATCAGGGACTGTTATAATACAGGACGCATCGGCGGGCAGGATGTCACATACAATGGCGGCATTACAGGTTCAAACGGCGGTACGCTGGAGAATTGTTATTCCATCGGCAAATTGCCGGATCGTGGTTCGGGAACTTCTTTCGTGTCTTTACCGGGAGCAATGTCTATGCTGTTCGGCGGGACAACAAAGTATTGTTTCTTTGACAGGTCTGTGGACAGAGAAACCCTTCTGTACGGGTCCGGGATGCCGGTTGATACGCAGGATGTTATTAATGATTCGGAAAACAATATTGAGTACAGCGGCGGACTTACCACAGGGCAGATGAAGTCCGCAAGCTCTTATGTCGTATGGGATTTTGAAAATATCTGGGAGTTTGATTCGGATTACGGATATGGATATCCGATCCTGAGAGATATAAAATACTTGCTGAAGCAGCGTCCGGAAAATCCGGAGTCCGATGTGGATGAGGTGGATGTTTTCCGCTTTACCGTCGTAGACCAGGACGGGGAAGCAATAGACAACGCAGTGGTGACATGCGGAGAAGAGACAAAGCAGACGCAGGAAGGCGGCATTGTAAAATTTTATTATAATAATCAGGCAATGAAGCTGTCGGCATCCAAGGAGGGGTACATTTCCTATACAGATGACGCCTATCTGATGAATGATACGCTGGAAAACACCATTCGTCTGATTTCTGAGTCGAAGGAAGAGGATTTTGCACTGAATTCGGTTGTTCTTCTGTGGAACGGACACCGGTATGAGCTCCTGACTCAGACGAAAGAGATTAATAAGAAGTTCCAGGATGTGACTGCGACGCTGTTCTGCCAGCCGGTCGTGGATGCTTCCGAAGTGGAAAAGTACAGTCTGTATCAGGGAGAGCAGCTGATCCAGGAATCTTCCACCGGAAACTTTGTATTGAAAACGGAAGATCTGATTGAAACGAAATTCGGCGGAAAGGTGAGAAAAAGCCGGATTGTAGTTACATTAAAGAACGGGACAACGAGAGAGGATGAAATCAATCTGGATGTCGTGGACGAGGACAGCAATACATCACAGATGGAATTTGGCGATAATCTTACTTTTACCGTAGGCGATGATGTACCGCTGCTCGGCGGAAGCACCGTCACAGTTGAGACAATGAAGCTGCCGGTCGTATATACGGTTTCGGAAGAAAAATGGAAGATATCCCTGAATATCTGGGAAAAAGATATGGGCGAAGCCGGAGAAATCTTCAAATCAGAACTTACGGCGACTAAAAAGCTGGATAAGCTGAAAAAATATCTGAAGGAAGGAGAGCTTGAATCGATCAAGAATCCGAAGGTCAGCTTTGAAGTAGTTGGTTACGGCGAGGGCGACATGCCGATGACCGGAAATCAGATCAGCATGAAGATTTATGTGAAAATGTCAGTAACGGCGGGATGGGAGGTCCAGGCATGCCCGGGAATTGTGTTTGCGGTGGATATCAAAGGAACGGCAAAGGCATCAGGCGGCATCGACTGGGATATAAAAAACTCTACGCTTGACGGAAAGGTAAAGGTTGAAGCAGGAATAGGAATTTCTGCGTATCTGGGAGTAGGAGTGGCGCAGGTTGCTTCTGCCGGTGTTTACGGAACCGGTTCGTTTAACCTGGCATTTTATCTTCTCCCGCTTGCAAAGACCGGCCTGGATGAAATGTATCTGGAGGCGGATTTAAAAGCGGTTATCCGTTTTATGAGAGGAAATTGAGATAACGGAAACCTATTTCCGCCCGTGGGAAGTCGCTCCGGCGACAGATCTCACTTTATACGTGACAGTGAAAAATAATGGGAATACAGCATCTCACGGTGTTCAGGCGGCAGTGAGAGACGGACAGAATCAATATGTAAACACAACATTGGAGGATGTGATACTTCCGGGACAGGAAAAAGAGATTGAAATCACGCTTCCGCTTCCGGATCAGGCAGTTAAGACTGTTTATACGGTGGAGCTGACTCCGGCAGGGGGTGCGGGAAGCACGGCTTCAGCGGATATTACTGTTGGAGAAAGCTATTACCGGATCGAAAAGAACAGTTACTGTATCAATGGAAAGCGGATGCTGGTTGCATCTGTCCGCAACATCGGATTTGAGCCGGGCAGCGGAACTCTGGAGATTTATGATGTATCCGGAAACCAGAAAGTATATGAAACCTTTGACATCGACGGGCTGGAGTATGGGAAAGTGCTCTATTATTCTACGTCCATTGAAAGCCTGGACTGGGATTCCTTCTCGACAAAGACAATCGGAATGAGAGTAGTGGAAAACGGAGAAGCTAAAGGTGATTCCCGAACGGTTATGATTTTCCAGGACAAAGAAACGCCGCTTACAGGGGTTGCGGTAGATCAGACATATGTATATCTGGAGAAGGCAGGAAATACGCAGCAGTTGAACGCAGTGATAAAACCGGCAGAGGCAGATGTGACGGAACTGGTCTGGGAGAGCAGCAACGCACAGGTGGCTTCTGTCAGTCAATCAGGGCTTGTGACGGCGAAAAAACCGGGGCAGGCGATTATCAAAGTTTCCACAATGAATGGAAGCTATTACGGGCAGTGTGCGGTTACGGTCGGCGGGGAAGATCCGTCCGGACCGGATAATCCTGACCCGGACAATCCTGACCCGGACAATCCGAATCCGGTGAATATGAGTTCTAAAGATGTTGGAAATGGCGACTGGTATTATGATTATGTATACTATGTATTCTCTAAAGGGTTGATGACCGGTCTGAATGAAGAATATTTCGGTCCGTCTCAAACGCTTGCAAGGGCACAGTTCGCGGTAATACTGTACAGAATGAACAATTCACCGGCAGTTACTTATACCGCAAAATTCCCGGATGTGGCGGAAGGTATCTGGTATACGGATGCTATTTTGTGGGCGAGCGGCACCGGGGTAGTGACAGGCTACACGAGTACGGGAATGTTCGGACCGGGGGATAACATCAACCGGGAGCAGATGGCGGTTATGATGTACCGTTATGCAAATTATATGGGCTATGATGTGAGCGAGAAGGCTGATTTCAGCAAATTTAAAGACGCTTCAAAGGTAAGTGCCTATGCACAGGAAGCTATGAGCTGGGCGGTCGGTATCGGTATCATAACCGGAAAAGATAACGGTACGGCAATCGACCCTCAGGGAAATGCAAACCGGGCGGAATGTGCGACAATTATTATGCGGTTCAGAAACAAGTATCAGGATTAGACAATAATCCGGACTGTGTTTAAGATAAAGAATAATCAAAACTCAGGGAGGAAT
Organism: Lachnospiraceae bacterium; assembly: GCA_004556565.1. Classification (GTDB taxonomy): domain Bacteria; phylum Bacillota; class Clostridia; order Lachnospirales; family Lachnospiraceae; genus Schaedlerella. Next base: position 145,645 of record SFGN01000009.1, on the reverse strand, counting down.
GCGGGACTATGAAAGTCGTAGAAAGGAAAACTCAGCAAAAAGTGAATTATCAGAAAGAGCTGGACAAACTGCTGGAACGTCTAAGAGCAGAGCAAAAAGTTCCGCATCTCCTGCTTCATAGCTGCTGCGCTCCGTGCAGCAGCTATGTCCTGGAATATTTATCTGAGTACTTCGAGATTACTGTCTTCTATTATAATCCGAATATTTATCCGGAAGAAGAGTACGGACGCCGTGTACAGGAACAGCAGAATCTGATCAGGCAAATGAATTTCAAAAACCCGGTCACATTCCTGGAAGGTAATTATGAAAAAGAGATATTTTATCAGATGGCAAAAGGGCTTGAACACATCCCGGAAGGCGGCGAAAGGTGCTTCCGATGTTACGAGCTTCGGCTTAGGGAAGCAGCTGAAAAAGCAAAAGAAGGTGTTTTTGATTATTTTACGACGACTCTTAGTATAAGCCCGCTGAAAAATGCACAAAAATTAAATGAAATCGGTCTGAAAATAGCAGATGAATGTGGAGTACCCTATCTGATATCCGATTTTAAAAAGAAAAACGGATATAAACGCTCAGTGGAACTTTCCGGACAGTATGGATTATACCGGCAGGATTACTGCGGATGTATATATTCTATGAGGGAAAGACATGGACAAATTTAAATATGACGGGGATGAAGGAAAAAATTATCATGGACATCCTCACGTTGCTGTGATAGACTAATAAATCGAAAACAATGAAGTACCCGAAGGATGTAAAATATATTTGTTTACAGAAGAGTTTTTATTCATAGAAAAGCTATTATTATCAAAAGAAAAGAGGTTGGGATATGGCACAGTTATGGGGCGGGCGTTTCACGAAGGAAACTGATCAGTTAGTGTATAACTTTAACGCATCTATTTCTTTCGACCGGAGATTCTACGAGCAGGACATCCGGGGCAGTATTGCACATGTGACGATGCTTGCAAAACAGGGGATTCTTACGGGAGAAGAAAAAGAAAAAATTATTGGCGGCCTGAAGGGAATTCTTTCGGATGTGGAGAACGGAAGCCTTCAGATCACTTCAGAATACGAAGATATCCACAGTTTTGTAGAGGCGAACCTGATTGAGCGCATCGGCGATACCGGTAAGAAGCTTCACACGGGAAGAAGCCGCAATGATCAGGTGGCTCTGGACATGAAGCTTTATATCAGAGATGAGATACTTGCGCTGGATAAGCTGTTAAAGGACATGCTTGAAATATTGATTAAACTGATGGAAGAGCATACTGAAACATATATGCCGGGGTTCACACATCTTCAGAAGGCACAGCCGATCACGCTGGCACACCATCTTGGGGCATATTTTGAGATGTTTAAGCGTGATCGTCAGCGAATGAAAGATATTTATGGGCGGATGAATTACTGCCCGCTCGGAGCAGGCGCGCTGGCAGGGACTACTTACCCGCTGGACAGGGAATATACTGCTGAACTGCTTGGATTTGCAGGACCGACACTGAACAGTATTGATTCCGTATCGGACAGGGATTATCTGATAGAACTGCTGTCCGCCATGTCGACCGTGATGATGCATCTGAGCCGCTTCTCGGAGGAGGTGATCATCTGGAATTCCAATGAATATCAGTTTGTGGAAGTTGACGATGCTTACAGTACGGGAAGCAGCATTATGCCGCAGAAAAAGAACCCTGATATCGCAGAGCTTGTACGCGGCAAGACCGGAAGGGTGTACGGTGCACTGATGTCTCTTCTGACGACCATGAAGGGAATCCCGCTTGCTTACAATAAAGATATGCAGGAAGATAAAGAGCTTGTGTTTGATGCAATCGATACGACAAAAGGCTGCCTGGCACTTTTTACCGGAATGCTTGCATCAATGAAATTCAATAAAAAGCAGATGGAAAACAGTGCGAAAAACGGATTTACTAATGCAACCGACGCAGCCGACTATCTGGTAAATCACGGAGTCCCGTTCCGTGATGCTCATGGAATTGTCGGACAGCTTGTCCTGTATTGCATTGAGAAAAATATTGCTCTGGATGATATGACTCTGGAAGAATATAAAGCGATTTCCCCGGTGTTTGAAGAAGACATTTATCAGGCAATCAGCATGAAAACATGTGTGGAAATGAGAAATACCATCGGTGCACCGGGAAAAGCTGCGATGGAGCAGGTGATTGCATGGGAGAAGGACTACCTTGCAGAGGATAAATAATAGAAGATAAATGAAGATAGAAAAAAAGGAGTGGATGAAATGGAGCAGAAATTAAAAGTAGGGATTCTCGGAGCAACAGGAATGGTGGGTCAGCGTTTCATTGCGCTGCTTGAGAACCATCCCTGGTTTGAAGTAGTAACAGTAGCGGCAAGCCCGCGTTCTGCAGGAAAGACATATGAAGAGGCAGTAGGCGGAAGGTGGAAAATGGATACACCCATGCCGGAAGCTGTAAAAAATCTGGTTGTGTATAACGTTAATGAGGTTGAAAAAGTCGCATCTACCGTTGATTTTGTATTCAGCGCAGTAGACATGACAAAAGAAGAAATCAGAGCAATTGAGGAGGCCTATGCAAAGACTGAAACTCCGGTCGTTTCCAATAACAGTGCCCATCGCTGGACACCGGACGTTCCGATGGTAGTGCCGGAGATTAACTCAGAGCATTTTGATGTGATTGCAGATCAGAAGAAGCGTCTTGGAACTACAAGAGGATTTATTGCTGTAAAGCCGAACTGCTCAATCCAGAGCTATGCACCGTGCCTGGCAGCATGGAAGGAATTCGGGCCAAAGGAAGTGGTTGCGACAACATATCAGGCAATTTCCGGAGCAGGCAAGACATTTAAAGACTGGCCGGAAATGGTAGAAAACATTATTCCATATATCGGCGGTGAGGAAGAAAAGAGCGAGCAGGAGCCGCTTCGTGTACTTGGAAAAGTGGAAAATGGCGTGATCGTAAAGGCAGAGCTGCCGAAGATTACATGTCAGTGTATCCGCGTTCCGGTGCTGAACGGACATACTGCGGCAGTGTTTATCAATTTTGAGAAAAAACCGACCAAAGAACAGTTGATTGAGAAACTTGTTTCTTTCAAAGGTTTCCCGCAGGAAGCAAATCTTCCGAGTGCACCGAAGCAGTTTATCCGGTATCTGGAAGAAGATAACCGCCCGCAGGTGAAGATGGATGTGGATTATGAGAATGGAATGGGTGTATCAATCGGAAGATTGAGAGAAGACAGTATGTTCGATTACAAGTTTGTCGGACTGTCCCACAATACAGTCAGAGGCGCGGCAGGCGGAGCTGTTTTGTGCGCGGAAGCATTGACGGCAAAAGGATTTATTCAGGCAAAATAAAATATATTCTTTTGGCAGAGTAATCATCAGTAAAATACATACAGGAGGTTGTTTGATTATGGGAATGACTATGACGCAGAAAATTCTGGCTGCCCATGCAGGATTGGATTCTGTGACGGCAGGACAGTTGATCGAAGCTAAGCTGGATATCGTGATGGCAAATGACATCACAGGACCGATGGCGCTTCCAATCATTAAACAGATGTCAGATAAGGTGTTTGATAAAGATAAAGTAGTATTTGTGCCGGATCATTTTACCCCAAATAAAGATATTAAATCTGCGGAGAATTCAAAGGCAATCCGCGAATATGCAAAGGAACAGGGGCTTACCTGGTATTTTGAGCAGGGAAAATCAGGTGTGGAGCATGCAATCCTTCCGGAAGCCGGTGTTGTGGCTGCGGGAGAATGTATTATCGGTGCGGACTCACATACCTGTACATACGGAGCTCTCGGAGCATTTTCCACAGGAGTCGGTACGACAGATATTGCGACAGGAATGGCTACAGGAGAGCTTTGGTTTAAGGTTCCTTCCGCAATCAAATTTGTCCTGACAGGAAAACCGGGACCGTATGTGAGCGGAAAAGACATTATCATCCATATCATCGGCAAGATCGGTGTGGACGGAGCTTTGTATAAATCAATGGAATTCACCGGAGACGGTATTGCAAATCTGTCAATGGATGACCGCTTTACAATGGCAAATATGGCAATCGAGGCGGGGGCAAAAAACGGAATTTTCCCGGTTGATGAAAAGACGAAGCAGTATCTGGCAGAACATTGCAAAAAAGATTATACGGTCTATACCGCCGATGAAGATGCAGAATATGATGAAGTTGTTGAGATTAATCTGGCAGATGTTCGCCCGACGGTAGCATTTCCTCATCTTCCGGGCAATGCTAAAACAATTGATGAGTTAGAGGCAATGGAGCCGATTAAAATCGATCAGGTTGTGATCGGTTCCTGTACGAACGGAAGAATGGAAGACCTGAGAAAGGCGGCGGCAGTTCTGAAGGGACATACGGTTCACCGTGATGTACGTGTTATGGTCGTTCCTGCCACACAGAAGATTTATAAACAGTGTATTGCAGAAGGACTGATGGACATTTTCATTGATGCCGGATGTGCGGTGAATACGCCGAGCTGCGGCCCGTGCATGGGCGGTCACATGGGTGTTATGGCAGCAGGCGAAAAATGTGTTTCCACAACGAACCGTAACTTTGTCGGAAGAATGGGACATGTGGATTCGCTGATTTATCTGGCTTCCCCGGAAGTGGCGGCTGCCAGTGCAATTGCCGGATATATTGCAAATCCGGAAAAAGTAGGTGACAAAGCATGAAAGCAATGGGACACGTTTTTAAATATGGGGATAATGTAGATACAGATGTTATCATCCCGGCAAGATATCTGAATTCTTTTGACCCGCAGGAGCTTGCCAGCCATGCAATGGTAGATATAGACCCGGAATTTGCGAAAAAAGTACGGCCGGGTGACCTGATTGTAGCAAACAAGAATTTTGGATGTGGTTCATCCAGAGAACATGCGCCGCTTTGTCTCAAAACTGCAGGTGTAAGCTGCATCATCGCCGAGACATTTGCACGTATTTTTTACCGTAATGCTATAAATATCGGGCTTCCTATCATCGAATGTCCGGAAGCGGCAAAAGGAATCGATGTCGGGGACGAAGTTGAAGTTGATTTTGACAGCGGCAGGATTTACAACCGCACAAAAGGAACAGAATTCCAGGGACAGCCCTTCCCGGAATTCATGCAGAAGCTGATTGCGGCAGGCGGGCTTGTGAAATATACGAACAGCAAAAAAGAAACAAAGTGATTATTTAAACGAAACAGACAAGTAAATATAGAATTATTTCAATAGACAACCCTGCGGTTTCTGATGATATCCTTCAGACAAAATGGATGAATCGAGACTGCAGGGTTTTTACACATCCGATGATTATTTAAGCATCAATGATTTTTACAAGGTTTACGGCTATACCTGTTTTGATCAGTCCGATACAGGATCTGTGCTGGAAACCCTTCCGACGGAACTGACAGTCACTATTGTAAATGCCAACAAGTCTAAGATATTGGAGGAAAAGAAGATGTGTGAAGCGTTAAGAGAAATATTTGCAGAAGAATTAAAAGAGTCAAATAAACGTGGTAAGGAGATTGGAAAGGAAATCGGAAAAGAAATCGGAGAAAACAGGAAGCTGGTCGATCTGGTACAGCTCAGAGAGCGCCATTCCGTGTTCGTTCATGTGAGCATGACCCACCCGATTTGCCGCTTTTGGCTGAGCTGTTATAAAAAAGTGACAATTTGTCAATAAAGTGTTGGATTTTCTTTGTGATATTGGTATAATAAATGTGCATAGGTCTTTCCGTTTCCGTTCGCGGAAGGACATGCAACTATCATTATTTTTATAAGGAGGATGATTATGAAAAGACTAACTAAAAAAGTGATTGCGGCATTGCTTGCACTTGCTATGGTTTGCACTACATTTCTGAGTTATCTGCCTGCTGTGGAAGTTAAAGCGGCTGATAACGAAAGAAAGTGGATCACAATCACAGGCGGAGCAAACAACAGCGGCGGTCACAACTATGGTAATCCAGGTACGACGGCTCCGATTCTTATTCTTGACGATGACAAGACGACAGAACTCGGGTATGAGTTGTCACTGACAATCAAGCCAAGTGAAAACTGGGGTGTATTTTACAACTATACAGATGATAATAACTGGGTATATGTAGGATATGATCCGACCAGTAAATGGTACTATCAGTACAAGATCGACGGAAGAGAGAGCTATCCGGCAATCAGCGGTCTTCCGACTCCGACAGAGGGAGAAGAGATGCAGCTGACGATTGCTATCAGCCGTGAGACGATGAATGTGACCGTTAACGGTACGAAGGTTAGTGTAACGGATCAGAATTTCTTTGATCTTGCAGCTGGCGGACGTTTTGGTGTAAAGACAAATAAGCAGACAACGGTTTCATTTGCAGATGTAAAACAGAACGGAACAAACTGCATGGATGATACATGGGTGCTTTGTGCAGAACGTGAGGGTCAGATTGTTGAATATACAACAGATGCAACCCGCCCATTGACGGGAACAGTTAAGAATACTGACGGAACACCGATATCCGGTGCCACAGTACGTGTTGGCACAAATACTGCTACAACTGATGAACAGGGCAGCTATTCTTTTGAAGCTCTCGCGCTGAAAGAGTATACGATGTCTGTATCAAAGGCAGGTTATGAACCTTTTACAGGAAACGTAACTGTAGAAGATAAAGATAATGTTTTTGATGTGACGTTGAGTGCAAAAGCAGATTTGGATCTCACAAAATATGATACGATTCAGTCTGATGAAATGAAAGTTTATATCGGAAAGAATTTCCCGGTGGTGGCACGATATGAGATGGCAACTGAAGGCAAAGAATTTTTCCGCGGAAACGAATCAGAACTGAATACTGTTGCAATCAACGGAGTATCTATCGAGCCTGAAGTTACAGTTGATGAGACGACAGAAACCTCAAGAACTTATGTGATGCACGTTGAAGATGCAGATCATGAAATTAATGTTGATATTACAGTGAAAGTTAGTGTTGAAGCAAACACGCTTACATGGGAAGTGACGGAAATAAAGAAAGCTGACGGATGTGCAAAGATTGCTTCAATTGATATCCCGCAGCTGAATCTTTTGAGCGTAAGTTCAGCGGATGAAGGCGCAAACTTTGCAGGTGCAAATATTTCTACGGTTACAACAAATGTTGCAGATACATATATCAGCTTTGAGGATGGATTTGTACCGTCCAGCAGCGAAGGTTATGCTTATGCATTCCTGCAGAACGGAAAATTAAGTGCAGGTTTGTTCAGCAATTCAGAAGCAGAAAGCGACAAGAGAGTCATTCGCAATAACGGTGCTGACACAATGGGGCTGACAAGCGCAGCATGGTACTATGAATGCGGTGATAAGACCGGACAGGCAAATGCAGCTAATTATGATGATTATCCGGTAAGTGAACTCCCGGTTGCAAAGGTTGCAATTGCGGCAGATGAAAACGGCGACGGCGATATTGACTGGAATGACGGCGCACTGGCATACCGTGATATTATGCATGTGGCAGACGGTGCGGAAGATATGAAAGATATCGTTAACTATCGTATCGTTATGAACTTTGCAAGTATGGCACCGAACCCGTTCCTTACAACTGCTGACAGTATTAAAAAAGTATACCTTGCAACAGACGGCCTCGGACAGGCAGTTATGCTGAAAGGATATGGAAATGAAGGACACGATTCCGCTAACTCCGAGTATGCAGATATCGCAGAACGTGAAGGCGGCGTGGAAGATTTCCAGGAATTGATTAAGATCGCACATCAATATGATGCCCAGATCGGTATTCATGTTAATGCTCAGGAAGCATATCCTGAGGCAGCATCCTTTAATGAGGACATGCTTGTTGCCGGATTTAGCGGCGGCTGGGGATGGCTGGATCAGTCAGTTGTAATTGACAAGCTCTGGGATCTGTCAACACAGGCAAGATGGAAACGTTTTGTACAGCTGTATGACAGAATTAACGGAACAAGCCATTACAGCAATGCATGGCCGACAGCAGTAGGCGCATCCACAGGAACAGTTGATGTTTCCAAAGAAGAACTCAAGGCAGAAGCAGAGACAATGGAAGACAACATGGATTTCATTTATCTGGATGTATGGTATCAGAATACATGGGAGACGAGAAGAATTGCAGAAGAAATCAATTCTCTTGGATGGAGATTCTCCACAGAGTTCCCGAATGTCAGTGAATATGATATGACATGGTATCACTGGGGCACAGACACCAATTACGGCGGTCAAACGATGAAGGGACATAACAGTGAGATTATGCGGTTCATCACCAATGACCTGAGAGATACACATGTTCAGAATTATCCGAATTTCGGCGGAACAGCAGACAACCCGCTGCTCGGAGGATTTAAGCTTGTAGGATTTGAAGGATGGCAGGGAAATCAGAATTTCAATTCTTATATTGAAACAACATTTAATGAAAACCTTCCGACCAAGTTCCTTCAGCACTATTATGTAGTTGACTGGGAAGACTACGGAGAAGATGAGGCTTCACCGGTTGCAAATCAGGAAAAACAGATCACTCTTAAAAATGATGAGGGTGATGTGGTAGTAGTAGCAAGAAATGAAGAACAGAGAAATGATATTGTTACAGAACGTACAATCACTCTGAATGGTAAAGTTGTATTGAATGATGCTGCTTACCTGCTTCCGTGGACAGATTCAGAAGACGATTCTGAAAAACTGTATCACTGGAATCTGGACGGTGGTGAAACAACATGGGAACTTGAAGGTGAATGGGCAAACCTTGCAAATGTTGTAATGTACAAGCTTACCGATCAGGGCCGTGCGGAAGAAGCAACTATTCCGGTTACAAATGGTACTGTTACGCTGAGTGCTGATGCAGCTCAGGCTTATGTACTTGTAAAGGGTGCGGCAGTAAAAGAACTGAAAGCCGGATATGGCGAATCTGATTATGTTTCAGATCCGGGATTCAACGGATATTCTGACGGAGAAGCACTTTCTGCTGATGACTGGTCAGGAGATATCGACGATGCTTCTGTTTCTGTAGAAACATCCGATCTTGGAGATCAGAAACTTGTATTTAACAGCCCTGAAAAGAATGTAGAAGTAACGACAACCATCTCCGGTCTGGAAGCAGGTACAGATTATGTAGCTGAAGTATATGTAGACAACCAGAGTGATGCAAAAGCTGCGATCACAGTTGATACCACAAGTGCAGGAAACCAGGGAGATGTTGCAGAACTTCCGTATAAGGATGTTCCGAAGGATCAGTGGTACTATAAATATGTATACGATGTTTATGTGAAATCTCTGATGACAGGTATGGACAATGTAACCTTTGGCCCGGACCAGAATCTGGCAAGAGCACAGTTTGCAGTGATTCTTTACCGTATGGAAGGTCAGCCGAAAGTAGAGTATACTAATAAATTCTCAGATGTGCCTGACGGAATCTGGTATACGGATGCTATCCTCTGGGCAGCAGAGAATGGTATTGTTACAGGATATACTTCCGGCGCAAATAAAGGAAAGTTTGGTCCGGCTGATCAGATCAACCGTGAACAGCTTGCAACCATGATGTACAGATATGCTACATATAAACTTGGAGAAGCACCGACAGAGAGTAAAGAACTGTCAACATTCCCGGATGCAGGCAATGTTAATGAGTTTGCAAAAGATGCTATGAAATGGTGTGTTGCAAAAGAAATCATCACAGGTGACGGCGGAAGGCTGAATCCGCAGGGAACTACAAACCGTGCAGTATGTGCTACAATTATCAGCCGTTATACAGGCGAGGTTGAAAAACCGGATGTAGAACATAACACAGTTACAAATTACACGGAACGTTCAATCCTGACAAACTACGTTCAGTGCGATCAGGAACACGGAACTATGATGCAGCGTATGCAGGTATCCTTCACAGCAGAAGGTAAGACGGCACAGCTCACATTGTCAAGAGAAGCAGGAGAAGGCGTTACATATATGGATGACATCCGTATTGTGAAGATTTCTCTTAACAATGAACAGGAAGACGGAAGCTTCGTACAGGATTTCGAGGAAGTAGTACAGGGACTGTATCCGTTTGTACTTGGTTCGGCACAGGGTGTAAGCGATCCGGTAACTCATTTGTCACAGCTCCATGCTCCGTATACACAGGCAGGATGGAACGGCAGAGTTGTAGATGATGTTCTGGAAGGTGAATGGTCACTGAAGCATCACGGTGCAAATACAGGAATTATCTATCAGACAATTCCGCAGAACTTCAGATTTGAAGCCGGTAAGGTTTATACAGTAGAATTTGATTACCAGTCCGGACCGGACAAGGCATATGCTATGGTAATCGGCGATGGCAAGACTTATACGTTACCTTCTGAGGAAGATTATCTGGATCAGGCAAGAGGCGAGACAAAGCATGTGACAATGCAGGTAGTTGGTTCCGGCAGCGGACAGACATGGATCGGTCTGTACGAGCAGGGAAGCAGAGCAGGATCCGGAAGTTATGGACAGACGGACTTCATCCTTGATAGTCTTGTAATCAAAGAAGATAAAGATGCCATTGCAGTAACGATTTCTGCTAAAGAACTGTTGAAGCATGAAAGCGCTGACATCTATGGCAGCAACCTGGATCAGTTTACATGGGTAAGCTCTGATGAAAATGTTGTGAAGGTTGATAAAGAAAACAACAAGATTCTTGCAGTAGGAGCAGGAACTGCAACAGTAACAGCAACAGCAGGTGACAAGACTTTTGAATTTGTAATGACAGTTACGGATACAATCGTCTATGATATTCCGGCTGATCAGCTGGGAACATTTACTGCAACTGCAAATACTGAAGAGACTACAGGAGAACCTGCAGGAAGCGGTGTTGCATCAGCAGCGGCAGACGGAAATTCCTCCACATACTGGCATACCAATTGGTCTTCTACAGGATTTACTGTAAGTGAATCTAATCCGGCAGTCCTTACCGTTGATCTCGGACAGGTAACGGAAATGGGCGGATTTAAGTTCCAGCAGAGACCGACCGGCGGAAATAATGGTATGATACAGAAATACAGCTACCGCGTACTTGATGCTGATGGCAATGTACTTGCATCAGGAAGCAATATTGAAGTAGCTTCAGCAAGCCAGGGCAGCAGTGAATGGGTAGTTCAGATACTGGATGAAACAGTAACGGCTAAGACAATTGAAATTTCTGTATTGCAGGGACATAATGGTTTTGCAGCAATTGCAGAAGTATTGCCGGTAAGCGTACAGAGGATCGACTAAATAACATACAGCTCTGAAATGGAGCTTAAGTGGGGCGTCCCGGACCGTAAGGTTCGGGACGTTTTTCTGGCTATGAGCTGCGGAAAGAACTGTCGGCATCGGGAAAGCAGGAGTGGTACAGACCAATTTGCAGTGTCATTTTTACAGAGAACACCCGGACGCGCTTGATTCTGAGGATTACATGTGGTATCATGAACGCAGTGCAGGCGGTCTTTGTTTATATGTATTAAGTATCCGGCGTGATAGAAGGGCTGCCGTTAATCAATCTTAATCAAAAAGGAAGAAGAGGATAAAGAAATGGATTTACTATACAAAAGCACCAGAAGTTCCGAGGGTACTGTTACAGCTTCTCAGGCTATCTTAAAAGGTCTTGCCGATGACGGCGGTCTGTTTGTGCCGGTTTCAGTTCCGAAGCTTGATGTGACGATGGAAGAACTGAAGGGGATGACATATCAGGAGACAGCATATGCTGTGATGAAGCAGTTCCTGACAGATTTTACAGAAGAAGAGCTCAAGCACTGTATTGCGTGTGCATATGATACTAAGTTTGACACGGAAGTGATCGCTCCGCTTGTCAAGGTGGGAGATACCTATCATCTGGAATTGTTCCACGGTGCTACAATTGCCTTTAAAGATATGGCACTTTCTATTTTGCCGCATCTTCTGACAACATCTGCGAAGAAAAATCATGTAAAAAATGAGATCGTGATTCTGACGGCAACTTCCGGAGATACCGGAAAAGCTGCGCTTGCAGGATTTGCAGATGTGCCGGGCACAAGGATTATCGTTTTTTATCCAAAGAACGGAGTCAGCAGGGTACAGGAACTTCAGATGGTTACACAGAAGGGAAATAATACAGCTGTTGTTGCCATTCACGGGAATTTTGACAATGCACAAAGCGGCGTGAAAGCTATTTTTGAAGATAAGGAGTTCGGAACTGAGCTTGCGGATGCCGGTTATCAGTTCTCATCTGCAAATTCCATCAATATCGGTCGTCTGGTGCCTCAGGTCGTTTATTATGTATATGCCTATGCAAAGCTGCTTGAGTATGGCGAGATTGAATCAGGCGAAGAAATCAATGTCACGGTTCCGACAGGAAATTTTGGTAATATTCTTGCAGCATATTATGCAAAATTGATGGGAGTGCCGATTGCAAAACTTATCTGCGCTTCTAATGAAAATAAAGTACTGTTCGATTTCTTCAAGACAGGAAAATATGACAAAAACAGGGAATTTGTTCTGACATCTTCCCCTTCCATGGATATCCTTATTTCCAGCAACCTGGAGCGTCTGATATATACGGCTGGCGGACAGGATGCTGAGAAAACAAAGGCACTGATGTATGCACTCAAAACAGATGGTGTGTATGAGATTACGGAAGAGATGAAAGAACGGCTTAAGGATTTTGTCGGCGGATATGCTACGGAAGAAGAAACGGCACAGAAGATCCACGATACCTATCAGTCAGCAGGATATGTGATGGATACCCACACTGCCGTGGCTGCATATGTAAGTAAGTCTTACAGAGAAGCAGGCGGAGATATGAAAAAGATGCTGGTCGCATCCACGGCAAGCCCGTACAAATTTGCGGGAAGCGTCATGACTGCGATTGATGATAAATATAATGGAATAGAAGATTTTGCCCTGATTGATGAATTAGAAAAGGTATCAGGAATGCCTGTCCCGAATGCAATCAAGGAAATCCGCAATGCTCAGATTCTTCACAAAAGAGAATGTGATGCCGCACAGATGAAGGCGGCTGTGAAGGAGATACTGAACGTATAATGCATTTGATATAGGAGTGGTCTGATGGAGTATTCTGATTTGGTAAAAATGGCTATAAAAGCCAGGGATAATTCTTATAGTCCATATTCGGGCTATAAAGTAGGGGCGGCATTGTTATGTAAAGACGGAACAGTTGTTACAGGCTGCAATATCGAAAATCGTGCCTACGGACCGACTAACTGCGCAGAACGTACTGCATTTTTCAAGGCAATATCCGAAGGAAACAGCTCGTTTAGCGCTATTGCTGTTTCGGGAGGAAACGATGAACCTGAAATCTGTTACCCTTGCGGCGTATGCCTCCAGGTAATGGCAGAATTTTGTGATCCGGATAAATTTCAGGTGATTTGCGGGAAGTCTCCGGATGAATATGAGGTGTTTATCCTGCGGGAGATGCTTCCAAAAATGTTTTGAAAATAAAAAATGGCAGTTTTAGCTGCTTGTTTACGGAAATATGTTCCCGGTTTCCGGACTTGTAAATCAACATGTATCCGCAACGACTGTCGGTGACAGCATGGGCAGGATAATATTACCACAATTGGATGAAGAATTTCAGCGATTTTTCTCGATAAGGGTTGTAAAATGAACTATAAAAGGATATAATGATATCAATACCTGAGATGTGCGATAACCTTGTAATTTTGAACCTACATTACTTTAAACGGGATTCTTATATTTCTGTAATATGTCAAGCCTCCATTTATGCAGGGGAAGGCAGAAAAGCAGATGCGGTTGCCCACCTGGCTTCGGCTAGGAGTCAAAATACAGGGACCGGCATTTTGGGAATACCAAAGAGAAAAGGCAGCTGCACGGCAGTTGCCTCTTTTTCGTTATTTCGTTATCATACATTCCGAGAAAAGTGCCGGCGCATGTCCTGCAGAATGCACATATCCGGTAATAAAGATTCAGGCTGCGCTGACCCGCATCCCGCAGCAAAAATACCGGTGTCGGCAAAAGAGAAGGACAGAGGGGTAAAACTATGAACAGAATAAAAAAGATAAAATATAGTATCGATAGTATATTGGATGTGTTCAAAAGGCATCATACCGGGGTGTATGCAGCACAGGCGGCGTATTTTTTTGTGTTGTCGCTCATTCCGATTATCTGGCTTCTTATGACGCTTGTTCGGTATACACCGATTAAAATGGACGAAATGATGAAAGCGGTATTGATGGTTTTTCCTGAATCTGTTTCCGGCTTTATCCGTACAATTGTATGGGAGGTATATAACCAGTCTGCTACACTGATTCCGGTCACGGTACTTGTAGCATTATGGTCGGCAGGGAAAGGTGTACTGTCAGTGTCTTCGGGTCTGAATGCCGTGTATGAATGCAGGGAGACAAGAAATTATATTTATCTCCGCATCAGAGCATCCTTTTACACACTGTTGTTCCTGCTCGCGATTGTACTGTCCTTGATTTTGTCAGTATTCGGAAACAGAATCAGCATTATGATATATAAGTATGCCCCGTTTTTAAATCATGTGATTTCATTTATTATCAAAACCCGCACACTGCTCACGCTGGCGGTTCTGACCGTATTCTGGGATTTGGTGTATCGATTTTTGCCCAACCGGAAACACCGGCCGAAAACGACCTGGAGAAAACAACTTCCGGGTGCAATATTTACCTCATGTGGATGGCTTTTGATTTCCTTTATCTTTTCCATATATCTGGATATATTTACCGGGTTTTCCACCATGTACGGGAGTCTTACGACAATTATTCTGATTATGCTGTGGCTCTATATGTGTATGTATGTGATTCTGATAGGAGCGGAACTGAATGCTATTTTAGAAGGAATCCACAAGTATAGCATTGCCCGGATGAATAAAGAGATACATCATGAGCAGTAAGTGTACCGGGAGAGTAAAAATTTCTTGACATTCATGGGATGCATGATTAAAATATAATGGTACATATTCTGATAAAGGATTGCAGAGTATGAACATAACTTGTTATTAAAAATGTCTCCTGTACGTTTATCAGGAGTTATAAGGATGAAAAGCGAAGACCGTGCACAGTAGAGCCCCGTTTCCTGTCCAGAGAGAGAGAATCACCGGCTGAAAGTTCTCTTCAGTTCAGACGGCAATCGAAATTCCCACGTTAGCTGCGTTTTTGAAGATTCAGTAGGAAGCGCCGTTGTTGTACGTTACACAAATTTGAGAGTCCACAGACGGATTTTGTGGGAAGCAGGGTGGTACCGCGGATATTAACTTCGTCCCTTATGGGAACGGAGTTTTTTTCGTATAACAGGAAAAAGGAGAAGCAAAGATGAAAGAAAGACTGGAACAGATCAAAAAAGAAGCAATGGCACAGATACAGGCTTCTGATGTACCGGAAAAACTAAATGATGTGCGCGTCAGGTTTCTGGGAAAAAAAGGGGAACTGACGGCTGTGTTAAAGGGCATGAAGGATGTAGCACCGGAGGAAAGGCCGAAGGTCGGCCAGCTCGTCAATGAGACAAGAGCCGCGATTGAAACATTGCTGGAAGAAACAAAGGTAAAGATGGAGAAGGCTATCCGCGAAGAAAAGCTGAAACAGGAGGTCATTGATGTTACCCTTCCGTCCAAAAAGAATACGGTAGGACACCGTCATCCGAATACCATCGCCCTCGAGGAAGTGGAGAATATCTTTGTCGGAATGGGGTATGAGGTGGTCGAAGGACCGGAAGTAGAATATGACCTTTACAATTTTGAAAAGCTGAATATTCCCGCAGACCATCCGGCAAAAGATGAGCAGGATACTTTCTATATTAATAAAGATATTGTGCTTCGTACACAGACCTCTCCCGTACAGGCACGTGTGATGGAGCAGGGAAAACTCCCGATCCGCATGATTGCCCCGGGACGTGTATTCCGTTCAGACGAAGTGGACGCGACGCATTCACCATCCTTCCATCAGATTGAAGGACTGGTCATCGATAAGAATATTTCCTTTGCTGACTTGAAAGGTACGCTGGAGGTGTTTGCAAAAGAACTGTTCGGTCCGGATACCAAGACGAAATTCCGTCCGCATCATTTCCCATTCACAGAACCGAGCGCGGAAGTGGATGTAAGCTGTTTCAAATGCGGCGGCAAGGGATGCCGTTTCTGTAAAGGCTCCGGATGGATTGAGATTCTCGGGTGCGGCATGGTTCATCCGCATGTGCTGGAAATGTGCGGCATTGACCCGGAGGAATATAACGGATTTGCATTTGGCGTCGGTCTTGAGCGTATCGCACTTCTGAAATACGAAATTGATGACATGAGACTGTTATATGAGAATGATATCCGTTTCCTGAAACAGTTCTGATATACTCGATAGAAATTATATAGAGCAGCGAAGAAAGTGAGGAGTTAACAGTGAATACTTCATTATCATGGATTAAAGCGTATGTGCCGGAACTTGATGTGACAGCACAGGAATATACAGATGCAATGACTCTTTCAGGAACGAAGGTGGAAGGGTATGAAGAATTAGATGCCGACCTGGATAAGATCGTAGTCGGTCAGGTGGTAAAGATTGAACGTCATCCGGACGCGGACAAGCTTGTTGTCTGCCAGGTGGATGTAGGGACAGAGACTATTCAGATCGTTACCGGAGCACCAAATGTATTTGAGGGGGCAAAAGTTCCGGTCGTCCTGGACGGCGGACGTGTTGCAGGCGGTCATGACGGTTCCAGAACACCGGGCGGCATTAAGATTAAAAAAGGAAAGCTCCGCGGTGTGCCGAGCTTTGGTATGATGTGCTCGATTGAAGAGCTTGGCTCTTCCAAGGATATGTATCCGGATGCGCCGGACAACGGACTGTATATTTTACCGGAGGATACGGAAGTCGGAGCGGATGCGATTGAAGTACTCGGACTTCATGATGTTGTATTTGAATATGAAGTAACATCAAACCGTGTGGATTGCTACAGCGTCATCGGTATTGCCAGGGAAGCGGCAGCTACCTTCAGAAAGAAATTTGTACCGCCGGTCGTAACAAAAACGGGAAATGAGGAAGATGTCAATGATTATATTAAAGTGACTGTGGAGAATCCGGAACTTTGCCCGCGTTATTGTGCAAGAGTGGTTAAAAATATTAAAATCGGTCCGTCACCGGAGTGGATGCAGAGAAGACTTGCTTCTGTAGGGATCCGTCCGATCAATAATCTGGTTGATATCACCAACTACGTTATGGAAGAATACGGACAGCCGATGCACGCATATGACCTGGACACAATTTCAGGAAATGAAATTATTGTAAAAACCGCACAGGACGGGGATAAATTCACTACACTGGACGGACAGGTCCGTAATCTTGACAAGGATGTGCTTATGATCTGTGACGGCGAGAAGGAAGTCGGAATTGCAGGAATCATGGGCGGAGAGAACTCCATGATTACGGACAATGTGAAGACAGTGCTGTTTGAGGCGGCATGTTTTGACGGCGTAAATATCCGGAAATCCAGTAAACGTGTAGGTCTTCGTACCGATGCTTCCGGTAAATTTGAAAAGGGGCTTGACCCGAACAATGCAAAAGCAGCGATTGACCGTGCGTGCCAGCTTGTGGAAGAGATGGGTGCAGGTGAGGTCGTGGGCGGTACAGTAGATGTTTATTCTAAAGTGAAAGAACCGGTGAGAGTACCGTTTGATGCTGATAAAATCAACAGAATGCTCGGAACAGATATTCCGGAGGAAGAAATGCTTGGATATTTCAAAATGATCGACCTGGAATATGACGCAGAGACAAAAGAAGTGATAGCACCGACTTTCCGTCACGACTTGTTCCGTATTGCCGATCTCGCAGAAGAAGTGGCGCGTTTCTGTGGATATGATAATATTCCGACCACTCTCCCGACCGGGGAGGCTACGACCGGAAAATTGTCTTTTAAACTCCGTATCGAGCAGGTTGCAAGAGATATCGCGGAATTTTGCGGATTCAGCCAGGGAATGACATATTCCTTTGAAAGCCCGAAGGTATTTGACAAGCTGCTGCTTCCGGCAGATTCACCGCTTCGAAATGCGGTTGAGATCATGAACCCGCTGGGAGAGGATTACAGTATCATGCGTACCATTTCTTTAAACGGAATGCTTACATCTCTTGCGACAAACTATAACAGAAGAAATAAAAATGTCCGTCTTTATGAGCTCGGCAATATTTATCTGCCGAAGCAGCTTCCGCTTACAGAGCTTCCGGAAGAACGTATGCAGTTTACACTGGGAATGTACGGCGAAGGTGATTTCTTCAGCATGAAGGGTGTTGTGGAAGAATTTTTTGAGAAGATCGGCATGAAGAAAAAAGAAACCTATGATCCGAAAGCAGGCAGACCGTACCTGCATCCGGGACGTCAGGCAAATATCATTTATGACGGTAAGGTTGTAGGCTTCCTCGGAGAAGTACATCCGGATGTGGCAGATACTTACGGAATCGGCACACGCGCTTACGTTGCAGTGATCGATATGCCGGAAATTCTGGAATACGCTACATTTGACAGAAAGTACACCGGAATTGCAAAATATCCGGCAGTGACCCGCGATATCAGTATGACTGTGCCGAAGGAAATTCTGGTCGGACAGATTGAAGATGTGATCGCAGCGAAGGGCGGAAAATATCTGGAAAGCTATGCTTTGTTTGATTTATATGAAGGAGCGCAGATCCAGAAAGGATTTAAATCCGTTGCATATTCTATTGTATTCCGTGCAAAAGACAAGACCCTGGAAGAGGCAGATGTTACGGCTGCTATGGATAAGATTCTCAAAGGATTGGAAAGCCTGGGAATTGAGAGAAGATAAAGGATGAAGCATTTCCCCCGCTGTTTCTGAAAAAGACGGCGGGGATTACAGCAGAGAAACGTTATATAAGGACGTTATGGAGGAAATGAAATGAAGAAAAAGCAGGTTATCGGGCTGGTTGCAGCGGTAGTTCTGTTCATCGCTGTCGGAGTGTCGAGCGTGCTGACAAATATGATGGCTAAGCAGGTCTCTGAGAATATGCTGGCGGAAAGTGTAAATGCACTTGTCAGTGAAGACATCGGTTTTGATACGCCTGATTATGATTATATCGCGATTGTGGATGTTGTCGGAACCATTGAAGAGCAGTATGAGGCAGGGCTTTTTGATGACGAACAATCTTATCAGCACCTTACGACAATGAATTATGTAAATTATTTGATGGATGATCCTTATAACAGAGGAATTCTTCTGTATGTGGATTCTCCGGGCGGAACAGTATATGAATCAGAGGAATTGTATCTGAAGCTTCAGGAATACCGGGATTATACAGGAAATCCGGTCTGGGTATATATGTCTCATTACGCTGCTTCCGGCGGATATATGGTATCTATGGCATCTGATTATATTTTTGCAAATCCGAATACCACGACAGGTTCCATCGGCGTTATTATGTCGGGATATGACCTGACAGGGTTATATGAAAAGCTGGGTATCCGCTATGTCAGCATAACAAGCGGGGAAAATAAAGACAGCAGCAGTCTGACGGATGAGCAGATTGCGATTTACCAGAGCCAGGTGGATGAATGCTACAGCAGGTTCGTGGAAATCGTGGCAGACGGCCGTAATATGTCAGAGGATGAAGTGATTGCTCTTGCAGACGGCAGGACATATACCGGCAAACAGGCCCTGAATCTTGGTCTGGTTGATGAACTTGCATCTCTGGAGGATGTGCAGTACATGATGAGCGATGAGCTTGGAGTTTATGATTATTATGAGCTGACCTCGGAAGATAATATCTTTGCTTCTCTTTTTTTAAAAGTGAAAGAAGTTATTCCGAAATCGGAAGCACAGGTACTGAAAGAAACCGCAGCTGAAATGGAAAGCGGGGTGCTGATGTATTATGCAAAACCTTTACAGTGATACACAGCCGGATGAATCCGGGGCACGGGATGTGGCAGAAAACGTAATAAGAGCGGATAATACTTCCGATGTTCAGGAAACACAGGAAACAGAAGCATTTGGAAATGACGTGCAGGAAGCCGGAGTATTTACACAGAGAACACAGACAAATGAGGCGTTTACGCGGGATGTTCAGGCTGAAAAAGTTTTTGTGCAGGCAGCACAGGAAGAGATAGTATATGCGGGTTTCTGGGTGAGGCTGGCGGCTTTTCTTCTGGATCATATTATAGTGTTTTTTATCCTGCTGGCGGCTCGACTGGTACTGATACCGGTCACATCGCTGACAAAAGGAACATTTCTGGACGGAAATATTCTCTTCCAGTATTTTCTGAAAGATATTCTGCTTTATGCGGTACAGGTGCTCTATTTTATCCTGTGCACATATTACACAGGCTCGACACTGGGGAAAAAAGCGTTGAATCTGCGTGTTGAAAGCGCAGCTAAAGGCCAGGAGCTGCGTCTGATTGATGTTGTCTACAGGGAGACTGTCGGACGGTTCCTCTGCAGTATTTCAATCGGGATCGGTTATCTGCTTGTAGCGCTGGATAAAGAAAAACGCGGATTCCACGATATGCTTTCGGATACCAGAGTCGTATATGCAAAACGGGTAAAAATATATCCGTTTTATGCCGTTCCGAAGCCGGTTGCTGCCGGCGGCAATGTGCCTGTGCGCGGACTCGTGAAACCGGTATCTGACATCGGGGCAGAAAGCAGTCCGTCTGCAGGGCAGGAGCCGTCTGCGGCATTCTGTTCGGAAAGAAAAGAGACTGCAGGCCATAATCCGTCTGAGTCATTCTGTCAGGAAAGAGAAGCCGATGCGGGGCAGCAGGAAGAATAAAAACAGAAGGGTAATTGCTTATGAAACGACAGGATTTTTATTATGATTTGCCGGAGGAACTGATTGCTCAGGATCCGTTGCAGGATCGGTCAGGCTCAAGGCTTCTTGTTCTGGATAAGAAGTCAGGAGAAATTTCCCATCATGTCTTTACAGATGTTCTGGATTATCTGAAAGAAGGGGACTGTCTGGTCATCAATGATACAAAAGTGATTCCGGCAAGATTGATAGGTTCTAAAGTCGGAACTGACGCAAAAATAGAGATTTTATTACTAAAAAGAAAAGAAAACAATGTCTGGGAGACGCTTGTGAAGCCCGGGAAAAAAGCAAAACCGGGTACGAAAATCAGTTTTGGTGAGGGACTTCTGATTGGCGAAGTGATAGATGTGGTTGAAGAAGGCAACCGTCTGGTACAGTTTACGTATGACGGGATTTTTGAGGAAGTCCTGGATCAGCTTGGGCAGATGCCGCTTCCGCCTTATATTACACATCAGCTGAAGGATAAAAGCCGGTATAATACCGTTTATGCAACGCACGATGGGTCAGCTGCCGCACCTACGGCAGGACTTCATTTTACACCTCAGCTTCTGGAAGATATTCAAAAGAAAGGCGTTGATATTGCCAGGGTAACACTTCATGTCGGTCTGGGGACATTCCGCCCGGTAAAGGTGGAGGAAGTGACCGATCATCATATGCATTCCGAATTTTATCAGGTCAGTGAGGATGCGGCTGAAAAAATCAACCGTGCACATGACGGCGGAGGCAGAGTTATCTGTGTCGGGACGACGAGCTGCAGGACGATTGAATCCGCGGCGGACGAAGCAGGACATCTAAAAGCGTGCAGCGGCTGGACGGAGATTTTTATTTATCCGGGATATCAGTTCAAAGTACTGGACTGTCTTATCACGAATTTCCATCTTCCGGAATCAACGCTTATTATGCTTGTCTCTGCACTGGCAGGAAGAGAAAACGTCATGGCGGCTTATGAAGAGGCGGTGAAAGAACGATATCGTTTTTTCAGCTTTGGAGATGCAATGCTGATAATCTGAGTGAGCAGCAGGAAAGACAGGCAGACAGATAACCGGAAAATAAAAAGAAAATTGGGTACGAAAAAAGGGGAGCGTATCATAACGATGGCTCTCCTTTTTCTATTGCCGTATCCCCGGATATTACTGCCGCGGGCAGATTATGTAAGCAGGAATATGTTTGAAATAATTTACTATTTCTTTCTGATTTTTTTAGCAGAAGTTACAACGATGCCGGACAATGCAATCAGTGCAAGGGTGTTAGGGATTACCATAAGCTGATTGAACATATCTGATAGCTCCCATACCAGGTCATTTGAAAGGCATGAACCCAGGAAAATGAATGCTATTGCAATCACAGAATATACTGCCGTCGCCTTCTCCCCAAACAGATAGGAAACGTTGATTTTCCCAAAGAAATTCCAACTTATAATTGTGGAAAATGCGAAGAAAAGCAGGCAGATGGCAACAAAAATATTTCCTGCACCTTCTCCGACAACACTCGAAAAAGCAAGCTGTACCATATTGGTTTTATTCACACCGTCAGCCGAGCCTCCTGCGAGGATTCCGTTTCCGGCATAAAGCGTGGAAATAACGATCAGTGCAGTCATGGTCAATACGATAAATGTGTCAATAAAAACACCGATCATAGCGACAACACCCTGGTCATGAGGTTTTTTCACATTTGCCATGGCATGTGCATGAGGTGTGGAGCCCATTCCGGCCTCGTTCGAGAAAAGACCACGTTTTGCCCCCTGGCTGACTGCTGTTTTCAGCGCATATCCAAATCCGCCTCCAATCAAAGAATTTGGCATGAAAGCATATTTAAAGATAAGCCCGAAGGTTTCCGGAATGTAGCGGATGCGGCAAGCCAAAATGATAACTCCGCCCAAAAGATAAAGAATAGCCATAATCGGTACCAGTTTTTCAGTGACAGCTGCAATTCTCTGCACTCCGCCTATAAAAATGAATGCGGAAATAAGGGCTATTATGATTCCGACTATCCAGGATGGGATACCGAACGCAGTGCTGCATGTCTCCCCGATGGAATTGGACTGTACCATACATCCCATGAATCCGAGGGCAAGAATGATGGCAACAGCAAAAAAGCCGGCAAGGAAATTTCCGGCTTTGTTCGGAAATGCTTTTTTTATGTAGTAGACCGGCCCGCCGTGGACGGTTCCGTCCTTTTGCACGATCCGGGTCTCCTGTGCCAGTACGGCTTCGGCATAAATTGTCGCCATTGAGAAAAATGCGATAATCCACATCCAGAAAATTGCACCGGGACCTCCCACAAGGATTGCACCGCAGGCTCCGACGATATTACCGGTTCCGACCTGAGCTGCTATGGCAGTCGTTAAAGCCTGAAAGGAGCTGAGTCCGTTCGCCTGTTTTCCTCCGTGGAGCGAGAAGCTTCCGAACACTCTGTGCATTCCTTCACCGAAGCAGCGGATCTGTACGAAATTTGTCCGAATGCTGAAAAAGATTCCTGTCCCCAAAAGCAGGATAATCAAAATATAATCTGATAAGTACCTGTTGATCGTCTGTACGATGATTAATAGTGTCTGCATGTCTGTTCCTCCCAACATTATAAAAACTTCTTATCCCCTGAAAAATCAAAAGATTCTCCGTATTAAAAGCATAAAAAAAGCGGCTGATGAACATCAGCGGCTCCGGAAAATGCATACAGACATGAGTGTACACTAATATCTGCTCTGTCCTTTTGCCTGAGAGATTCGGTTAAAACCTTGCACCTTCGGCACTCAATACTGAGATTCTCCAGAGTCTCCTCCACCTTCAGTTTCCTGTACGGATTCTAATGGCTTCATCGGAAATATTTTTTATAGCAGAGGGATTATATCACATATGATATATGATTGCAACATTTTCGGAAATGAACGTATAAAATTTTTACCTGCTTCATAAAGTGGTATATGGAGGTGGTGGCATGATCTATGTGGTGAGCCGGGGGGAGACGCTGTATACGATAGCGGAAAGTTTTGGCGTCCCCGTGGAGAAAATTGCATTTGACAATCAGATAGCAAACCCGGATAATCTGGCAGAAGGCCAGGCTCTTTTGATCCTTCAGCCGGGGGAAGAAGGAGAGTACAGAGACGAGATGCAGGTGACGGGCTATGCATATCCGTTTGCAGAACCTTTTATTCTGGAACAGGCATTCCCAGCGTTAAATGAACTGCTCGTATTTTCATATGGATTTACATTTGAGGGGGAGCTTGTACCGCCCCTTAAGGATGATTTGTGGATGATTGAATCTGCGTGGAAAAACGGAATTGAGCCGATTATGGTGCTGACCCCGTTTACGGAAGGTACATTTAACAATCAACTTGTCAAAGTCCTTGTGGAAAATAAGGAAATTCAGGAACGGCTGATCCAGAATGTTCTGGAAACCGTGCAGCAAAAAGGCTATGCAGGCGTTGATATCGACTTTGAATATATTTTGCCGGATAACCGTATTGCTTATGCGGAATTTGTGGGAAGCATGCAGGAGATTTTAAGCGGGCAGGGATACCAGACGTCGGTAGCTCTGGCACCGAAGGAACGGGCGGATCAGCCGGGGCTTTTATATGAAGGAATGGATTACCGGCTTCTTGGAGAAAATGCGGATTATGTATTTCTAATGACATATGAATGGGGATATACATATGGTCCGCCGATGGCGGTGGCGCCTTTAAATAAGGTACGTCAGGTGGTCGA
Source organism: Lachnospiraceae bacterium (assembly GCA_004556565.1). Classification (GTDB taxonomy): domain Bacteria; phylum Bacillota; class Clostridia; order Lachnospirales; family Lachnospiraceae; genus Schaedlerella. Next base: position 121,219 of record SFGN01000009.1, on the reverse strand, counting down.
GTATGCTTTGACTGAAATACCAAGGGAGAAAATTATGATGGGAATACCGAATTACGGATATGACTGGACGCTGCCGTATGAACGCGGTGTGTCTCGTGCCCGGCTGATCGGAAATGTGGAGGCCGTGAACCTTGCGGTGGAGAACGGAGCGGCTATTCAGTTTTCCGGGCAGGCCCAAAGTCCGTATTTTACTTATATGCAAAACAGTCAGATTCACGAAGTATGGTTTGAAGATGTAAGGAGCATTTCTTATAAGCTGGAAATGGCAAGAGACTATGCACTGCGCGGTGTCGGGTACTGGAACCTGATGCGCCCGTTCCGTGCAAACTGGCTGATGCTGGAGCGCCCGGCAGAATTGTAAAGAAAAGAGGATAGATGAGGGAAAATTGATAAGCAATCATGATTGGAAGAGAGGATGGTATATGGTAGAAAAATTGAATGGGCTTCCAGAGGCGGAAGTAAGACTTAAAGGAAATGGAAAATTTGACGAAGTACATGGAATAGTTTCTCTGTTTGAGGTATATGGTGGAACAATCGTGATGGCGGAGCTTTATGGGCTGCCGGATGAAATACAGGACAAAGAAGAGCCTGCTTTTGGGATTTTTATGGATGATTGGTTTATTTTTCCACTAATGCCTGTAAATGGTGCCGCATGGTGTGCGGCATATACCGGCAGATTCCACCCGGACGATATGTATGGCAAAAAAGTAACTGTCCGAAAAATGGGAAAAGTCATGCCGGTCCGTACAGGCGACGATAGTAACGGGGAGGAAATTGTCAGCGGGAACATAGGAGAAATGATGGGAGATACTGACGATGAAGATGGGATGAGTAATTAGGCCGGCCGGCCAGAGTCCTGAGCATTGTTGCAAAGGAAAGATGGTTGTGCTAAACTGAATGCATGATTCCGGGCGTAAAAACGGCAGCCTCTGTTTCGTGTCTGTAGATAATTATGCAGCGCAGATAAGAGACTGCCCTCGCTTCGGGAGTGGGCGGTATTGGTCAGTTGCCAAAGTATCCGGAAGCTGCGGGTGTCTGCTTTATTTTGAAAAGAGGTGCATACATGGAAAGGGGACTGGTTCATATTTACTGCGGTGACGGGAAAGGAAAGACAACGGCTGCCGTGGGGCTTGCCGTTAGGGCTGCAGGGTGCGGAAAAAAGGTTTTATTTGTCCGTTTTATGAAAAATGAGCGTTCCGGGGAATTGAAGGGAATGGCGGATATCCCGGGAATTGATTTTCTATATCCGGAAAGATATTTCGGATTTTACAGTCAGCTGTCTTCCGAGGAACAGGCATCCTTTAAAGAGGTATATCACAGATTATGGGAGGCGGCCGTAAGAGAGTGTGAAGAAGACAAATACGACCTGCTTATTTTGGACGAGTTTATGTCTGCATATCAGTGTGAAGTCATTGACAGGCAGAAGGCAGTCCATTTTTTAACGGAAAAGCCGGATAAGCTTGAAGTGATTCTGACAGGAAGAAATCCTGCTCCTGAGGTGGAAGCACTTGCAGATTATATATCAGAAATCCGTAAGGTAAGGCATCCATATGACAGGGGTATCATGGCAAGAGCGGGGATAGAGTATTAAACATTTTAACACAGAAACAACAAAATAGTTTTGTATATAACAAAAAGAAAGGAATGGAGCTATGGGACATAAGAAAGGAATCTTAATCGTCAGCTTTGGGACAAGCCACCTGGATACGATGGATAAAACAATTGCAGCGATTGAAAATGAAGCGGCGGCAGCTTTTCCTGAGTGCCGGATATACCGGGCATTTACAAGCCGCATTATTGTGAAGAAACTAAAAGAGACGGAAGGAATTCTGATTCATGACGTGGAAGGCGCCCTGAAACAGATGCGAGCGGACGGGATTGAGACTGTCATGGTGCAGCCCACGTATATTGTGAACGGGCTTGAGTATGACAAAATGGTGAAAGAACTGGAAGAATATACCGGATGGTTCCAGGCAGTCCGTATAGGAAAACCTTTGCTCAGCATCCCGGAAGATTACAAAAAATCAATCCATGTGGTCGCTGCCGAGGCACGGCTTGGGGATGATGAAGTACTTATTTTGATGGGGCATGGAACGAATCACCACGCTAATTCGGCTTATCCTACTTTGGAATATACGGCACATTTCCTCGGATACCGGAACGTCCTTGTGGGGACTGTGAATGAATTTCCTAATAAAATGGATGTCATGGCAAAGTTAGGGGTTTCCGGATACCGGAAAGTAAAGCTGATGCCGTTTCTTCTGACAGCCGGACGGCATGCGAAAAAAGATATGGAATTCGGAGAAGATTCCTGGAAAGCGGAACTGGAAAGCGAAGGCTATACGGTAACGGTGATTTCAAAAGGACTCGGGGAAATGGAAGGAATCCGTAAGCTGTTTATTGCTCATCTGGAAGAACTTATGTAGAGGAAGAACTGATATAAGTTATAGGTTTTTGTGAAGATTATAAGGCTTTGAATATAAAAATATTTATGATATCATTAACTGTGAGTGAAAAGGAGGTATCGTTTCAGATGAAAAAGCGGATAAGAATCGGCAGCAGGACAAGCAGGCTTGCCGTTGTCCAGGCGGAGATCATCTGCCGCCGGATTAAGATGGCACATCCGGATATTGAAACCGAGATCGTTAAGATGAAAACTACGGGCGATATGATTCTGGACCGAAGCCTTGCATCCATCGGTGGAAAAGGATTGTTTGTAAAAGAATTGGATGCGGCGCTGATGGATGGCCGGATAGATCTGGCTGTACACAGTCTGAAGGATATGCCGATGGAAGAATCCGGAGAACTTCCGATCCTGGCATACAGCATGAGGGAAGACCCCAGGGATATGCTGGTTTTCCGTCCGGGCGCAGAGTCTTTTCCGGAAAATGGAATATTGGGTACGTCGAGCCGCCGGAGAATGACGCAGATGAAGAAATTATACCCCGACTGCTCTTTTTCCGGCATCAGAGGAAATGTGCAGACCAGGCTTCGGAAAATGGAAGAGGAAGGGTATGACGGAACTATTTTGGCAGCTGCCGGTCTGGCACGGCTTGGCATATGCGGACTTCCGGGACGGATTTTTGAAGTGACGGAGATGATACCGGCTGCCGGACAGGGGATTCTGGCGGTACAGGGCAGGCAGGACGCGGATGGCGATTGGATTGAATGCCTGCGATGCAGGGACAGTGAAATCGCGGCAAAGGCAGAGCGGCAGTTTGTGAGGACATTGGGCGGCGGATGTACGGCTCCTGTGGCAGTTTTCGCACAGGTGGCAGGACAGGAAATCCGTCTGATGGGATTTTATTATAACGAAGAAACAGGAGAATCAGTGACAGGAAGCATTTCGGGCAGTACAGATGAGGCACAGAGTCTGGGAGAAAGGCTGGCAGAACAATTGTCAGGGAACTGAAAAGATATTATCCCATGCTTTCGGTGATATATGAAAACAAAAATACAGCTAAAAAACTTAAAAATACTGATACAGGTTTATCTGCGGTGGTGGAGGACAGAGATATGAAAAAGATTGGAAAGGTTTATCTGGCGGGTGCAGGTCCCGGAGATGCAGGGCTTCTGACGGTAAAGACCGTGAAGATGCTGCGGGAGGCGGACGTAATCGTATATGATGCCTTAATCAGTGAAGAAATATTGTGCAGGATTCCGGAAGAAAAGGAATTGATATATGTGGGAAAACGTTCCGGAAATCATGCTGTGCCGCAGGACGGGATAAACCGTATTTTACTTGAGGAAGCACAGAAGGGAAAGACAGTACTGCGGTTAAAAGGCGGCGATCCTTTTGTGTTTGGGCGCGGAGGGGAAGAGCTAGAGCTTCTTTTAGAGGCAGGGATTCCGTTCGAGATTATTCCGGGGGTCACATCTGCGGCAGCCGTACCGGCCTATGCAGGGATTCCGGTGACGCACCGGGATTACACTTCGTCTTTTCATGTTATCACCGGACACCGGAAAAAGGATAACGAGGCAGATATAGATTTTGCTTCTCTGGTAAAGCTGGAAGGGACGTTGGTCTTTTTGATGGGGCTTTCCTCCCTGGGACGTATCTGCAGGGGCTTATTAGATGCCGGAATGAAGCCGGATATGCCTGCGGCAGTATTGGAACGGGGGACGACCTCCCGGCAGCGAAGAGTCGTTTCGGATGTCGGGCATCTGGAGGAAGAAGCAGAAAAGGCCGGAATCGGGACTCCGGCAATTATTATAGCAGGCAGGGTATGTGGGCTGTCTGAAAAATTCCATTGGGCGGAAGACCGGCCGCTGGGCGGAAGACAGTTTTTAATCACCCGTCCTAAACAGAATATTTCCCGTCTGGCGGAAATCCTGCGGAATTACGGGGCACAGGTGCTGGAGCTTCCGGCAATACAGACGTTCCCGCTCACGCCGAATAAAGAGTTGTCTGCAGCATTGGATAAATTTGCCCAGACCGGAGAAGAAGCCTGGCTTGTATTTACCAGTCCCATTGGTGTCCAGGTGTTTTTCGATGAACTGGCCCGGCAGGGAATTGACCTGCGGCTTGTCCTGAGGAAGAAGGCAGAAATAAAATTTGCCGTAATAGGTAACGGAACGAAAACCGCACTTCGCGGATATGGTATTACTGCGGATTTGATGCCGGAGATATATGATGCGGTAAGTTTGGGAAATTTATTGGCTGAAACGGCAGCGCACGGAAGTGAGATTTTAATCGTCCGTGCGGCACAGGGGTCCGAAGAACTGATCCCGCCTCTTCTTGAAAAAGGCTGCCGGGTGTCAGATATTCCGTTATATGAGACGAGAAGTCTCCTGCACGAAGCATTCAGGGAAAGAATCGGGGAGACAATTGCAGCGGGTGAGGTTGATGCAGTGCTGTTTACGAGTGCGTCTACGGTGCGGGGATTTGTACAAAACATGTGCCTTCAGAATTATGACAATATTTGTGCAGTCTGCATCGGAAAACAGACGGCACAGGAAGCGGCGCGTTACGGAATGGATGTTGTAGTTTCCGAACGTGCTGCAATCGACAGTATGGTACAACGGGTTTTGGAGATGTTTTCCACGGGAGGGCAGCATACGTGTTAAAGTATATGGGAAAAAGAATCCTGATCGGAATAGTGTCAATGTTTGTCCTGGTGACGGCAGCATTTTTCCTGACCCGGCAGATGCCGGGAAGCCCTTTTCAGACGGCAAATGTATCTGACAAGGTGCTGGAACAGCTGGAGGAAGCTTACGGTCTGGATGAACCTGTACCGGTACAATATCAGAAATATATAACCGGACTTTTTAAAGGAAATCTTGGTATGTCTTTTAAAAAATCCGGGGTTACGGTGGCTGAGGTGATCAAAAGGGCGTGGCCCGTGACAGTAAAGCTGGGAGGGCTTGCCGTCTTGGTTTCACTGGTTTTCGGAAGTCTGCTGGGTATCTGGCAGGCTTCTTCCCGGTTCTCCGGCGTTAAAAATACCATCTGGTGCGGGACGCTTCTTGGAAGCGGAATTCCAAATTTTGTCGTGGCACTTCTGCTTGCCCTTATTTTTGGTGTCAGATTACATCTTCTTCCCATTACAGGGCTGGGCGGATGGAAAAATTATATCCTTCCTGTGATTTCCCTGTCGTTGTATCCGACCTGCGTAATAACGCGAATTATGAACAATGCATTCAGGGAAGAGATGAAGAAGGATTATGTGATCCTGGCAAAAGCAAAAGGGCTGACCTGGGCACAGATCGTCATGACACATATTTTGAAAAATGCAGGGATTCCTGTCCTGAATTACGCAGGTCCTGCGGCGGCATTCCTGTTGACGGGAAGTTTTGTTGTGGAAAGTATTTTTACGATTCCGGGGCTTGGAAGAGAATTTGTCAATTCAATTGCAAACAGAGATTATACACTAATACTGGGTCTTACGATTTTTATGGGGGCAGTCGTGATTATCATAAATCTTCTGGTTGACCTGCTGTGTGCATGGATGAATCCGAGAGTACGGAAAGGCATTCTGGAATGAGAAGATTAAAAAGTATTTATAGAAAGAAAAATATAATAAAAAAAAATAAAACATTAACATTTGGCATTGTACTGCTGTGTGTGTTAGTACTGTTGTCCGTTTTTGTTCCGTTTTTTTCCCCGCATTCTTATTCCGGGCAGAATGCACTTGTGCGCAACATGGGAAGCTCGGCTTTGCACTGGTTCGGAACAGATAAATTCGGCAGAGATATTTTTGTACGCGTCTGGTACGGGACGAGGATTTCCCTGATCGTGGGTCTTGGGAGTGCGGCAATCTGTGGTGTGGCAGGAATCCTGATCGGAAGTGCCGCAGGATATCGGGGCGGCATGGCAGATATGATATTGATGCGTGCAGCGGATATTCTGGATGCTATTCCATCTCTTTTATATGTGATATTGATAACACTGACCTTTGGGGCAAATGTGGGAAGCATCCTGACAGGAATCTGTATTTCCGGCTGGACGAAGATTGCCCGTGTCGTGCGCGGGGAGGTCATGCGGCTTAAAAATCTGGAATTCTGTGATGCATCAAGGCTGGCAGGGGCAGGAAATGTCAGGATTTTGTTCTGTCATCTGCTTCCAAATGCGTCCGGACAGATTATTGTCAATCTTGTGTTTTTTGTACCGCAGGCAATTTTTACTGAAGCATTCCTTAGCTTTGTAGGGGTAGGGATCGCCGCACCGCAGGCAAGTCTGGGAACATTGATTTCAGAAGCAAGAAGCCAGATGCAGGTATATCCATATCAGATGATTTACCCTGTGATGGTATTATGCCTGCTGATTTTGTCGTTGAATCTGATAGGAACGGGATTGGAAAAGAGAGCTTAAAATGAGTTTATTGAATGTGCAGAATTTAACCGTACAATTTTATAATAAGTCGGAGATCCATGAAGCTGTCCGTAATGTAAGCTTTTCGGTCGAATCCGGAGAAATCGTCGGCATTGCAGGAGAATCCGGTTCCGGAAAAAGTACTGTGATGCGTGCTGTGATGGGGCTTCTGCCGGACGGAGCGGAGGCTTCTTTTGAACGGTGTGAGATAGCGGGCGGGCGGCAGAAAGCGGCTATGGTGTTCCAGGACCCTATGACGTATCTTAACCCATCTGTTACGGTAGGCAGGCAGTTGAAAGAAACTATACAGGTTCATTATCGCCGTAAAGCAAAGCGTATGAAGACAGACAGCAGAGACGGAGAAAACCGCAGCATGCGGAAGAGGCTTTCAGAAAATGAGCTGGAATCCCGTGTGCTGGAGCTTTTGGATATGGCAGGAATCCGTAAAGGAAAGGAACGGATGCGGCAGTATCCGTTTGAATTGTCCGGCGGGCTGAGACAGAGAGTCGTACTAGCGATTGCTCTTGCCTGTGAGCCGGAGCTTCTGATCGCGGATGAGCCGACGACTGCGCTGGATGTGACTGTACAGCGGCAGATCCTCGAGCGGCTCAGAAGAATTTCTGCTGAGATGAATATGGCGGTTTTGCTTGTAAGTCATGATCTGGGGGTTATTGCCGCTTTGGCAGACAGAGTTCTGGTTATGAAGGACGGGCAGATCGTGGAAGCCGGTTCGGCGGGGGATATTTTTTATGCACCGGAGACAGAATATACAAAGGAACTGCTCCGCAGTGCTGCCGGGAAATCAGCTCTTGTCGGTAAAATGGTATCGGACAGGGAGACGCTTAAAATTGAAAAAATTACAAAAAAATTCCGCATAGCAGCCGGGATGTTTTATAAGAAAGAAAATAATGCAGTGAATAATGTTTCGATTCGCATATATGAGGGTGAAACATTTGGCCTTGTGGGAGAGAGCGGATGCGGAAAAACAACCCTTGCGCGTATCGTTACAGGGCTTCTTGAGCCTGATTCCGGTGCTTTGCATTACAAAGGAGTTCCTTTTCCTTCATTAAAGAAAGGAAGGACAAAAGAACAGACAAGGAAAATTCAGATGGTGTTCCAGGACTGCAGTGCATCTCTGGATCCCAGATGCACTGTCAGGGAAATACTGAAGGAACCACTCAGGATTCATAAGACTGAAGACCCGGGAGAGTGGGATGAGCAGATTGAAGATATGCTGGTACATGTGGGACTTCAAAAGAAGGATGCAGATAAATATCCGCATGCCTTTTCGGGAGGACAGCGGCAGCGCATCAGTATCGCCCGGGCACTGATGCCGGAGCCGGAGCTTCTGGTGCTGGATGAACCTGTATCCGCGCTGGATGTAACAATTCAGGGGCAGATACTGCAGATGCTTCGTCAGATTCAGAAGGAAAAAGGGATATCGTATCTTTTTATTTCCCACGATTTAAGTGTAGTCAGACGGATGAGCAGCAGGATCGGGGTAATGTTTGCCGGGGGTTTTGTAGAGACGGGAAAGACAAAACAGGTTTATGAAGACCCGTGGCATCCGTACACGAAGGAATTGCTGGCGGCAGAACTGAGTCCGGAGCCCAAAAAGGCAAAGAAACGGATTTCCTCCGTGACGGAGGAGACGGAAGAACCGGCACGGAAAGCGTCATGCCCATATGCCCCTCGATGTGGATATGTCATGGAATGCTGCAGGAAGGAACGTCCCGGGTTATATCAGTTCGGGGACAGGGAAGTAGCATGCTTCCTGTATTCTGAGGAACATACCGGAAAGAGAAGTGCAGGCTACAGGATGACAAGTCAGATTTAGTAAAACAGGCAGGAGAGAAAAATGAAAAGAAGAAACAGAATTACAGCCGCTTTCATGGCATTTATTCTTTTAGCTTCATCGGGGCTTACCGGCTGTGGAAATGCAGAACAGGAAAATGTGAAAAAAAAGGAACTGGTAATTGCGACAAATAGTGAAACGGGCGGACTGGACCCGGCAGGGATGATAGCACTGACTTATCTTGCATATTCGGTCACTGCACTTGATGAGCTTGTCACCTATGATGCGGAGGGAAACCTGGAATACAGGGCTGCAGAATCGTACGACGTAAACAAAGATTCTACCGAATGGACATTTCATCTGAGAAAAGATGCGGTGTGGTCTGACGGTACGCCGGTCACATCTGCGGATTTTGTAAATACGATGATCCGCTCCCTCGACCCGAAAAGCGGAAATGGTTATGCAAATTATCTGTTCCCGATCGAAAATGCAGAGGCAATTTATAATGGAGAAGCACAGGCGGATTCTCTGGGGGTCGAGACTCCTGATGATTATACATTGATTTTCCACCTGTCAGAACCTTGTGTGTACTTTCTGGATCTGCTGCGGCTTCCGGTCTATACTCCGTCCTGTGTATCCTATGCAGATTCTGCCGACAGCGGATGGGATAAAAATCCGGAGACGAGCGTGGCAAACGGACCCTTTTATCTGGCAGAATATGAACCGGAGCAGTATTTTGTCCTGAAAAAGAATGAAAAATACTGGAATGCGGATGTAGTAAATCTGGAACAGATTACCTATCGCTTTTTTGACAGCACGGAAGCAATGGCAAATGCTTATGAGAGCGGGGAGTTAGATGTCGCGCCGGGCGTACCGTCGGCTGTACTTGATTTGTATGAAGGCAAGGAAGACCTGGTCGTTACCAATTCAATTGCCACCCGTTATATTTATCCGAATCTGGCGGTTGAGCCTCTGGATGATGTGAGGGTGCGCAAAGCATTGAATCTTGCGGTTGACAGGGAAGAGCTTTGCCGGATTCTTGGCGAGGATACAGAACCGACAGTTAATTTTATTGCTAAATATATGACTGATAAAACAGACGGAAGCTATTTTATAGACGGAGCAGAGAAACCGTTTGAAGAAGATGTGGAAGAAGCACAGCGTTTGCTTGCCGAAGCAGGATATCCGAACGGAGAAGGATTCCCGGCACTGGTTTATAAATACCCATCTTTGGAGCAGGATTCAGACACGGCACAGGTGCTGAAGGAGCAGTGGAAGAGAAATCTGAATATTGATGTGGAATTGCAGGCACAGGAGCTTCAGGTGAATTACACAGACCGAAGGGCCGGAGATTTTGAACTTTGCAGGATGAACTGGACAGCGGATTTTGCTGACCCATATACCTACCTTTCTATGTTATTGTCGAATGGAACTTATAATTGTAGCGGGATTCGTGATTCAGAATATGATGCTCTCGTGACACAGTCCGATTCAGAGACAGACCCTGAAAAACGTGCGGAGCTGATGCATCAGGCAGAGCAGCTGGCAGTCGGGGAGCAGTTTTATATCATCCCGCTTTACAGCATCAAAAACTGCAATCTGATCCGTCCCGGATTAACCGGCATTACACAGAATCCGGCAACAGGTGCACTTGAATATCGTTATGCACAGTGGGAGCAGTAAAATGAATGGAGTTACAGTCTGCGGCATGGGCAGAAGTAAAGTGAATGGAATTACAGTTGGCGGCGGAGGCAGAATATAAATGAAAAAAGCATTTTTTCCGATATTTATCGACATTTCCGATAAAAAGGTCTATGTTATCGGAGGAGGGAAGATTGCAGCCCGCAGAATGAAAAGCCTGAGTTCATTTGCAGAGGATATCACCGTAATATCACCGGAAATCTGTGCACAGTTTGAGCCTCTTATCGCAGAAAAGAAAATCACCTGGGTGCAGAAAGCGTATCAGCCCGGAATGCTGAAAGATGCGGATATAGTTCTTGCGGCAACTGATGATCCGGAGACTAACAGGCAGGTGGAAGAAGAGACGAAGCGCCTGGAAAAAGAAGAAAAGAGGCAGATATTATTTAACAGGGCAGATAAAAAAGAAAACTGCGATTTCTATTTCCCTTCTCTTGTACAGACGGAGGATGTGGTCATCGGAATCAATTCAGGCGGCAGCAGTCCTGCAACGGTAAAAGAGATGCGGAGAGTGATTGAAAAAACTCTTCATATGACAAAGGTTACAAAGGAATAAGGCAATAGGCAGCGGCATCAGCGCATCCGCAGACAAGCACATATAATAAGGTACTTGCGGCGGGAGCAGTGATGCCGCTTTGATTAATAGATTTTTGCTGCATAAGAAAAATATATGCAAAATTTCATAATAATATTAAAATCACATGCCAAATGATGACAAAATATACAAACCTATGATATGATAGGTGAAATATTTTATAAAGAAAAAGAATGGAGGTTTAGCGATGGCCGAGAAAAAACAGACAGTTCCTTTTTCAGGGACTAAGGAACAGGAAGAAGCTTTATTACAGGCAATTGCCGAACTGAAGGATGAAAAAGGTGCACTGATGCCTATCCTTCAGAAAACGCAGGACATTTACGGCTATCTTCCTGAGGAAGCCCTGAAAATGATTTCAGATCAGACAGGAATCCCAATGGAAAAAATTTACGGAGTTGCAACATTTTATTCTCAGTTCAGCCTTTATCCGAAGGGGAAATATCGGATTTCGGTCTGTCTTGGCACTGCCTGCTATGTAAAAGGGTCAGGAGATATTTACAATGCATTGATGGAAAAACTGGGGATTGTCGGGGGTGAGTGCACGCCGGACGGCAAGTTTTCACTGGATGCCTGCCGATGCGTTGGAGCGTGCGGGCTTGCACCTGTTATGATGATAAACGATGAAGTCTACGGGCGTCTGACTGTAGACGATATTGATGATATCCTTGCAAAATATGAATAGTGCGGAGATGGAGGACATTGCATGAAAACACTGGAAGAATTACATGTAATCAAAGAGAAAATGAAGAAGAATGTCTGCCGTTACCGTGTTCACGTATGCGGGGGTACCGGCTGTACTTCTTCAGGAAGTCACAGAATTATTGAAAAGTTAGAGGAAGAGATTAAAGCAAACGGTCTGGAATCAGAAGTTCAGATCGTTAAGACAGGTTGTTTCGGTCTTTGTGCGTTAGGGCCGATTATGATTGTGTATCCGGAAGGCGCTTTCTACTCTATGGTGAAGGAAGAGGATATTCCGGAGATAGTTTCGGAGCATTTAAAAGGCGGGAATGTCGTGCGGAGGCTTCTGTATGAAGAAACAACGAAGACTGAACATATTCTTCCTCTGGAAGAAACCAGGTTTTATAAAAAACAGCACAGGGTTGCCCTGCGCAACTGTGGTGAGATAAGCCCGGAGAATATTGAAGAATATATAGGCACCGGCGGATATGAAGCTCTTGGAAAAGTTTTGACAGAGATGACGCCGGAGCAGGTCATCCAGGTCGTGCTCGACAGTGGATTAAGAGGAAGGGGCGGCGCAGGTTTCCCCACCGGATTGAAATGGAAATTTGCGGCGGCGAATGAAGCCGACCAGAAATATGTCTGCTGTAATGCCGACGAAGGCGATCCGGGAGCATTCATGGACCGTTCTGTTCTTGAAGGCGACCCGCATGCCGTACTGGAAGCAATGGCAATCGCCGGTTATGCGATAGGAGCAAGCCAGGGATATATTTATGTACGCGCTGAATATCCGATTGCTGTACAGCGTCTTGAGATTGCAATTAATCAGGCGAGAGAATATGGCCTGTTGGGAGAAGATATTTTCGGAACAGGTTTTAAATTTGACATTGAACTGAGGCTTGGAGCCGGCGCATTTGTATGTGGAGAGGAAACAGCACTGATGACATCCATTGAAGGTAACCGTGGAGAACCGCGTCCGCGTCCGCCGTTCCCGGCCCTGAAAGGTCTGTTTGAGAAACCGACCATTCTGAATAATGTAGAAACATATGCCAATATTCCGCAGATTATTGTTAACGGTGCAGAATGGTTTGCATCCATGGGAACGGAAAAATCAAAAGGGACAAAGGTATTTGCCTTGGGCGGCAAGATTCACAATACCGGTCTTGTTGAAGTTCCGATGGGAACGACCTTAAGAGAGATTATTGAAGAAATCGGAGGCGGTGTTCCGAACGGAAAGAAATTTAAGGCCGCACAGACCGGCGGTCCGTCAGGCGGATGTATTCCGGCAGAGCACCTGGATGTTCCTATTGACTATGATAACCTGATAGCAATCGGTTCCATGATGGGCTCCGGAGGACTGATCGTTATGGATGAGACGACCTGTATGGTCGATATTGCAAAGTTTTTCCTGGAGTTTACAGTAGATGAGTCCTGTGGAAAATGTACGCCGTGCCGAATCGGCACAAGACGTATGCTTGAGATTTTAGACAAGATCACCAAAGGCAAAGCCACGATGGAAGATCTGGATAAGCTGGAGGAGCTTTGCCGTCATCTGCAGGCGAACTCTCTGTGTGCTCTCGGGCAGACGGCTCCAAACCCTGTTATTTCTACTTTGCGTTATTTCCGAGACGAATATATTGCACATATCGTTGATAAACGATGTCCTGCCGGTGTCTGCAAAGACCTTCTGCAGTATAAGATTGATGCAGATAAGTGCCGCGGCTGTACACTTTGTTCAAGAGTCTGTCCGGCAGGCGCGATTATCGGAACTGTAAAAGAACCGCATATGATTAACCCGGAAAAATGTCTGAAGTGCGGTGCCTGCATGGAAAAATGCCGCTTTGGCGCGATTTACAAAGAGTAAGGGAGGAACGGGAATATGGAAAATGTGAATTTAAAAATCAATGGACTCAGTGTCACTGCCCCTGCCGGTTCTACGATTCTGGAGGCGGCTCATATCGCCGGCATCCGGATTCCGACTCTTTGTTTTTTGAAAGATATGAATGAAATCGGTGCATGCCGTATGTGCGTGGTTGAAGTTAAGGGGGCGAGGAATCTTGCGGCGGCCTGCGTACATCCGATCAGCGAAGGTATGGAAGTCCTGACAAATACACCGAAGCTTCTGGAATCCAGAAGACGCACGCTGCAGTTGATTTTGTCCGATCACGACAAGAAATGTCTGTCTTGTGTAAGAAGCGGAAACTGTGAATTACAGTCTCTGTCTCAGGAACTTGGCGTGGCAGATGAGCATTATTTTGAAGGGGAAATGAATCATTATGATCTGGATACCAGTGCCCCGCATATGGTGCGTGACAATAATAAATGTATTCTTTGCAGACGCTGTGTGGCAGTTTGCGAAAAATCACAGGCTGTAGGCGTGATCGGCGCAAACAACCGTGGATTTGCAACCCTGATCGGTTCAGCCTTTGATATGGGGCTGGGAGAGACAAGCTGTGTAAGCTGCGGTCAGTGTATTGCCGTCTGTCCGACTGGCGCATTGTATGAAAAAGATTCTACACATGAGGTTCTGGAGGCTATCGCAGACCCGGAGAAATATGTGGTGGTTCAGCCGGCTCCGGCCGTACGTGCTGCCCTGGGTGAAGAATTTGGCTATCCGATGGGAACTGATGTGGAAGGAAAGATGGCGGCAGCACTTCGAAGAATCGGATTTGACAAAGTATTTGACACGAATTTCAGTGCTGACCTGACAATCATGGAAGAAGCACATGAATTCCTTGACCGGGTACAAAACGGCGGAAAGCTTCCACTTATGACATCCTGTTCACCGGGATGGATCAAATATTGCGAGCATTACTACCCGGATCTGCTTGATAATCTGTCAAGCTGTAAATCACCGCAGCAGATGTTCGGAGCTGTCACCAAGACATATTATGCGGAGAAAATGGGACTAGACCCGAAGAATATCGTCTGCATCAGCGTAATGCCGTGTACGGCAAAAAAATTTGAACTGACCCGTGATGATCAGGATGCGGCAGGAGTCCCGGATGTGGATATTTCTATCACGACAAGAGAGTTTGCCAGGTTGATCCGAAAGCTCGGTATAGATTTCAGAAGGCTGCCGGAGGAAGGCTTTGATGACCCGCTGGGAGAGTCCACAGGCGCAGCCGTTATATTTGGTGCAACCGGAGGTGTAATGGAAGCAGCACTTCGCACGGCGGTGGAAACACTGACCGGAGAAGAACTGGAATGTCCGGATTTCACGGAAGTACGTGGGACAGAAGGCATCAAGGAGGCTTTCTATCAGGTTGCCGGAATGGAAGTCAAAGTTGCTGTGGCATCAGGGCTTGCAAATGCAAGGATTATCATGGATAAAGTACGCGCGGGAGAGGCAGATTATCATTTCATTGAAATCATGGGATGCCCCGGCGGCTGCGTAAACGGCGGCGGACAGCCGCAGGTACATGCAGATATCCGTAATTTTACTGATATCCGTGCGGTACGTGCAAAAGCCCTGTATGATAATGATGCGGCTAAGTCTCTGAGAAAATCACATGAGAATCCTTCTGTAAAACATTTGTATGAGGAATATCTGGGGGAGCCCGGAAGCGAAAAAGCACATCATATTCTTCACACAAGCTATGTGAAAAGGACAATTAATTAGACGTAATAAGAAAGGAGAATAAAAAAGATATGAAAAAATTCATGGAAGAATTTAAAGCGTTCGCTCTTAAAGGGAATGTCATGGATATGGCAGTCGGTGTTATCATCGGCGGCGCATTCACAGGAATTGTAACTGCTTTAATTGAGAACTTTATCAACCCGATTCTGGCAATGATTACGGCAGGTGCAAGATATACTTCACAGGACTGGGGAATGTTTGCCTCTAATTTCATCGGAGCGGTCATCAATTTCATTATCATGGCATTCATCCTATTCATCCTTGTGAAAGGAATTAACAAGATGATGTCTATCGGTAAGAAAAAGGAAGAGCCTGCAGCACCGACAACGAAGAAATGCCCGTACTGCAAGAGTGATATTCCGATTGAAGCTACCAGATGTCCGCATTGTACATCTCTCCTAGAAGAAAATCCGGAAGATGAAGCATGAAAGTAATAGATTTTAAAGATGCAAAGTGCCGGCATTGTTATAAATGTGTCCGGCACTGTATGGTGAAGGCAATTGCAATTGAAAATGAGCAGGCACATATTTTGACAGATCATTGCATCAATTGCGGAAAATGTCTGGAAGTATGCCCTCAGAACGCAAAGACATTTGCCAGTGACATGGAAAGAGTAAAAGGTTACCTGCGCCAGGGATTTAAAACAGTTATTTCCATTGCCCCCTCCTATCTGGGGGTTCTGGAGTTTGACCGTCCCGGACAGGTTGTGGACGCACTTCTGAAGCTGGGATTTTACGAGGTGCGGGAAACAGCGGAAGGCGCTGCACTTGTGACCAATGAATATAAACGTCTGATCCGCGAGAATAAAATGAAAAACATAATCACGACCTGCTGTCCCAGTGTCAATGATCTGGTGGAAAAGTATTATCCGGAGTGTGCCCCGTCACTGGCCCCGGTCGTATCTCCAATGATTGCCCACGGAAGATACATAAAAAAACTTTATGGAAATGATGTGAAGGTGGTTTTTCTTGGTCCTTGTATTGCAAAAAAGCAGGAAGCAATCGGAGACTCAAGGGTGTTTGGGGCAATTGATGCCATTCTGACATTTGAAGAGCTGGCTCTCTGGCTTGAGGAAGCAAGAATTGATATTCACAGCTGTGAAGAAAAGCAGATGGGAAACCCTGACCCGGAAGTCAACCGTATGTACCCGATCAGCGGCGGTGTCATTCAGTCAGTCGTTGCTGAACAAGAATCCGACACTTACCAGAAGGTCTATGTGGATGGGCTTGCCAATTGTATGGAAATGCTTGAAGCTCTGAGAAAAGGTGAGCTTGAGGACTGTTTTATCGAGGCAAATGTCTGTGAGGGTGGCTGTGCGAAGGGCCCGGCTTCCGCAAGATGGAATACTTCTTATGTAAAAGCAAAGATTAAAATTGACCGCGAAGTCGCACACACTTTTCCGAAAAAGCTGCCTGATATGAGCATGCAGGAGCTGGAAAAGAAATTCGGAAACCGTGAAATTAAAGATGTATATCCCATGGAGGATGAGATCCGTCAGATTTTAAAATCAACGGGAAAATATTCTGCTTCAGATGAGTTAAACTGTGGTGCCTGCGGATATGCTACCTGCCGGGAAAAGGCAGTAGCCGTATTCCAGGGCAGGGCTGAATTGTCCATGTGTATGCCGCATGCGCTGACTCAGGCAGAATCCATGTCAAATGTGGTCATGGATGTGACGCCCAGTATTATTTTCATTATAGACAGTGAGATGCGGATTCGTGAATGCAATAAAAAAGGAGAAGAATTTCTGGGTGTGGGAAAAGAAGAAGCACTGCAGAGATATATTTTTGAATTTATTGAAGTGGGGGATATCGAAGAAACTCTTCGGACGAGGCAGCCGGTGCTCCATAAAAAATGTCAGGCTGATCATGGGAAAATGACATTGGAGGAGACCATTGTCTATATTAAAAATCTGGATTCGGTGCTTGTGATTTATCAGGATATCACCAAAGAAGAAAAAATGAAGGAACAGCATTTGAAATTACGGATTGAGACACTGGAGATGGCACAGAAAGTCATCGACAAACAGATGATGGTTGCACAGGAAATAGCAGGATTACTTGGAGAAACGACCGCTGAGACGAAGGTGACTCTGACGAAACTGCGGGATTCTGTCCTTGATGAGGAGGAGGTGTAATATGGGGGTCAGCGTTGATGTCGCATGGAAAAGCCTGAACAAGCATCATGAGGAATTATGCGGGGATAAGGTGGAGATCGTCAAACGCGATGATTCTGATATTATCATTCTGGCAGACGGCATGGGAAGCGGAGTGAAAGCTAATATTCTGGCAACCTTGACCTCAAAAATTCTCGGGACGATGCTTTATGAAGGCGCCGGGATTGAAGCCTGTGTAGAAACAGTGGCGAAAACACTGCCTATCTGTCAGGTGAGGAAGGTGGCATATGCAACCTTTAGTATTCTTCAGATTTTCCACAGCGGAGAGGCATATCTTGTCGAATATGACAATCCTGACTGTGTATTTATCAGGGATAAAAAAATCGTGAAATATCCGTATACAGTCAGGGAAGTTGAAGGAAAGAAAATCCATGAATATCGTTTTCGTGTACAGAAAAATGACTGCTTTGTTCTGATGAGCGATGGTGTCATTTACGCAGGTGCAGGGGAAATCCTGAATCTGCAGGGATGGACTTGGGAGGCGATGGCGGAATATACGCTTGCCTGTACGAAAAAAACGCTGTCAGCTTCACGGCTTGCGTCAATGCTGAGCGAGGCATGTGACGATCTGTATATCCAGAAACCCGGAGATGATACCACCGTTGCAGTAGCAAGGGTGATTGAGCGTAAAGTGATAAATATTTTTACCGGACCGCCGAAGGACAAGCAAAATGACGACAAGCTGATGCATGATTTTATGCAGGCAGAAGGAAAGAAAGTGGTGTCCGGAGGAACCAGCGCCAATATTGCGGCACGTTATCTGCACAAAGATGTAATTACCAGGATGGACACTGCAAATGGGGGGATTCCTCCGATGGCATCTATCGAAGGACTTGATCTGGTTACGGAGGGCGTGATTACCCTTGGAAGGGCACTGAAGCTTTTGAAGCAGTATCTGAATGATGAGTTCAATGCAGAATTTTTTGATGAGCTGGATGCTAATAACGGAGCATCCCGTCTGGCCAAATTAATCATTGAAGAGTGTACCGAGCTAAACATGTTTGTGGGAAATGCGATGAATGAAGCATATCAGGACCCGGAGCTGACCTTTGAAATCAGCATGCGCCAGAATCTTGTCGGGCAGCTAAAAGATGTCGCAGAAAAAATGGGAAAGAAAGTCCGTGTGGAGTATTATGACTGATGCATCTGTCATAGATGTGAGACTGTGACTCAATAATAGACGTTCAGTAATATAATATCCGCCCCTGACGCAGTATCATCGTTTTACATTGAAACGATGATGCAGCACAAGGGCGGATTTTATCATGGCGATGAGGAAAAAGGACATCGTGCTTGCACGAATGGACATTTGACGATCGCTGATCAGAGCGAGATTCGCAAAGCGTATCTCGTCTCTGTTGCCAAGCATATGAAAAAAAATCCTTAGTAGTTATTCTACGGCAGTGGATAATTGTTCGGGTAGTTTTCTCCCGATAAAGTAATTTCCACCGAGTATTCGCTCACGTGGCGGCTGCCGAGGATGCCGCAGGATGAATAGGAGATTCGGGAGAGAATTTCTTTCATTTCTTCAGGATCATTAATGGCAACCATCTGGTCTTCACGGTATTCCTGACCGGTGATCAGTGTCATCTGTGTGACATCCTCCGGCTGTATCTGTGTCCGGAAGGTATAACCGAGATCTTCCAGAAATTCCAGAGTATTCTTGCAGCTGTCGTACACAAAGAAACAGGAAACCCCTATGGATGTAGTGTAATCAACGGCTGACTGTTCATAGAATCCTGATTTTGTGGAAGGTGATGTTATTCCATATTCCGTATAGTCTAAAACCGACGGAAATTCAAATGTCAGTTCGCCAACGGGAGATTTTTCCTGCAGTTCTTTGATCGAAACAGAAAGTACGTCTTTTCGGTATGCCTTAATGAGGCCGGCCATTTCTTCATCAGAAAGGGAAAGCACGGCCGGAAATTCGTAAATGTCGGTCATAGACACTTTCTGCACCGTATCTTCATTAAGATAGAATGCCGGAAAGAGATATTTCCGGTAGGCATCATTTTCACAGAGTACGGATAATGCCTCCAGCGCACTGTCACGCCTGACGGCATAAACGCGCAGACGGTCATGCCCGTTTTTGAGTTTATAGCGGATTTGCAGTTCTATATAGTCCTCTTCTTCATATATATCGGAATAAATAGTATTCTGTGAAATTCCGATTTCGGCATTCTTGATTCCTTCTTCTGCCAGTTGGTACAAAGGCATAAAATCTGTGATTTCCCCTTCTTTGTCAAACAACGGATCCGGTGTCTTGGACATGCCGCTGCACTCTTCAGGCGGATAACTGAAATACTCTCCGAACGGAATCGCATACAAGGAGATACTTTCTACATCTGACTCTCGCGGAATCCATGTATCGTATCCGGCAAGATCAAACTGCAGGATGCAGATAATTCCGATGACACTGAAAATAGAAATCAGGGAGGAAACTTTACCTGAAAATATCATTTTCAGATCCGGATAGTAAATAAATTCAATAACGCCGCATAGAAGTACCGCAGTCAGAATGCTGAAAAAAATCACCCATTTTTTATCGGAGCTGTTATACAGATTAACAAATAATCCCCCATACAGAGAAACAGGAATGGTAATCAATATTTTTATGTACGGTGCCATTTTCGGAAATGCCAAAGCCTGTCCTGCGGCTTCCGAAGGACGGCGTCGGTAAATAAAGAGTATCAGCAGTGCCGATGCTGCCAGAAACAGCAGAATAACTACATTAAGCGATATTGCAAATTTCCCGTCAGCGGCATCAGAAATGATGGAAGCATAAAGGGCCGCGGGAGAGCTGTACCTGAGCAGACTGTCAAGCTGTGAAGAGGAGCTGCCGTTCCATGTGTCAAAGAACAGTTGCGCAAGAGCCGGAATCATTGTGTTGATTAAAGTGCCGTATATCGCAATAACGACCGTCATAAGCAGACCTGGCACTGTTTTTCCGGCCAGCATCATTCCGAGCAGTGCGACATGGTAGAACAGTAAAAATCCGAGGATGCCGCTGAGGTAGGCAAGAGTACAGTCCAGAAGAACCCGGGAAGTCAGCAGCTTGAAAAATGAGCCTGCGAGCAATGTGCATACGGTAGTAATAGTATAGGGCAAGACAAAAATGGTTATGCCGCCGATATAGCTTACAGAGAATAACTGCGTGCGTGACAACGGAAGCCCGTGGAAAAAATCAGTTTTTTCCGTCGCATGCAGGTAGGTCAGTCCAGTGACTGCTGTCATAACTCCCAGAAGAGGGATGACCAGGGAAAGAATTCCGATGCTGTTTCCGTTAATCATGCCCGGAAAATCTTTTTGCAGGATATTAAGAATTTCATCTGTAATTCCGCCGGAAAAAACATTTTCCATACGGATCATGGCACGGACAGTCTGCCCGAGAAACAGTAATATAAACGACAGGGCCACAAGCCAGCTCCTTTGCTGTATGTTTTCCTTTATTAGTTTATTGAATAAGATTTTTGATGTCATAACCTGCCGCCTCCGTTTCACTGATAAAAATTTCTTCCAGGGACAGCGGTAATACTTCCGCAAATACCGGGTCGTGTCCCATAGCGCATTTCAGAATTTCCTCCCGCGGACCTCTGGCCGTAATCGTCAGGAGAGAACCGCTTTTTTCATACTGCAGCACAGAGAGGCTCCGCAGAAGATGCTCTTCCTTTGACGGGTCTGAAATAACACAGTGAATTTTGTTAATATTACATTTCATCTGATCAAGGTCTTTCGTAAATAAAAGTTTACCTTCGTGGATCAGTCCTACGCAGTCGCAGATGTCTTCCAGTTCCCGCAGATTGTGTGAGGCGACGACCGGAGTGAAATCACGCTTTAGAAGTTCAGAGGCAAACAGGCTTTTGACTGCCTGCCTCATTACCGGGTCAAGTCCGTCGAATGTTTCGTCACAGAGCAGGTATTTTGTCCCGGTACAGATACCGAGAAGGATAGAAACCTGCTTTTTCTGCCCTTTTGAAAAAGTCTGGAGTTTTTTTTGCATAGGAATTTTAAATTTTGCCGCCAACCCATGAAAAGCTTCAGTATCGAAAGCGGGATACATAAGACTATAATAGTGGCACATGGAGGCTGCCGTTGCATTTGGAAAAAAACTGATCGTATCGGACAGAAAACAAATATTCTGTTTCACTTCCGGCTGTTCAAAAATAATATCGCCGTCAAGGGTGACAGTGCCTTCGTCCGGTCTGAGAATGCCTGCCATCAGGCGCAGCATTGTGCTTTTTCCTGCACCGTTGCTGCCGACAAGTCCAAAAATCATGCCATCACGGATGACAGCTGTCAGCTGACGGATGGCAGTAAAATTATAAAATGTTTTTGTTACCTGATTTAATTCAATCATAAAGCTTCTCCCCTGTATTTTTCTTGCCATTTCCAGTGCCGGAAGCGGCAGCTGAAAATGTCTGTGCGGTCAGTTCGTGTACTGTATCTTCGGTTATGCCGAGTTCTTTTGCCTGCCTGAGCTTTTCTTCAAGATCTCTCATACAGGAATTACGTTTCTGTATCAAAAAATTTTCCGTATCAGCTACGAAACTTCCCCGCCCCTTAATAGAAAAAACATATCCCTGATGTTCCAGCACGGCATAGGCTTTCTGGATGGTATTGGGATTGATGGATAACTGTACGGCGAGGGAGCGGACTGAGGGCATCTTGCTGCCCGGCGGAAGAATTCCCTTGATGATCAGCATCTGGAATTTTTCCACAATCTGTTCATAGATAGGAGCGGTATTCTGATAATCAATGGTAATCATTGGAAACCCCCATAAAAACTGTAAGTGTATTATCTGTACTAATACACTTACAGTACCATGTAGAGATCGGTTTGTCAATGTGCTTCTGCTAATTAACCGATGTCTGATGCCTGTCATTGTTACTGTTCACACCCAAACCGCCACCCACATGCACATTCGGTGTTATTAAGCTGCTGAAAATTAATGCTTGTCGTAGATTGGAGAAGGTGTTATGATGAACTGAAAGCAAAACAGGAATGCCGGCATGAACTGCAAAAGTGAAAGGTGCGCGAGCAATCTGCACAGGGCATTCCCTGAAAATCAGGGCGACGGCCGGAAGAGGCTGCTGCCCGGCATTAAGGAAAGGAAATCTGAAAAGTGACCTATAGAGAAGCAAGGGTATATTTGGACGAAGTGTCGAAATACGGAAGTGTACTTGGCTTGGATACAATTCGTAATCTGCTGGAGGAGCTTGGTAATCCGCAGGAGGATTTAAAATTCATCCATATTGCAGGGACGAATGGCAAAGGTTCTGTGCTTGCGTACATTTCAACGGTGCTGAAGGAGGCAGGCTTCAGAACAGGAAGATACATTTCCCCGTCTGTCATTTCTTATCTGGAAAAAATCCAGATTGACGGGGAGTGTATACGGGAGACGGAGTTTGCAGAATTAGTTGAAGAAGTTCAGAAAGCTGTTGTGCGTATGGAGACGGACGGGAAGGCTTGTCCTACCGTTTTTGAGATGGAAACCGCAATAGCTTTTTTGTATTTTAAAAACAAGCATTGTGATTATGTGCTCCTGGAAGCTGGGATGGGCGGAAAGGGAGATGCCACTAATATTATCCGGACAACAGAGCTGGCGGTATTTTCTTCAGTAAGCTATGACCATATGGGATTTTTAGGGCATACGCTGACAGAAATTATAGAGAATAAAGCCGGGATAATAAAGCCGGGATGTGCTGTCGTTTCGGCGGGGCAGATGCCGGAAGCGGAGCAGGTGATTGCAGACAGGGCGAAAGAAATGGGATGTCCGGTGACATTTGCACAGTCGGATGAGGCAGTTTGTGAGGAACGGGATTTCCGGGGACAGACTATTTCTTATAAAGAATGGAAAAATCTCAGGATATCGCTGGCAGGATCTTATCAGATACAGAATGCAGCGACGGCCCTGGAGGCAATTGCGGCATTGAAGGAGAAAAATCGTCTTGACATTTCAGAAGCTGTACTGCGAAGAGGGATGGAAAAGGCTGACTGGCCGGGGAGGTTTACCTGTTTAAGTGAACACCCGCTGTTTTTTGTGGACGGTGCCCATAACGAGGATGCTGCAAAACTGCTGCGGGAATGCGTGGAAGAGTATTTTCCGGATAAGAAAAAGATTTATATCTTCGGTGTATTCAAAGATAAAGAATATCAGAAAATCACATCAATCATGGCGTCCTCTGCTGATCAGATATTTACGGTGAATCTGCCGAACCGGGGCAGGACACTGGATGCGGAGATTCTAAAGGAAGAGGCACAGAAATACACGAAAGCCGAGGCTGTCGGCGATATCGCACTTGCGGTGGAGAAGGCGTGGAAGATGGCAGGAGATGATACGGTGATTCTGGCTTTCGGCTCACTGTCTTATCTGGGAGCGGTGATGGAACAGGTAAGAAAACTGGCTGATAACCGATGAAGGAATCGTTGAATGATATAATAAAAAACGGTAAGAATCATTGAACGATATAATATAAACCGATGAAAGAATATATGAAGGGAATAGTTGAAGAAACCGGAGAAAAAACCGGTGATGGGAAAGAAAGATACGAGGTAGTTAAAATGGCAGATCAGGGAAAGATACGGCAGGCAGTCCGGCTGCTGCTGGAGGGAATCGGAGAAGATCCCCAAAGGGAAGGGCTTCTTGAGACACCGGACAGAATCGCAAGGATGTACGAGGAGCTTTGTGCCGGCATAAATGAGGATGCGTCGGAACATCTTCAGAAGACCTTTCATGTGGAAAATAATGAAATGGTTGTGGAGAAAGATATTACATTTTATTCTTTATGCGAACATCATCTGCTTCCGTTTTACGGGAAAGTGCATATTGCCTACATCCCTGACGGAAAGGTGGCAGGGTTGAGCAAGCTGGCAAGAACCGTCGAAGTTTTTGCAAGAAGGCTTCAGCTTCAGGAACGATTTACTGTGGAAATTGCAGATGCACTTATGGAATATCTGCAGCCGAAGGGCGCTATGGTTATGGTCGAAGCAGAGCATATGTGCATGACAATGAGGGGAATCAAAAAGCCGGGCAGCCAGACCGTCACGATCGTTAAGAGAGGAGAATTCCTGGAGAATAAGGAGCTGGAAGATACTTTTTTCCGGATGGTGAAATGATTATGGAAATATTAGCAGAAATAAGAAAACATCCTCTTTTTCAGGAATACTATGATAAGCTAAAAGAAGCAGAGAGAGGCAGGAAGTTCTGCCGTCACCAGATGGAGCATCTTCTGGATGTTGCCCGGATTGCCTATATCCTGAATCTGGAGCAGAAACTTGGAATCCGAAAAGAAGTCATCTATGCGGCGGCTTTGCTTCATGACATCGGGAAATACAGGCAGTATGTGGAAGATATTCCACATGAACTGGCCTCAGCAGAGATAGCAGAAAAAATATTGGATGATTTGCCGCAGCCTGCTTTTTCTTCGGAGGCAAAGCAGGAAATTTTAAAAGCAATCCGGGGACACCGGCAGATACACGATAACATGGCTGTACTGGAAAGGCTGCTTTATATCAGCGATAAGAAATCGAGACAGTGTTTTGCATGTGAGGCGAAGCCGGAATGTGACTGGAGCGAAGAAAAAAAGAATTTGGAGATTGAAATATGATGGAAATAGGCGGAAAAACATTTGACACAGAACACCGGACATACATTATGGGAATCCTGAACGTGACCCCGGATTCCTTTTCGGACGGCGGGCGCTATGATACACTTGATGCTGCAGAAAAGCATGCAGAAGAAATGATTCTTGACGGGGCAGATATTCTGGATGTGGGAGGGGAATCAACTCGTCCGGGGCATGTGCAGATCACGGAAGAAGAAGAAATTGCGCGTGTCGTCCCGGTGATTAAAAGACTAAAAGAGAGATTTGATGTTCCTGTTTCAATCGATACTTATAAAAGCAGGGTCGCAAGGGCTGCCCTCGATGCAGGCGCCGATCTCGTAAATGATATCTGGGGATTGAAGTATGATGAGAATATGGCGGGCGTGATTGCAGAGTATGACGTGGCATGCTGTCTTATGCATAACAGGGAAAAGGCGGAGTATTCCCATTTCCTTCCGGAGGTCCTGATTGACCTGGAGGAAACGGTACGGCTTGCGAAAGAGGCAGGAATTCCGGATGAGCATATTATGCTGGATCCGGGAATCGGATTTGGAAAAACCTATGAGATGAATCTTGAAATGCTAAAGAATCTTTCTTCCCTGCAGAGTCTTGGGTATCCGGTACTTTTGGGAACTTCCCGGAAATCTGTCATCGGGCTGACTTTGGATCTTCCTTCAGACCAGCGAGAGGAAGGAACATTGGTCACGACCGTGACAGGTATCATGAGCGGATGTTCCTTTGTCCGTGTGCATGATGTAAAAGCAAATTACCGTGCGATAAAAATGACCGAAGCAATTTTGCGGGAACATAGTTTATAAGTATACAGAGGGAATGGCGATGGATAAAATTAAAATTGAAAATCTGGAAGTATTTGCAAAGCACGGTGTCTTTCCGGAAGAGAATAAGTTGGGGCAGAAGTTTCTGGTTTCCGCCGTACTGTATACCGATACAAGAAAAGCGGGAATGACGGATGACCTGGCTGCATCGATCCACTATGGTGAAGTCAGTCAGTTTATTGATACTTATATGAAGGAACATACCTTCAGGCTGATTGAACGGGCGGCGGAAGGGCTTGCGGAAGAATTGCTTTTGCATACGCCACATCTGGAAAAAGTACAGATTGAGGTAAAGAAACCCTGGGCTCCCATCGGGCTGCCGCTTGAATCGGTTTCCGTGGAAATCGAGCGGCAGTGGCACACTGCTTATATTGCTCTGGGATCGAATATGGGTGACAAGCTTGCATATTTAAAATATGCAGCAGAAAAAATAGGATCGCTTCCGATGAGCAAAGTGAAAAAAATTTCTAAATTTTATATTACTCCGCCCTATGGCATGGCAGAGCAGGACGATTTCCTGAACGGATGCCTGGAACTTCGTACATTATTAAGCCCGACGGAACTTCTGGAGATGCTTCATATGATCGAACAGCAGGCGGGGCGTGAGCGTATCGTGTACTGGGGACCGCGCACGCTGGATCTGGATATAATTTTCTATGATGACCTTGTGATGCAGACAGAGGAGCTGTGTATTCCGCATGTTGAGATGCATAAGAGAACCTTCGTGCTGAAGCCGCTTCACGATATTGCACCGTATAAGAGGCATCCTGTGTACGGAAAGACGGTGCGGGAGATGTTGGAGGAAGCGAAGTAATAATTGAATGGGAAAGTAAGTCGGATGTGTTGAACGCTTAACAAAATACACCGTGTGTGCCGTCCGGCTGACACACACGGTGTAAGGTTAATCATGTATGAAAAAGTACTATAACAGCCCTTCAAAGGTATCATAAAATGTCGGGTAGGATATATCTACACAGTGGCTGTCAAGAATCTTTGTCGTTCCGTCCGCCACAAGTGCGGCAATACTGAATGCCATGGCGATGCGGTGATCCAGAAGCGTATGGATGGTCGCGCCGTGCAGCCCTTTTCCGCCGTGGATGATCATTCCGTCATCGGTAGCTGTGATGTCACATCCCATTGCTTTTAAATTATCTACGACCGTTTCGATACGGTTAGTCTCTTTTACTTTCAGTTCGGCTGCATCCTTGATAACCGTCGTGCCTTCTGCCATAGCTGCCATAACAGCAATAATCGGGATTTCGTCAATAAGCGTTGGAATTATATCTCCCTCAACCGTAGTTCCTTGAAGCCTGCTTGTGCGTACCAGGATATCGGCAATCGGTTCGCCCCCTTCAATACGCTGTTTCAGCAAAGTAATATCCGCGCCCATATCCTCACATACTTTCAGGATTCCGGCACGGGTCGGGTTGATACCGGTATTCCGGATCACAATTTCAGAATCCGGCACCAGCAGTCCTGCGGCAATAAAGTATGCCGCTGAGGAAATATCACCCGGCACGGTAATTTTCTGCCCGTACAGCTCCTGGCACGGACGTATTGTAACAGTTGCTTTCGTGCTGTCCAGTTCATGCATGGAATGAAGGTCTGCACCGAATTCTTTTAGCATCAGTTCTGTGTGATTCCGGGACAGGCTCGGTTCTGTGACGGAAGTTTCACCTTCTGCGTAAAGCCCCGCAAGCAGTATACAGGATTTTACCTGTGCGGATGCCACGGGTGAATCATAATGGATACCTGTTAATTTCCCGGGTGAAATGTATAAAGGGGCGCATCCGTTCCGTAAAATGCTGCTTATATTTGCTCCCATCCGTGTCAAAGGCTCGATGATCCGCCGCATCGGGCGGGAATTTAAAGAGGCGTCGCCTGACAACTTGGAGTCAAAAGGCTGGCCGGCCAGAATTCCTGAAATCAGCCGGGTAGTTGTGCCGCTGTTCCCTACATCCAGAATCTCGGAAGGAGCATTCAGCCCGTGTATTCCCTTTCCATGCACAACGACGGAAGAACCGTTATTTTCAATTTCAATGCCAAGTTTCCGAAAACAGTCTATCGTGGCACGGCAGTCCGCACCCTGCAGAAAATTGTGCACCTCAGTCGTCCCGTCTGCAATGGAGCCTAACATAATGCATCTGTGAGATATAGATTTATCGCCGGGAATCTCAACTTTCCCGCGCAGTCCTGTAATACTGGTCAATTCTATCATTTATTTAAATCCTCTTCTTCCTGTAAGTATGTATAATTTCAAAATAGTGATCTCACGGCATATCCGCCCGGATATTAGCCGGAATGCCCGCCGCTTTATACTTCATATACAATATAGCGATATTTCTTTAAAAGTGCGGCAGCTTTTTTTGCTGAATTCTCATCGTGAAATTCAATATGAAGTGCTCCCTCTTCAAATTCACGATTGTGGATGATACCGATATTTTTAATACTGACCTGGTTTGCCGCAAGAATGGTAGAAATAATTGATATTGCACCATTTTCATCAATAATATCGCAGTACACGGAATATCGTTTTTTAATCGGGCCTGCGGAGCTGTCAGGCATGGAATCACGGTAATCTCTGGATGTCTCAAAAAGGGAATACAGCTCTTTCTCATCACTTCGGTCAACGGCATTTTTTGCTTTTTCCAGCATCCCGATATAATTTTCCAGAATCCGGGATATATTGTCTTTATTTTTCAGACAAATCTGCTGCCACATAACCGGGGATGAGGATGCAATTCTTGTGATATCTTTAAACCCACCTGCCGCCAGATATTTCATCAGCTCATCCTTTGTATCTGTTGTACGAACAAAATTTACCAGGCTTGCGGCGATAATGTGAGGAAGGTGGCTGATAGTGCCTGTGATATAATCATGCTGGCGGTAATCAAGGATGATAGGCAGAGCCTTGAGCGATTCAGCGAAAGCACGGTAAGTCTCGAGTTTTTCCTGTGAAACTTTTTCAGATGGTGTCAGGATATAATATGCATTTTCTATTAAATGTGCCTTTGCGTTTGCGAATCCGCTTTTCTCCGAACCGGCCATCGGATGTCCGCCGATAAAATATTCTTCCAGCCCCAGTGCTGTCACTTCCTCGTGAATGGCGGTTTTTACACTTCCCACATCGGTCAGAATGCAGTCCGGATGTAAATAAGGCTTCAACTGTGAAAGGTAAGCTGAATTGTATGCAACCGGGGTACACAGAAAAATGTATGAGCAGTCCCGGAAATTATCGTCGATGGAAGAACAGGATATGTGGATCGTACCGTCCTGTACTGCCAGCGCAAGAGTTTCTTTATTAATATCAAATGCCAGGATTTCATAATCCGGGTAATACTGGCGGACAGCTTTTGCAATAGATCCCCCGATGAGGCCAAGCCCTATGAATCCAATTTTTTTCATAATCATTATCTTCCTCCTGATATGCCGGGATTTTTATTAGTTGAATCGTTGGAAAAACAGCTTTTCCGATACGCACAACAATATATTTTAACACTTTAGACCGGAAAAGTAAAGGAAATCGGGAGATTCCAGCTTATAATTCGATTTAATATCAACATCCAATAATATGTTGTGAAAAAACAATAAAATAGTTGTAAAAACAGAAGTTTTTTAGTACAATATTAACTATAGTGCGTATGGGAGTGAACGATAATGCCCGTGCGTATAATAAGACTTACAAGGAGGCCGCAATTAATGAAAGTTTACAGAACAGATGAGATTAGGAACGTTGTATTGCTCGGACACGGAGGCAGCGGAAAGACAAGCCTTGCAGAGGCTATGCTGTATGTATCAGGAGCCATCAGCCGTATGGGTAAGATTTCAGATTCCAATACGGTCAGCGATTTTGATAAGGAGGAACAGAAACGCGGATTTTCAATCGGAACAAGTATTATCCCGATTGAATGGGAGAAGGCCAAAATCAATATTCTTGATACACCGGGATATTTTGATTTCGTCGGTGAAGTTGAAGAAGCAGTCAGTGCAGCCGATGCGGCGGTAATCGTTGTATCAGGAAAAGAAGGTGTGCAGGTAGGTACGGAGAGAGCATGGGAGCTGTGCGATAAGTACGATCTGCCGCGTATGGTATATGTAACAGAGATGGATCTGGATGACGCAAGTTTCCGTCAGGTGGTTGCAGACCTTACAGATCGTTACGGCAAGAAGATCGCACCGCATTTCCAGCCGATCCGTGAGAATGAAAAACTGGTCGGATATATCAACGTTATTAAAAATGCAGGAAGAAGATATACAGGAATCGGACAGAGAGAAGAATGTGAGATCCCGGAATATTGTAAAGAGAACCTTGCAATTCTGAGAGAATCACTGATGGAAGCAGTCGCTGAGACAAGCGAAGAATTCATGGAGCGTTATTTCAACGGTGATGAATTCTCTATCGAAGAGATCCGTGCGGCAATGCGTACAGAAGTTATGGAAGGAGCGATCGTCCCGGTGGCAATGGGCTCTAACACACAGGTTCAGGGTGTTGCAAACCTGCTTTCTGACATCGTTCGTTTCTTCCCGAGTCCGGACAAGAGGACGTGTGCCGGAATCAACCGCAGGACGAATGCTATTTACGAGGCGGATTATCAGTTCTCTAAGGCGAAGACAGCATACGTATTTAAGACAATGGTTGACCCGTTTATCGGAAAATATTCATTTATCAAAGTATGCTCCGGTGTGCTGAAAGGCGATGATGTCCTTTACAATCCGGGAACGGACGCGGAAGAAAAGCCGGGCAAGCTGTACATCATGTGCGGCAACAAGCCTTCGGAAGTATCTGAACTGTTTGCCGGAGATATCGGAGCGATTGCCAAGCTTACAAATACAAATACCGGGGATACGCTTTCAACGAAGGCAACGCCGATTCTGTTCTCAAAGACAGAGTATTCACAGCCGTATACATATATGAAGTATGCTGTGAAGAATAAAGGTGATGAAGATAAGGTTTCTCAGGCACTTGCAAGGATGATGGCGGAGGATGTTACCCTGAAAGCTGTCAATGACAGTGAAAACCGTCAGTCTCTGCTTTATGGTATGGGCGACCAGCATCTGGAAATTACAGCAAGCAAACTGGCAGCAAGATATAAAGTTGAGATTCTGCTTCAGACTCCGAAAGTAGCTTTCCGTGAGACAATCCGTAAGAAATCTGATGTGGACAGCAAGTATAAGAAACAGTCCGGCGGACATGGACAGTACGGACATGTTAAGATGCGCTTTGAGCCGTCAGGTGATCTGGAGACTCCGTTCGTATTTGAAGAAGAAGTCGTAGGGGGCGCTGTTCCGAAGAATTACTTCCCGGCAGTGGAAAAGGGACTTCAGGAATCTGTTGTAAAAGGACCTTTGGCAGGATATCCGGTGGTTGGCGTGAAAGCAACATTGTATGACGGATCCTATCATCCGGTAGACTCTTCTGAGATGGCATTTAAGACAGCGACGATCCAGGCATTCAAAAAGGGCTTCATGGAAGCAAGCCCGGTTCTTCTGGAACCAATCGCATCGCTGAAAGTTACTGTTCCGGACAGCTATACCGGAGATGTTATGGGTGATTTGAACAAGAGAAGAGGACGCGTGCTCGGCATGAATCCGATTGCAGGCGGAAAGCAGGTGATTGAGGCAGATATCCCGATGACAGGGCTGTTCGGTTACTGTACCGTTCTCCGCTCAATGACCGGAGGAAGAGGCTCATATGAATATCAGTTTGCAAGATATGAGCAGGCTCCTTCCGATGTACAGCAGAAAGAGATTGAGGCAAGAGCCGGAGAAGAGTAATATGTCAGCCGGCAATAATGTCACTAAGTAATCATATACAGAACCAATAACATAGATTCAAACCAAAAGATTTAAGAAGAGATGAGATCCCCGCCTTTTTTTGGCGGGGATTATTTTCACTTCCAATTGTTAGTCATTGTACTTTCGAGGCAAAAGTGGTATAATCATTCTGCTGTTAAAGAAGGCAAAATCTTTCCTGAAAAGCTGCAGGCAGCTTTCGCCCACAAGAAAAAAGAAAAGCGTGCGGCATATCCTTCAGATATGTCGCAAGTCTGTTTTACAGATATGCGTTATGGAAAGAAAAACGTATGAGAAGCAAAATTGAGGGAATGAAGATGAAGATAGTGATTATCGGAGCGGGAAAAGTGGGGATTAAACTTGCCAAACAGCTCTCGGCAGAAAAATACGATGTCATGATGATCGATAAAAATGAGAGAAAGCTTCAGGATGCGATGAACCGCATGGATATCAATTGCATCGCTGGAGAGGGAGGCAGCGTTGAAATCCAGAGAAGCGCAGGTGTGCCGGAGGCAGATCTGGTTATTGCCTGTACGTCTACGGATGAGTGCAATATGCTGACCTGCCTGATTGCAAGAAGGCTCGGCGCAAGGCATACGATCGCGAGAGTCCGTAATCCGATCTATTATAAACAAATCGGATTTTTGAAAGAGGATCTCAGGCTAAGTATGGCGGTTAATCCGGAGTTTACAGTCGCACAGGAGATTTCACGGCTTCTGCTTGTGCCGGATGCGAGTAAAGTGGAAACTTTTGTGAAGGGGCGGGTAGAGCTGGTGGAATTTCTTATCACCGATAAAAGCCCGCTGGTCGGCATGACGCTGGCTGAAATGTATGTCCGTCATCAGATCAAATTACTGGTCTGTGCCGTGGAACGAGGCGGGGAAGTGATGATTCCGTCCGGGGATTATGTGATACGGTCGGGGGATAAATTACATATAACAGCATCACATCAGCAGATCAGCGAGTATGTAAAGCTGGTCGGACTGAAAAAGACAAAGATTAAAAAAGTCATTATCTGTGGGGGAGGCCGCGTAAGCTATTATCTGGCAGCCAAACTCTGCAGAATGGGAATGGTGGTTAAGATTATAGAGATCGACCGTGAGAAATGTGAGAATCTGTGCGAGCTTCTGCCCGATGCAATCATTATCAACGGTGATGTCTCAGACCATGATCTCCTTCTGGAAGAAGGCATCCGGGATGCGGATGCATTTATTGCACTGACAGGAATGGATGAAGAAAATATTATTTCTTCCCTGTTCGCAAAAGGACAGGGAGTATCCAAGATTATCGTGAAGGTCAATGAGGAAGGACGTGCCCGGATGATTGAGGATTTCGGGCTTGACAGCATTGTTTCGGCAAAATCGGCCACTGCAGATGCGATTCTGAGTTATGTCCGGGCAAGAAGAAACTCACAGGGCAGCGCGAATGTAGAAACGATGTATCAACTGATTGACGGCAGGGTGGAGGCTCTGGAATTTATCGTGAAAGCAAAAACAAGATATACAGACATTCCATTAAAAGACCTGTCGTTAAAATCCAATAACCTGATCGCATGCATTGCACGCGGGCAGAATATCATTATTCCGAATGGAAATGACTGCATACGGGCAGGAGATAATGTGATAGTTGTTACAATGGAAAAACAGATTCAGGATATTGAGGATATTTTGCTGTAGGTGCGGATATGAATAAGAAAATGACAGTATATATCATTGCAAAAATGCTTGGCGTGGAGGGGGCCGTTCTGCTCATTCCGGCGATAGTGGCATTTATGTATCATGAAAAAAGCGGGATTTATTTCCTGATAGTCGGTGCGGTCCTCGCACTGATTTATCTGCTTTTAGGAAGAAAAGTTCCGGAAAATAAAGTGATTTATGCAAAAGAGGGACTTGTAATCGTAGGTTCTGCGTGGGTGCTGTGGTCTTTGTTCGGCGCCCTGCCATTTTTCCTGTCCGGGAGTATACCGAATTATATAGATGCTTTTTTTGAGACGGTATCCGGCTTTACTACTACCGGTTCAACTATCCTGACAAATATCGAGTCACTTCCGAAAGGAATGGCATTCTGGCGAAGCCTTACCCATTGGATCGGAGGCATGGGCGTTCTGGTATTTGTTATGGTACTGACCTCTCTGGATGATGAGAATTCCATGCATCTGATGCGCGCTGAGGTTCCGGGACCGGAGGCGGATAAGCTTGTTCCGAAGGCCAGGGGGACGGCAAAAATCTTATACACAATGTACCTGATCCTGACTGCCGCGGAAGTTGTTTTTCTGATGTTGGGCGGAATGAACCTGTATGATGCACTGCTTCATTCATTCAGTACGGCCGGAACAGGAGGGTTTTCCAACCGTAATGCAAGCGTAGCATATTATAACAGTGCCTATATTGATGGTGTGATCACAGTATTTATGATACTGTTCGGTGTCAATTTCAACCTGTATTTCCTGCTGAAGCTGAAACAGTGGAAAGATGTGGTGAAGAATGAGGAATTAAAGGGATACTTTGGGATTATTGCGGCGGCAGTCATAGCGATTACCGTCAACATTTCCGGCATTTACGGCAGCCTGCTTACTGCATTTCGGTATGCGTCCTTCCAGGTGGCATCCATCATCACTACTACAGGCTTCTGCACTGCAGATTTTAATTTATGGCCGGAATTCTCCAAAACGATTCTGCTTTCCATTATGGTGATCGGCGCCTGTGCGGGATCCACAGGTGGAGGAATTAAGGTATCGCGGTTTCTGATCCTTCTAAAAAGTATTAAACAGGAGGTTAAGAAGCTGCTTCACCCTAAGGCAGTCACGATTGTTAAGGTAAACGGCAAGCGTGTCGGATCGGATGTCATGCGGAGTGTATATGTCTATTTTATTTGTTATATTCTGATCATGATGGCATCCATTCTGGTTGTGTCACTGAATAATTTTGATTTTTCGACTAATTTCAGTGCTGTTCTGACAACATTGAATAATGTCGGCCCGGGAATATCGCTGGTTGGTCCGGTGGAGAATTTTTATAAATTTTCATGGCTGTCCAAGCTGGTATTCTGTATGGATATGCTCTTGGGAAGACTGGAGATATTCCCGTATCTGCTGTTGTTTTCACCAGGTTTATGGAGAAGGAGGTTCTAAATGAAGAAAATAAAATGGAAACTGATAGGTGTTGTGTGCTTCCTGCTGTTTGTAGGTGCAGTATATTATATAACGCTCCCGGCAATCAACATTCACTCCCAGGGGCTCTGGATGCTCCTGATCGTTTTGCTGATCGCAGCCGCATTCTTGTATTTGATCAAGAAGAAACCGACCGGATCAGAACTGAGGAGATGGAGAAAGGAAAAGTCCCTGTTTGGGATAAAAGTCATCCTGGGACTTTTAGGTATCGTAGTAGTCGTATTTCTTGTAGGAACGTTATTATCTTCGCCGATCGTCAATGCAAAAAAATATCAGCAGCTTTTGAATGTAAGCGACGGTGAGTTTACAACTGACATAGAGGAATTATCATTTGACCAGATTCCGCTTCTGGACAGGGATTCTGCTACGATTCTCGGAAACAGGAAAATGGGAAGTATGGTAGATATGGTTTCCCAGTTTGAAGTGGATGAGCTGTACAGTCAGATTAATTATCAGGACCGTCCGGTGCGTGTATCTCCGCTCCGGTATGCAAATCTGATCAAATGGTTTACAAACCAGAGTGCGGGAATCCCGGCATATGTCAAAATAGACATGGCGACTCAGAATACAGAGCTTGTGAAGCTTTCAGAGCCGATGAAATATACGACAAGCGATCATTTTAACAGGAATATATACCGACATCTGCGTTTCCGCTATCCGACCTATATTTTTAATGAACTCAGTTTTGAGGTGGATGAAGACGGCGTGCCATACTGGATTTGCCCGGTGAGAAAATATAATATCGGACTGTTCGGCGGAGTGACTGTCGGCAGAGTGGTTTTATGTAATGCGATTACGGGAGAGACAGAAGATTATGCAATAGATGATGTTCCGCAGTGGATTGACCGTGCGTATTCTGCTGATCTTCTGATCGAACTTTATGATTATTATGGAACACTGAAGCATGGGTTTCTGAACAGCGTCCTGGGGCAGAAAGACTGTCTGATAACGACCAACGGATATAATTATCTTGCGATTGACGATGATGTGTGGGTATACACGGGCGTGACATCTGTCAGCGGTGACCAGTCAAACGTTGGTTTTGTACTGATGAACCAGCGCACAATGGAAACCAGGTTTTATAAAATTGAGGGTGCGACCGAGTCTTCCGCCATGTCCTCAGCGGAAGGGCAGGTGCAGAACCTGCATTATGTGGCGACGTTCCCGCTGCTTCTGAATATTTCCGGTGAGCCGACTTATTTTATCGCCTTGAAGGATGATGCGGGGCTGGTCAAGAAATATGCAATGGTAAATGTTCAGAAATATCAGATTGTTGCAATCGGGGATACAGTCAGCGCCTGCGAGAGTGGATATACGGATCTGATGTATGAAAACGGAATCAAACTTGTGGAAGCAGATACAAGGCAGGTGGAAATAATCACATCGACGATCACAAAGATTGCACAGGGCGTCGTGGACGGCAATTCCCATTATTATATCATGGTTGACGGAAGCAAAGATATTTTCGATGTATCTGTTGTGGATTTCATAGATATTATCCGTTATGATGTGGGTGACGAGATCACTATCGAATATAAAGAAGGAGAGGAATCCAATACGGTACTATCCATCAAATAAAATCAAGCTATAAAACTATAAAAAGACTGTTGTTCTGATTGAAAATTCAATGGAACAACAGTCTATATTTTTGCGAACGATGTACTAGTATAACCCACACCAAATAACCTTATGTTTCATTGGTCTGCTTTCCCGATTGCACAGTTGTAAAAGCCTCAGCGTAGCCCGCTACGCCTGCGTTTTTACAACTGCACACTCGAAAAAGCATCCTCACCGAAACAATAAGGTATTTAATGTAGGTTATACTAGTTCAGGAATGCGTATTCACATCCGTCTAATTCCGGAAGCTGATTTTTGTCGATGCTGATGCTGATGATAAACTCGATCTTGTTTTCTTTGGCAATTTTATCGAGTTTGTTGATGAAATATCCGAGGTTATCCATCGTGATGTTTGCCTGTTTCAGGATGCCGTCAATAAAAATGGTCTCAATATCGTGATTTCCAGCTACCATGCCGTACAAAAATCCGACAAATTCTTCAAGTGTTGTTATGTCTGTGTAGTCTGCCATACTGATTGCACGTACATTAAAGTCGAGGCTGGCGGTATCACGACGGCTTTTTTTGATTAAAACGATATTACCGTTAGAAGACTTTACTTTTTCATTTGCAAGTTCGATCATTTGTTGTGTTTTTCCGCTGCCTTTCGGTCCGGTCAATAAATTTATCATGGCGAATCTCTCCTTTATGTAAATATATTTTGAGCAGCTTTGCTCCTCAGATTTGCTAAAAACTATTATACACTAAAGAACGGCCGGTAACAACTAAAAAAAGCAAAAACAGATGAAATAAGAATAAAATAAGAATAAAAACAGACCTTTTTCATGATACAACTGTAATTTTACGGGACACTATGATAGAATAATACTGGATCGAAACAGTAGGATAAATGCATATGATAAGATAGCGTATATTTTAAATTATAACAGGAGAGAATTGCGATGAATGTAAATGTCATGATTGGAATTTTGATCCCATTTGTCGGCACGGCATTGGGTGCCGCAATGGTGTTTTTTATGAAAAAGGAAATGAATCCCAGGGTTCAGAAAGCTCTGCTCGGCTTTGCGGCGGGGGTTATGACAGCCGCTTCCGTCTGGTCGCTTTTGATTCCTTCCATAGAAATGGCTGAGTCACAGGGAAAGACAGGTTGGATTGCTCCTGCCATTGGTTTTCTGCTTGGGATGGGTTTCCTTCTTTTACTTGATACACTGACACCTCATCTTCATCTGACAGAAGATGAGCCGGAAGGCATGAAGGCAAATTTAAAAAAAACAACCATGCTTGTCCTTGCAGTGACACTGCATAATATCCCGGAAGGAATGGCGGTCGGGGTGACATTTGCCGGGGTGTTGACAGGCAATATGACGATTTCTCTTGCAGGGGCATTTGCACTGTCCATCGGAATTGCGATCCAGAACTTTCCGGAAGGGGCAATCATCTCCATGCCTCTTCGGAGTGAAGGACTCACAAAGAAAAAAGCATTTTTATATGGGGCTGCCTCCGGTATTGTAGAACCGGCGGCATCAATCATTACGATTTGGCTGACCGGGCTGGTACTGCCGGTGCTTTCATATCTTCTTGCATTTGCCGCGGGAGCGATGATTTATGTTGTGGTTGAAGAATTGATTCCGGAATCCCAGTCAGGAAAGCACACGAACATCGGAACCATCGGTGTGGCAGTCGGATTCGTTCTGATGATGATTCTGGATGTGGCGCTGGGATAGAGCGAAAATCAGGCAAAAAAATGAAAAGTTTACGAAAAACGCTTGACCTTCTACTGACTATATCCTCTATATTTACGGCAAAAGGAGGAATTCTATATGAAAAATCAGATGAATATTAACAGAGTGGAGCAGGAAACAGGTGTATCGAAACAGAATATCAGGTTTTATGAAAAAGAAGGACTGATTCATCCGCGGAGAAATCCATTGAACGCATACCGTGAATATACGGAAGATGATATCAGAGCAATTAAAATGATTAAGATGCTAAGGATGCTGGATATGCCTCTGGGTGACGTGAAGAAGATTCTTGACGGAACAGAATCAATCGCAGCTGCTGCGGACAGCCAGCAGAAGCGTTTGAAGGAAAAGGCGGTGCAGCTTTCCGCGGCAATTCATTTTTGTGACGAGTTAAAAAAGCAGAACCCGGATAAAGATGAGCTGGATGTGGAAGAATGTCTTGCACGGATGGAGGCTCAGCAGGCAGGCGGATTTTTCTCCCAATGGATCGAAGATTACCGGAAGGTTGCAAAGGAAGAACACGAGAAGATATTTACATTTATCCCGGATACCGCGGTCACAAATTCCCGGGAATTTACGGCTGCGCTGCTTGAATATGCTGACAAGAACAAGCTTGACATCGTGATTACGAAAGAGTGTATGTACCCGGAGTTCACGCTGGACGGCGTGGAATATCAGGCGGAACGAAATTATATGTCAGTCAGGGGAATTCCGGTAGCCAGCGTCCGGTGTACGATGATGCATCCGGAATTATACGAGACCGGGATCGGACAACCCCGCAGAAAGCTGCTGAGAAGACTGTATTATGCAGTTCCGGTGGCAATCGTGTTCCTTGTACTTATCGGACTGATCCTGGGAAGGGCATCCTGGGTGTTTGAAAGCAGGGAAGGCTGGGTTGTTGTAATCGGAATGCTTTTGACGGCTGCGGTAGGTTTTTACCGATTTGGTATTTTCTTTTATAATGAAAGCGGAAAGCGCGGAAAATAACAG
This sequence comes from Lachnospiraceae bacterium, assembly GCA_004556565.1. Taxonomy (GTDB): domain Bacteria; phylum Bacillota; class Clostridia; order Lachnospirales; family Lachnospiraceae; genus Schaedlerella. The sequence goes on along the minus strand of SFGN01000009.1, from coordinate 82,116 downwards.
ACAGGGAGGTCCGATATGATTTTAGTTAAGAACGGAAGAGTGGTTGATCCGGTGACAGGGACAGATCAGGTGATGGATGTGCTGATCGGGGAGACAAGTATTTTAAAAACTGGTACGGATATCGAAGAAGAAGGAGCACAGGTGATTGATGATTGATCGTAGCTCCCGGGCTGGTGGATGTGCATGTGCATTTCCGGGATCCTGGTTTTACTTATAAAGAAGATATTGAGACCGGGGCAAGGGCGGCAGCCAGAGGCGGTTTTACGACTGTTGTATGCATGGCAAATACAAAACCTGTGGTGGATAATACGGAGACACTGAAATACATCCAGGAAAAAGGGGAACGTACAGGAATCCATGTACTTCAGGCGGCTGCCGTCACAAAAGACCTGAAAGGGCTTGAGCTTACAGATATGGACAGCCTTGCATCAGCAGGAGCGGCGGGGTTTACTGATGACGGAGTCCCGGTCATGGATGAAAAGATTCTGACGGCGGCTCTGGAGAAAGCCAGAGAGCTGGATCTCCCGGTCAGCCTGCACGAAGAAGACCCTGCCTTTGTCGCAGCGGCGGGCGTGCATCAGGGAAAAGTATCCAAACAGCTTCACTACGGCGGAGCTTCAAGGACTGCAGAGGATGTGATGGTGGCAAGAGATTGTGTCCTTGCCCTTCATACGGGGGCTTCGGTCTGCATCCAGCATATCAGCTCCGGCAATTCTGTTGAGCTGGTACGCACTGCAAAACGGCTGGGAGCAGATGTCCATGCCGAGGCAACTCCGCATCATTTTACACTGACTGAAGAAGCAGTTCTGGAATACGGCACGATGGCGCGTATGAATCCGCCGGTCCGCACGGAAGAGGACCGTATGAAAATCATCGAAGGACTGAAGGACGGGACAATTGACATGATCGTCACCGACCATGCGCCCCACAGTGATGAGGAGAAGGCGAGACCTCTGGAAAAGGCACCAAGCGGTATCATCGGACTGGAAACCTCTCTTGGGCTTGGTATTCGCTCCCTGGTTGAGCCGGGATATCTGACACTTATGCAGCTCATGGCATGTATGAGCAGGAATCCGGCGGAATTTTACCGCATGGTTCCGGGAAGTGTCACCGAAGGAGCACCGGCTGATCTTGTGATTTTCGGAGAAAAAGAACTTTGGACAGTAAAGGATTTTGCGTCAAAATCATCCAACAGCCCGTTCATAGGATGGGAACTTCCGGGAAAAGTACATTATACGATCTGTGCAGGCAGTATTGTATATCAGATGGAAGATGACTCCCGCCTTTTAGACGGTAAGTAAGAAATCTATATCAGTGCGAGGTACTATAACTAAAGAACTTGTTTCCTGTGTAAAAATCATGTATAATGTATGTAAATTTTTGAAAGGAAGGTTCTTATTATGAATGAGAAGAAAAAAGGCGGGGGTGCGTTGCTGGGGGCTGCATTCCTTATGGCAACATCTGCAATCGGGCCGGGATTCCTGACGCAGACGGCACAGTTCACCGGAACACATAAGGCAAGTTTCGGTTTTGTAATTCTGGCATCCGTAATCCTGGCGGCAATTGCACAGATGAATATCTGGCGCGTACTGTGTGTATCCGGTCTGCGCGGGCAGGATGTGGCAAATAAAGTCCTTCCGGGACTGGGTTATTTTGTGGCATTTATGGTAGCACTCGGAGGACTTGCGTTCAACATCGGAAATGTAGGCGGAGGGGCACTTGGATTTAATACCTTGCTTGGAATTCCAACAGAGATCGGATGCATCCTTGCAGGCGTGATTTCCATTGCGATTTTCCTTCTGAAGAATGCGAAAGCAGCAATGGACACGCTGACAAAAGTACTCGGCGGAATCATGATCGTTGTAATCTTTGTGATTATCATCATTGTTCAGCCGCCGGTAGGCTCTGCATTGAAGAATACGTTCGTTCCTGAGGCAGGCGTCTCCAATCTGGTTCCGGCCATCATCACTCTGCTTGGAGGTACAGTCGGCGGCTATATCACATTTGCAGGTGCGCACCGTCTGATTGACGCAGGCATTACAGGAGAGAAAAATCTTAAGGAAATCAACAAGAGCTCTGTTACAGGTATGGGAATCGCAACGCTCGTACGTATCTTCCTGTTCCTGGCTGTTCTCGGTGTTGTGGTAAAATTGGCAGACGGAACGACATTGGATGCTTCTAACCCGGCGGCAGATGCTTTCCGCCTCGGCGCAGGTGAAATCGGATACCGTTTTGCGGGACTGGTACTTTTATGTGCGGCAGTTACCTCCATTATCGGAGCGGCTTATACATCCGTTTCGTTCCTGAAGACATTCCATCCGGCAATTGCAAAATATGAGAATTATGTAATTATCGGATTCATCGCAGTTTCTACAATTATCATGGTGCTGCTCGGACAGCCGGCTACACTGCTTGTACTGGCAGGCGCGTTCAACGGCCTGATCCTTCCGATTACGCTTGGTATCTGCCTGATCGCTTCTAAGAAGAAATCTATCATGGGCGGGACCTATAAGCATCCGACATGGCTTCTGATCCTTGGAATCATTGTAGTGATAATTTCTGCTTATCTCGGAATTGATACATTTGTGTCCAAGATCGGTACATTGTTTGTATAATCGGAGCTTCATGTAATAACGATTACGAAAGTGTGGTTGTGACATAACGGCATCGTTATGCCGCAGCTGCACTTTTTTATAACAGTGTGTCCGGCGGATCTTCTGACGGAATTCTGTTTTAAAGGAGAGTTAATATGGATAACGAGAATATAAGAATATTGACGGCAGGAGATTCCTCACTGCTGATCGAATTTGGCAAAATAATCAGTCCGGATATCAACCGTAAGATTGCTGTAACTGTCCAGCTGATTAAGGCACAGCAGACTCCGGGGGTGGTTGATATCATCCCGGCATTTTGCTCATTGCTTATCAATTATGACCCCAGGGTGATTTCTTATGAAGAAATCAGAGATCGGATGCAGACAATTTTAAAAATCGATGTCAAAGCGGACGCGGCCCGGAAAAAAATATACGAGATTCCGGTCTGCTACGGCGGGGAATTCGGCCCGGATCTTGACAACATCGCGCAGCATGCAGGACTGTCTCCGGAGGAAGTGATTCAGATACATTCATCCAGAGACTACCTGATTTATATGCTGGGATTTCTTCCGGGATTCTGCTACCTTGGAGGCCTGGACGAAAGAATCCACACACCGAGGCTTGCCAATCCCCGGCTGAAAATCAGTGCAGGCAGTGTCGGGATCGGCGGCTCGCAGACGGGAATCTATCCGCTTGATTCTCCGGGAGGCTGGCAGCTTATGGGTATGACTCCGGTTAAGACATATGACCCGCAGCGGGAAGTACCGATTCTGGTGGAGGCCGGCGACTATATCCGTTTCATTCCGATTGATAAGGATGAATTTTACCGTATAAAAGAACTGGTACAGAGCGGACAATATCAGTGTACTATTCTGGAAGGAGAGGTGTAGGATGGGAATTCGTATATTAAAAGGCGGCATGCTGACTACCGTACAGGATCTCGGTCGTACCGGATATCAGAGCCAGGGATTTTCCGTGGCGGGCGTCATGGATGTCCGGTCCTTCAAAATCGCTAATCTTCTTCTTGATAACCCGGAAAATGAGGCTGTGCTTGAATTTACGCTGATCGGACCGACTCTTCAGTTTACCTCGGCGACGATCATCGCGATTACCGGAGGTGACTTTACCCCGACGATCAATGGAGAACCGGCACCGATGTATACGGCTATTTATATGAATAAAGGCGATATCTTAAAATTTGGCAGCGCCAGGACCGGAAGCCGGGGATATATCGCATTTTCAAGCTACCTTGATATCCCGGTCGTTATGGGAAGCCGTTGTACAAACCTGAAAAGCAGGCTGGGAGGATTTAAGGGAAGAAAGCTTGAAGCCGACGATTACATCGGTTTCCGTATCAAACGCCGTTATCTTCCGTTTTTCCTTTCCAGGAAACTGGACATCAATGAATATGATCAGGAAGAAGCGGTCCTTCGGGTAGTCATGGGACCACAGGATGATATGTTCAGCAGGCAGGGTATTGAGACATTTTTAAACAGTGACTACACGGTGACAAATGAATTTGACCGTATGGGATGCAGGCTGGAAGGACCGTTTATCGCACCCAAAACGACTTCGGATATGATTTCGGATGGAATCTGCTTTGGATCGATACAGGTACCGTCCCACGGGAAGCCGATCATTCTTCTTTCGGACAGGCAGACGACAGGCGGATATGGGAAAATCGCCACGGTGGCTTCAGTGGATATCCCGAAGCTTGTTCAGAGAAAGACAGACCATAAAGTACGGTTTAAAGCTATAACTGTGCAGGAGGCACAGAAGCTGTATCTGGAAGAGATTAAAGAACTGGATGAAATGAGGAAAACAATTCATCAGCCATGCAAGGAGGTACTGGACTGCCGCCTGACAGCGAAACGATTAACAAAGTTATTCTGAACGCAAAGCGGATGTTTCCATGTATTCACAGCACGGAGTATAAAGCGGCGGACGCTTCATGATTCATAAATAAAAAGGAGAGATTGGAATGGATTTAGAGAAAATTGAAGGTTTGGTAAAAATAATTGAAAATTCTTCTTTGACAGAATTTACCTATAAAGACGAAGAAGTTAAGATTACAATGAGTAAACTGGATCACGCGCCGGTAGTAGTTGCAGGGGCAGCGGCTCCGGCAGCAGCAGCCGCGCCTGCAGCGGCGGCATCTGCCATAGAAGAGGCAAAAGAACCGGAAACAGAGGATTTGTTTATTACATCTCCGATTGTCGGAACATTTTATTCGGCACCGGCTCCGGATGCCCCGGCATTTGTTAAAGTAGGTGATCATGTCAAGAACGGGCAGACAGTATGTATTCTGGAAGCAATGAAGCTGATGAATGAGATTCAGTGTGAGTATGACTGCGAAATTGAGGCGGTCCTGGTAAGCAATGAACAGAAGGTGGAGTACGGACAGCCGCTGTTCCGCGTGAAAAAATTGTAAAAATTCAAGACAAAGAGATAGGAGGTTGGAGGTTTGTTTAACAAAATATTAATTGCCAACCGCGGAGAAATTGCAGTGCGTATCATCCGTGCCTGCCGCAATATGGGAATCAGGAGCGTGGCTGTTTATTCGAAAGAAGATGCAAACAGCCTTCATGTCCAGCTTGCCGACCAGAGAATCTGTATCGGTGAAGGACCGGCAAAAAACAGTTACCTGAACATGGACCGTATCATCACAGCAGCCCGGAACATGGGTGCGGATGCAATTCACCCGGGTTTTGGATTTTTATCAGAAAACAGTGAATTTGTCCGCCGGTGTGAAGAAAACGGTATTACATTTATCGGGCCGAAGGCGGATGTGATTGATAAAATGGGGAATAAATCCCAGGCAAGGAAGACTATGATGGATGCCGGAGTGCCGGTCGTGCCCGGAACAAAAGAGCCGGTATATGATGCAGAAATCGGAAAGGCTCTGGCAGCGGAAATCGGATACCCGGTCATGATTAAAGCATCCTCCGGCGGCGGCGGGAAAGGAATGCGCGTTGCCGCTGATGAAGATGAATTTGAATATCAGTTTAACCTTGCGCAGAGGGAATCTGCCAATGCATTTGGTGACGATACCATGTATATTGAACGTTTTGTGGAAAATCCGCGCCATGTGGAGATTCAGATCATGGCAGATTCTTATGGAAATGTAGTTGCTCTCGGGGACAGAGACTGTTCTGTGCAGCGTAATCATCAGAAACTGATCGAAGAATCCCCATCGCCTGCGATTGATGAAAAAACCCGCGAGAAGATGAACCAGTATGCGGTCCTTGCAGCTAAGACTGTAAATTATACAAACGCCGGAACAATCGAATTTATCGTGGATCCGAAAGGAAACTTTTTTTTTATGGAAATGAACACCCGTATCCAGGTGGAGCACGGTGTTACGGAGATGGTGACAGGCAAAGATCTGATCATTGAGCAGATCCGGGTTGCCATGGGAGAGCATTTAAGCTTCACGCAGGAGGATATCAAGATTCAGGGACATGCGATCGAATGCCGGATCAATGCGGAGATTCCGGAGAGGAATTTCATGCCAAGCCCGGGAACAGTCCAGCATATGCACCTTCCGGCAGGAAACGGCGTCCGTGTGGATACTGCACTGTATACCGGATATAAGATACCGACGGAATATGATTCTATGATTGCAAAGGTGATCGTACATGCGTCCGACCGGGAGGCGGCGATTATGAAAATGCGGGCTGCACTCGATGAGATGCTGATAATGGGCGTGGATACCAATCTGGATTTCCAGTATCAGATTATGAAACATCCTGTTTTCTGCGAAGGAAAGGCAGATACCGGATTTATTGAAAATGTTTTAAAAATCGGCCGGGAGGAAAAAAAGCATGCATTGTATTGATTTAAATTGTGATTTGGGTGAAAGCTTCGGCTGTTATAAGCTGGGTATGGACGAAAAAGTAATACCGCTCATTTCATCCGCAAATGTTGCCTGCGGGTATCATGCGTCAGATCCGGCAGTGATGAATAAGACCATTAAAATGGCAAAAGAAGCCGGAATCCGTGTCGGCGCACACCCGGGATTTCCGGATTTGATGGGATTTGGCAGAAGGAACATGAACATTACTCCGGATGAGGCTTATGCCTATGTGTTGTATCAGCTTGGCGCGCTGGACGCTTTCTGCAGGGCGAACGGAATCAGGCTTCAGCATGTGAAGCCGCACGGTGCACTGTACAACATGGCAGCGAAGGATTATAAGCTGGCGGAAGGCATCTGCCGGGCCATCAAAGACTATGATGATAATCTGATCGTACTTGCGCTTGCAGGCGGAGAACTCGTAAATGCGGCACAGGATATGGGACTTCGCACAGCATTTGAGTTCTTTGCAGACCGTGGATATGAAGAAGACGGGACATTGGTAGACCGCCGGAAAGAAGGTGCGCTGATCACCGATGAGGATGAAGCAATCGCACGAGTTGTCCGAATGGTGAAGGAGCACAGACTCATTGCAGTCACCGGAAAAGAAATATCTGTCACCGCACATTCCGTATGTGTGCATGGAGACGGCGTAAAAGCACTGGCATTTGTAGAAAGGATCCGTGAGGCACTGAAAAGAGAAGAAATTGAGATCAGGTCTCTGGATGAAATCGTTTAATAAAGAAAAATAAAAATCCCTGCCTGAGCGGCACATAAAATGCAGCTTAAGCAGGGATTTTTATTTGTTTGTATCTTATTCTGAGAAGTGCTCCCTGGCCAGTTTGATGACAGTCGGAGTTAACAAAAACAGTGCTATAAGATTCGGGATTGCCATCAGTCCGTTGAACGTTTCTGCGATACTCCATATTAACCCCAGGTCTACTGTTGCGCCGGCGATAGCGACCAGAGAATAGACAATCATAAATGGTTTTAACACTTTTGTTCCAAATAGAAATTCAATGCAGCGTGCACCGTAAAGGCCCCATCCGATGATAGTAGAAAAAGCAAAGCAGCACATCGCAACAGCGGTAAAGATGGAAACCCAGTTACCGTAAACGAGAGTAAATCCGGCGATTGTAAGTTCTGCACCTGCGGCTGAACCATAAGGAACAGCCACTCCGCTTAAGAGAATTACCAGCGCAGTAAGCGTACAGATAACAATGGTATCCATGAAAACTTCAAAGATACCGAAGACACCCTGGTCGATAGGAGCTTCCGTATCTGCACAGGCATGGGCGATCGAACCGGTTCCAAGACCTGCCTCATTGGAGAATATGCCCCGTGATACTCCCTTTTTCATACTCAGGAAAAAGCTTCCTACGATACCGCCGGTTACAGCGGAGGGCTGGAACGCTCCCCGGATGATCTGTGAAAATACGGTCGGCACACTGTCAAGATTGAGTACGATGATACCGACAGAGAGCAGGATATACAGTACTGCCATAATAGGAACCAGTTTCTCCGTAACCTTTCCGATTCTTTTGATGCCGCCAAGAAGAATCAGACCAACCAAAATAGTGATGATAATACCGATTGCCAGGTTGACGGCTGAGACGGAAGACTCACCGATAACATGGAAGTTCAGCAATGCTGAGTCAACAGCTGCAGTAATGGTATTGACCTGTGTGGCATTGCCTGTCCCGAATACGGCAAGGACGCCGAACAAAGCAAAAAGATATGCAAGCCAGTGCCAGTGTTTTTTAAGCCCGTTTTTTATGTAGTACATCGGGCCGCCCACCCAGTCACCGTCGCTGTTCTTTTCACGGTAATGGACGGCAAGCGTTACTTCCGCAAACTTGGTGCACATGCCAAGCAGGGCAGAACACCACATCCAGAAAACCGCTCCCGGTCCTCCGATCGCGATTGCCCCTGCTACTCCGGCAATGTTGCCGGTGCCCACTGTAGCGGCAAGTGCCGTGCAGACCGCCTGAAACGGGGTGATGGCTCCGTCTTTTGCATCTGTCTTTTTGAAAATCCTTCCGAGCGTGCATTTCATCGTGTATGGAAACTGCCTAAGCTGGATAAATCTGGTTCTTAAGCTCAAGTAAACCCCGACACCGATAATGCAGATCATCGCGGGCACGCCCCAGATGAAATCATTCACGATACTGTTGATTCTTTCAATTGTCTGTAACATAATTCACCTCTTTTGGTTTGATAGATTTCTGCAACAAAGATGTTTCATTTTACCATATTTTCACAGAGATGTACAGAAAAAAGTCCAGTAAAAGTCAAATGATAATAATAAACTTATACAAGACATTGTATGGAAAACGTGTTATAATATACAAAATAGCTGAAAATTATCCGGCAGCAGTTATATGACGGATTCAGCCTCATTGGGACGGCAGATATAAATTTGTATCATTGGGAGACAGGACTTTGAGCAAGAAACCGAAAAAAAATTCAAATAATAATACGAAAGAAAAAAGGAAGGCAGCAGCCGGATTTCAAAAAACAGATTCCGCGTCAAAGAACCGCAAAGCTGTATTTTGGATACCGGCTGCTGTATTTATAGTAGTTGGGGCAGTACTTGCTGCCGTTCTGATTCTTTCCACACGGGAGAGCAAGGATAAGGACACCGTTTTAGAAGAACTTCAGAATCAGAGCGGATACATACGGACTGTCGGAACAGAAGAATATGAGTTCTATAGAAAACTGGTCGTTAGGGATGCCTCTGAAGATATATCGGAAGAGGAGATTGAAGAGAAGACAAAAGAGAAGATCACCAGGGCGAATGCAGAGTTTTTGATTGGATACAAAATGGGATTATGCAGTGCGTATTCTTTTGAAAGCTTCCTTCGTGACATGGAGAATGAAAACAATCAGAGAAAAATTAAAAAGGAAAAAGGGGAAGTTTACTACGGTCCGGACGAGTTTGACCTGATCGGTTATTATAATTACATATCCGGAAATCTAAAGCTGGAGATGGTGTCATATCTGACAGAACATGCGGACCGGGAAATGCTCGATGAAGCCGAAGAATATTTTGAGAAATACAAGGAGAACTACCGTAATACGGAAGAAATCAGCTACCGGCTTACAGAGAATGGAGTGACAGAGGAAAATACGATTCTTTCACAGGATATGAGCAGTCTGGAAAAGACAGACAGTGAACTGTTTGAATTTCTTTACCTGGGAAAGGAAGGAGATGAATTCCAATATACACATAATGGGGTTATAAGAAATGTTAAAATAACAGAAGTCTGTTATACGGAAGCCACATTTGAAAACTGTATAGAAAGGGTGATGCGCGATTACATAACCAACATTTATCTGGAGGATTTAATCCGGAAAACCGCTGAAAACAATCCTGTGGAATTTTTCAGCGATGATTAACACAAATGCTGCCGTACATCTGAACATCATTTGCGGACAGCGGAAAGGAAGGGAAAAAGGATGAAAAAAAGTAAGAAAATTCTGGCAGTTTTGCTTGCGGCTGTTATTTCAATCCTGCAGGCGGGCAGTTTTGTGCCGGCACGGGAAGCCGAAGCAGCATCTACAGTGGAAGCAGGAACCGTCAATCTGCTGAAACACTCCAGTTTTGAGGAAACGGATGTGCCGCTCTCAGCACATGACGGAGGAGCAAAGCTTGGCAACTGGTATTATTACCTGGATGAAACGAAGAAGGTAAATCATGACGGGCATGACAGTGACTGGGCAGTAGAACTTGGAAAAACAGGATGTGCGATCGAACAGGATTCGGATGCTTTGCAGGTCGGCGGAAATTATGTCGCGACCGTCTGGGCAAAAGCGACGGATACTTCTGCCGCGACGGCATATTTCGGAGTTAAATACTATACTCAGAACGCAAGTCAGGAAATAAAAGTTAGAATTGACTCTACTGAGTACAAGCAGTATACAATTCCGTTCACATACTCAGGTTCACCATCCGGGTGTTATCCGCGTGTTTATGTGTGGGTGGAAAGTATGAGCGGCGGCGCGGTCTATGCGGATGATTTTGAACTTGCAGTGGACAGCGACCTTGAGCGTGTCAGTGTTGAAAACGGAAAAATAACCGCGACCTACAAAGAGAGTTATACGGGAACCCCGTCAGGCACTGATTTCCGTGCCGTATACTCTTCCTCTCTGGAAGAAGGAGTAACCAATGAACTGGTAATTACAGGCACCAATGTAAACGGAAATCAGCTGGAACTGCTTTTTACACCGGTTGAACAGAAGCCTCTGGAACAGATCATTACTGTTGATGTAACATATGTTCCGAAAAATCAGACTCTGACACTTGATTATACGGTTGATGCGAACGGCGAGACACCTGTAGACGCAAAAATTGCTTCCTTTACTGCCGAAAACGGGACAGCTTCCATCATTCTGGACCAGAATCCGACAACAAGTCCGGTCAGCAGCGATTTCGTGCTCCAGAAAAGTACAGACGGCAGTACGTTTGAAACCGTTCCGGTCAGCGGATTCGTTTATGAGAAATCAACAAAAACCGTTACGCTGAATTTTGGGAAAATCTATGCACAGACAGAAGAACAGGATGTTACGCTTCGTGTGCTTTACGGCGGAGAACAATATGACACAACATTTACAGTAGAACCGGGAAAAGGAACGACATATTATGTAGATGCGACCGGAGGAAATGATAATAACAGCGGTACATCTCCGGAGCAGGCCATTGCCACGATTGACAAAGCAAACACGATTCAGTTCCAGCCGGGAGACAGGCTGCTGTTTAAATGCGGAGAACAATGGACAGGCGCACTGAAGCCGACAGGCTCCGGGGAAGAAGGTGCTCCTATTGTCATCAGCAGCTATGGCGAAGGTGATAAACCGGTGCTGAAGCCGGGCAGTGACTGGACGATCCCATATTTTAATGTTGCAAGTTCGGTCATCTGGAATCCTACGGTCAACAATGTGATCACATTCTATAATCAGGAATATTGGGAAGTAAGTAATCTTGAGCTGTATGATCCGACTTATTCACAGAATGCAAGTACAAGAGTATACCGCAGAGGTATCAATATCAGTGCAGAAGATGCAGGAGATCTTCATTACTTTAAATTTGATAATCTGACGATCCATGGTTTCAGAGGACCTAATGACAATAACGGAAAATCTTCCGGCGGAATTATCATGACTGTATATTCCGACCCATACACTGCAGCTAACCGCGTCCCGACTGCAGTACATGATATTACTGTTACCAATTGTGAAATGTATGACCTGGGACGTTCAGGATTTAACTTTGTGTCCCCGTGGACGACCAGGACAGGGAATGAATGGGGAACTTTTGATTATGCAGGATACGGGGACTGGAAACCGTATGAGAATATTACTATCAGTAATAATACGGTTTACAATATCGATGGCGACGGTATTCTGATTGACGGATGTAAAAACGTTCTGGTAGAACATAATACGGTATACAGGACAGTTCTCAATTGCTGGTATGGTGTGGGAATGTTTAACTGGAATTCTGATGATACTGTATTCCAGTTTAATGAGATTTATGATACATTCCCGGCAGATTCATTGCTTGGAGCAGGAGATGGACAGGGAATCGAAATCGATGCCCTTAACAGGAATACGTTGGTACAATACAATTATGTTCACGATAACAGCGGCGGCTCTATCATGTGGTGTGCGACATCATCTCTGAGAACCATTGGCGGTGTTTACCGTTATAACATTTTCCAGAATGATCTGACGAAGCATGGAATTATTGACTGGCGGACAAATCACAAAGAAAGCATGGCATATAATAATGTCTTTTATCTCGGAAAACTTCCGGAAGGAAGTACGACCAGAGTGTTTATGAATAATGGTTATACGCAGGGTGCCAGCGATGCAAAATTCTATAACAATATTTTCTATAATCTGGATGAAATTGATTTGAATACATTCAATGAGCAGGAAATTGACTGGGAGAGTAATGTTTTCTATGGATTTGACCAGGTTCCGTCAAACGATTCGACCGTGATTACGGAAGACCCGAAGTTTGTGAATCCGGGTTCAGGTACCTCAGGAATTAATTCTCTTGACGGATATAAACTTCAGGCGGATTCACCGGCAATCAATGCGGGAATTAATATTGAAAATAACGGCGGAAGAGATTACTTCGGTGCACCGCTCACAGATGGGAAAACAGACATCGGAGCGGCTGAATATACAGTTCCGGCAGATAAAACGGCACTGAAAGCAGCAATCGAAGCAGCAGATGAATTAATCCAGGATAGCTATACAGAGGCAACCTGGAGTGTATTTGCAGATGCACTGGAAGAAGCGAGAAAAGTGGACGCGAATGAATATGCACTGCAGTCTGAAGTAGATAAGGCAGTGGAAGACCTGAATGCGGCGAAAGACGCTCTTGCAGAGAAAGAGCCGGACCCGGATCCGAACCCAGACCCGGATCCAGATCCGAATCCAGATCCAAACCCAGATCCGAATCCAAATCCGGATGACCCGGATCGGAAGCTTCCGTATAAAGATGTGGCAGATGACCAGTGGTATTATGGGGATGTATATGATATTTATTTCAAAGGACTGATGACCGGACTGGATGCCACAACCTTTGGTCCCGGCAACAACCTCGTAAGAGGACAGTTTGCGGTAATTCTGTACCGTATGGAAGGCGAGCCGGAAATCAATTTCAAGGATACCTTCCCGGATGTCCCGGACGGACAGTTTTACAGTAAAGCAGTCATCTGGGCGGCTGATAATAAGATCGTGACCGGATATACGAATACAGGTACATTTGGTCCGAACGATCCGATCACCCGTGAACAGATGGCGGCTATGATGTTCCGTTATGCAAACTATAAACAGCAGGATACAAGTGAAAGTAAGAAACTTGATACCTTCCCGGACGGCGATAAGGTACAGGAGTTTGCAGTTGAAGCTCTTGAATGGTGTGCGGCAAAAGGAATCATTACCGGAAAAGGCGTTGAAAAAGCACTTGACCCTCAGGGTAATACCAACCGTGCAGAGTGTGCGGCGATCATCAACCGCTACACAAAATATGTAGAATAAAATCTGTGGCTGCGATATTTTAAGGCGGATAGAAAGGATTGCGGAAAGAATATGCTGCTTACAACATTGTGTTATATTGAGAAAGACGATAAATATCTGATGCTCCATCGTGTGAAGAAAAAGAATGATCTGAATCATGATAAGTGGATCGGAATCGGAGGAAAGTTTGAAAAGGATGAGACACCGGAGGAATGCCTGTTAAGAGAGGCAAGAGAGGAAACCGGGCTTGAACTTACGGATTACCGGTTCCGGGGGATCGTAGTGTTTATATCAAATGAGTGGGAAACGGAATATATGCATTTGTTCACCGCCGACGGATATACAGGAGAGGTGAAGGAATGTAATGAAGGAGAACTGGTGTGGATACCGAAAAAAGAGGTGATGAACCTGAAGTTGTGGGAAGGAGACAAGATTTTCTTCCGGCTTCTGGAAGAAGACAAAGGGTTCTTTACATTAAAGCTGCGGTATGAAGGGGATGAACTGGTGGAGACCAGTCTGGTGCAGTATTAGATATCAGCGGTAATTCTGAATAGATGGATAATTCCTTACCGGCTGTAAGTGATATTAACCTTAAGTATATCAAAGTAGTAGAAAAGAAATGAGAAGGAGCAGCTTTGAACAGATGGAAAAGCGAGAACTTTGGATGCGGAAAACTATAGTGGTATGGCTTGGCGCTGTGTTTTGCTGTTTGCTGTGGGGCAGTGCGTTTCCATGTATAAAAATAGGATATGGGTTATTTCAGATTGATGCATCAGATACGGCATCGCAGATTCTGTTTGCCGGATGGCGTTTTACGCTGGCGGGAATCCTGGCAGTGATTTTCGGAAGCATTCCGGCGAAACAGATTCTGTATCCGTCAAAAGATGCCGTGAGCAAAGTATTATGCCTGAGTCTGTTTCAGACTGTGCTTCAATATATATTCTTTTATGTAGGGCTTGCCCATACGAGCGGAGTAAAAGCATCCATCATCGGGGCAGTCAATGTATTTGCCGCAATACTGGTCGCAAGTCTGATTTTCCGGCAGGATAAACTTACGGCCGGAAAAATCTTTGGCTGTGCTGTGGGATTTGCGGGAGTAGTTCTGATTAACTTAAGCGGAGTGAATATGCAGTTTCATATGAACGGGGAAGGATTTATTTTATTATCTGCAGTTGCCTATGCATTTTCATCTGTATTCCTGAAAAAATTTTCAGCAAAATACAACCCGGTCATGCTGAGCGGCTATCAATTCATTTTCGGTGGTATTATCATGACATTTATTGGAAGTCTTATGGGCGGGAGTGTGACACAAATAACAGCTTCAGGAATACTGCTTTTGATATATCTTGCATTTGTATCAGCGGCGGCATATTCTGCGTGGGGGCTGCTTCTGAAATACAATCCGGTGTCCAAAGTAGCGGTTTTCGGCTTTATGACCCCGGTTTTCGGGGTGATACTGTCCGCTCTATTTCTGCATGAAGGGCAGCAGGCAGGAGGGATGCTCAGCGTGATATCGCTGGCTCTTGTGTGCGTTGGGATTTACATAGTAAACAGGAAAATGTTTTAACTATGATATAGATTGACAACTGATAAAAATAAGCGTAAACTACTTTCTGTGTATACAGGAAGTAGTTTATTAATGTCCTGATATGCACAGAAGCAATAACTGATCAGTTTTTTGTAGATGGAAGTATCTTAGATTTTGCAGTATTTATAATTTAATAGCATGTGCCATGGTTGAGAGTGATCTCATTTAAAGGAACAGGGTGAGAAGCCCGGCAGATTAATCCCTGCTGTGAGAGCAACGAAAGGAATCATATCCACTGGATAGTTTATCTGGGAAGGGATTCCGTGTAGGAAGAAAAAAGCGGCTCAAGTCAGAACACAAAACATGGTGGAGCATTGAAGATAGATTTATTTCTGGAGGCATTAAACAGAGATTTATTTTTTATACCCTTTTTTAAGAAAATATCAGGGGATATGAAAAGAGAAGTAAAGGAGAAATAAAAATGAGAATAAAAACAAGGAAATATATCAGCATGCTTCTTATATTGTGTATGGTCCTCTCGATTCTGCCCGGGACAGGCGTGAAAGCGGCAGAACCGGAAGTCGATTCCACGGATCAGATTATTACGGTGGAAAAATATGATGAAGAAGGCAACGGCACGTTTTTGCTGCTGCCGAAGCGGGTGTCATATTCTAACAATTATGCAAGTACCTGGATAACAAATGCGGTTGGAAGCAGTAATATCGAAATAGGTGAACGTTCGTTTATCACAGGATATAAGGACAGCAGTCAGGAAGACGGATGGCTCAGGAACGGTGATATCAGTGATACTTCCAAATGGATCATGTCTGTTAACGGGACCGGATTTGAAGATATGAATTATTTTTACACAAGCAGTGTAAAAGTGATGCGTGTTATTTTTACACCGGCAGGCAACGGAACAGATGTGGGCGGCACAACTGACGGTATCGGCTGGCGTACGGTATGTGAAATGGAAGTGGATAAGAATGATCTGATTGAATACCTTTCCAGATTTAATACAGATGATTTTGCGGAGGGCAGCAACCGCGCCGAAACGTATCAGGCAGCATTGGATACCGTGCTCAATCCGGATGCAACTCAGGATGAGGTGGACAGCGCACTCATAAATTTCCGCGACGCAGAAGATGCGGCGGCAGATATTGAAATTTCTGATGAAACGGTAGATATGTACATAGGTGGAGAGAAGACCGTTACGGCGCGGCTTCTGCCAGTGGGAAGCACAGATGAACTGACATGGACTTCAGACAATGAAGGAATTGCTGCAGTGGATAATGGCATCATAAGAGGTGTCGGTGCAGGAACTGCAAAAATAAAAGTGTCAGCCGGAGCTCTGGAAAAAGAGATTACGGTAAATGTTAAGGAAATTGACAGTATTACAATAACGTCGTTAGGTAATCCGTCGTCAATTGAGGCGACGACACAGAGTCTGAATTTGACGGCGGTGATTTTACCGCTGAATGAAGTGAAGCATGTGGAGTGGAGCGTGGATAATCCTGATATTGCGACAGTCACCCCGGCGTCAAATGAAATTTATGCCTCAGTCAAAGGACTTCAGGCAGGCAGTGTCGTGATTACCGCGAAGGTCGGTTCCAAAATGGCTTCATATAATCTTGAAGTCACACCTTATACCGGGCCATATGTGTATTTTGAATGTGAAGACGGCACTGTAAAAAGGCCTGATGAGAACGGATATATGTCTCTGACAGCCCTGGATGTGGGGGAATTTGTCGTTGGAGGCACATATTCCGGTACACCTGTATGGAGCTGCAGCGGATGGGTGCAGTCCGTCAATGGAGATAATCAGTGGCATACTTTTATCAACCCGGAAACGGGGAAATATTTACCTTACGGACTGGGAGACCTTACAGTGACGGTCAATGCAGGCGGATGGAGCAGGACTTTTACGATTCAGAGAGAGTCATCCGGAATCACAGAGCTTAAAACATATGTGAACGGAAAAGAAGTTACTATGGATGACCCGTATACGGTTGTAGGAACAATTTCAGGCGTGACTGTTAATGTTCAGGGGAAAAATGCAGATGGTAATTGGGTCGCTGTCCCGACGCAGGCACTTTATTATACAAGTAATAATTCAAACGGAAGTTTTCGGTTTGTCGGCAATCAGATGTCAATCACGAGCGGCGGAGAAGCCGAAATGATTGTTTCCATGGTGGAGGATTACAGTATAACAACCTCCTTCCGGGCAGTATGCGGTGAAGTCGCGGTGGAAAGTTTTGAGGTTATCTATCCGTCAACATGGACAATTGACGGTTCATGGGACAGAATGTCCAATACTTTTGTCGGGCTTGGAACAAATGTCGGACTCAAATGGACGCCTGAAAATGCAACAAACAGAAATGTGACATGGGAAGCACTGACCCCGGACATTGCTGTTTATATTCCTGAACATGGCTGTGGGATCACACCGAAAAAAGCGGGCATTGCAAAATTCAGGGTTACAAGTGAAAACAACCCGGAAGCAGTCAGGGAAATTGAAATAGAATTTGTATATGAAAATCCGCTTCAGAAGGCAGAAATATCCCAGACAGAATATACGCTTAATGAGGGAGATATGGTTACCCTCGATATCACAGCGATACCTGCAAATGCATCAGATCAGACATTTGTGTGGTCTTACAGCCGGGACGGTATTGTAAAAGTTGAAGATCTGCACATGGCGGATGACAGCAATGGCGGACTGAACCAGTGGATCAAACACAATCTTACCGCTTACAAGGAGGGAAGCGTTACTGTTACAGGCACTCCGGTGGATGATACGGCAGGCTGTGCACCGATTATATTTACAGTAACTGTGAACGGAACTGAAACTGGTGAACCTGTTGATTATATGCCTGTCGTGAAGGATGGAATTCAGCACGGGCTGAATTATCTGAAAGATACAAGCCACAGCAAATATGGTGATGAATGGAATATTTTTACAATACTTCGGTCCGGCGGCGAGATTTCCGAAGAGGACAGAGCTGCCTACTTGGAAAGTGTAGAAAAAACGCTGGAAAGAGGCGGCCTGGAACAGCCGACAGATTATGCACGAGTGATTCTCACTCTTGGCGTGTTGGGGGAAAACCCGGAGAATTTCAATGGAAAAAATCTGACAGAAAAGCTTTATAACTGGAAGGGACTGGATTATCTGACTTCTAACCAGCCTTGCTGGACACTGATCGCGCTGGACAGCAAAAAATATGAGATCCCCGGAGATGCACTCTGGAGCAGGGATGAGCTGATCCGTTTATTGCTGGCGTTCCGAAATGAAGACGGAAGCTTTGCCCTGAGCGGCACTGCAGGTGATGTGGATATGACCGGTATGATCCTTCAGGCACTTGCGCCTTACAATAACGAGAGTCATCCGGATGTGCAGGCTGCTTTCAACGATGCGTTAATCTGGCTTCAGGGGCAGATGAAAGGCACTGCCGGTTTCTCCGAAAATGCCGGCGGCAATGAAAATAGCTGCTCGACTGCTCAGATACTGACCGCATTGTCTGTTGCAGGTATAGATCCGTTAGACAAAAACAATGGATTTACCCTGGGCAATCATAACATGATTACCAATCTGTACAGCTATAAAGCAGAAAGTGGTTTTTGCTGGGAAGAGAATGGCGGAGGCAATATGATGGGCACATATCAGGTGACTTATGCTCTTGAGGCGCATCGCCGATATGCTGAAAATGAGAATCCGCTGTATGACCTGACAGATTTGGAAAATGAAGATCCAAATGAGCCGCGTCAGGAGCTTCCGTATAAAGATGTAAAAGAAGGCGACTGGTTCTATGATTATGTATATGATGTGTATGTAAAAAAACTGATGACCGGGCTGGATACTGATGTTTTCGGACCTGACAGAAATCTGGTCAGGGCACAGTTTGCCGTGATTCTGTACCGCATGGAAGGTGAACCGGAAGTGATTTTCAAAGAAACATTCCCTGATGTCGCGGATGGGCTTTTCTACAGTAAGGCTGTTATCTGGGCGGCAGAGAATAAAATCGTGACCGGATATACCAGCACAGGAGTTTTTGGGCCAAATGACCCGATCACCCGTGAACAGATGGCGGTCATGATGTTCCGATATGCCAATTACAAAGGTCTGGATACAAGCGAAAGCAAGGAACTTAGCTCCTTCCCTGATGATGAAAAAGTGCAGGAATTTGCAGTCGGGGCTCTTCAGTGGTGTGCGGCAAAAGAAATCATTACCGGCAAAGGAGAAGAGAAAGCTCTGGCTCCTCAGGGAAGCACAAATCGTGCGGAATGTGCGACGATTATCAGTCGTTATACCGGTATCGCAGAATGATACATGCAAACAGGATTTAGATACAACGGAAGATAAAAGAGATTCATTTTTCAGAGAGCAGGGTGCATAAATCATGAGAAGCAGAACAAAAATAAATAATAATTTGATATCACTATTACTGGCGGCGGTGCTCCTGCTTTCGGTACTTCCGGGTTTTGCGGTCTCGGCGCAGACGGATTCGGCACAAGGAACGATTACAGTGTCAATAGAACGCTTTGCTATCGGCCAGGGATATCTTATAGAGCCATATATAATGGACATCTGTGAGGGCGATACTTACGAGGATATCTGCCGGAGAGTCCTGGAAGAGAATGGATACAGCTACGACACAAAAGGGGCGTCTTTTTATTTGTCCGGTATCCATGGTGCAGATCAGGGAGTCATTTCGATTCCCTTCTGCATCGCCGGGATAGGACCTGTGAAGCAGGGGGCAAACTATCTGGATCCTCCGGATGACACTGCGGAAAATGAACATGCCGGCAGTACGGCATGGCTGGGGGAATTTTCTTATTCCAGGATGTCAGGATGGATGTATTCGGTGGGAAACAGCAGCGGAAGTATATTTCCGGGCGTAGGAATGGACGGCTATACTCCGAAAGACGGAGATGTATTCCGGCTTCAGTTCACTGTCTGGGGATATGGGGAAGATTTGACAGGAATCAGCCGGGACGGGACAAAAGTCTATTATGAAGTGGGTGATAAGACAGCACTCACAAGAAAAATTGCATGGATAAATCGGGATAAAGAAAGCTGGTTTACGATTGAAGGATGCAGGGAAGCATACGAAAATGCCATGGAATGCCTTAAGAAGCTGGATGCCGGGCAGGCGGAGCTGGATACTGCTCTTGCAGCACTGCCCGGGGAAGAGACGGAGCTTCCGGAGAAACCTCCCGGGGAAGAGACAAAGCTTCCGGAGAAACCTCCTCAGGAAGAGAATCAGGGATCGAAACCCGATCCTGATCCGACAGCTCCGGTAAAATCCATAGAGCGTGTGATGCAGGAAACCTCCGATTACATGCTCTCCATAGACACAGACCCCGCAAAAGGAAGCGAATGGTTCGTGTTGGGGCTTGCACGAAGTGGGAAGAATCCGGACGATGTTTATTTTGATACATATTATAACCATATCGCCAATTATCTGAAGGAAAATAACGGGAAACTGACTAATACTGCGCTCTATACGGAATATTCTAAAATGATCCTGGTTATGACTGCTATCGGGAAAAATGCGGAGAATGTGGCAGGATACAATCTTTTATCACACCTTTCTGATTTTGACAAAATTACGAAACAGGGAATTAACGGACCGATATGGGCGCTGATTGCCGTGAATTCAAGAGAAGAATATGATTTCCCGAAGATTTCGGGGGCTGTGAATCTTACTACTCAAGAGAAGCTTCTGGACTGTATTCTGGAGGCGGAATGCAGCGGAGGCGGATGGGCGATGACGGGAGATATGGCAGACCCGGATATTACGGGAATGGCATTGCAGGCATTGGCGTATTATTACGGAAAGCAAGGATATGACGGTGTAACAGCGGCGGTTGACAGAGCAGTTCTTGTACTGAGCTCAATCCAGAACAGTACCGGAGGGTTTTCTACGATGAATGTGGAGACGTCTGAATCTGCGGCCCAGGTGCTGACCGGGCTATGTGCGGTGGGAATTGACCCCAAGACGGATTCCAGATTTATAAAAAACGGGCACTGGATCGTGGAAAATCTGATTTCCTATCATATTGACGGCAGCGGATTCATGCATGTGAAGGCCGGAGCCGGGAACAATGGAGGCGCTCAGGCGGGTACGGTCAATGGAATGGCTACAGAGCAGGCGTACTATGCTTTGACTGCTTATCAACGGTTTACGGAGGGAGAGACCAGCCTCTATGATATGTCGGACATCGAGCTTAGGACCGGCGGTGACGGGGATGGCAGCGGAACCGGTCAGGAGATGGGAGGTTCAGCATTCCCGGACAGCAATATATTTGGTCAGGGGACTTCCTGGGTCGGAAGTCCGGATACAGCAGGGGTGTCATCCGGAATAACAGGCTGGACATTTTACGGTACTTCAGGATCTGCATCCGTTGGAAAGCATTTACCTTCCCTGAAAAACTTACAGGAAGGAAACCCGGCGGAGAATGAGGAAGAGAAGGGCTGGAGCTTTACCGGAGAGGAATATCGGCCGGATAAGGAAACGGAAGAGTATGGAGATGATGAAAAGGAAGCAGGAAGCGGAGAAAAGAGTACATTGGCACAGATGGTATTTTCAAAGGCAAATGGACTGTTCGTTTTGTTTCTGTTCTTGGCGGTTCTTCTTCTGATTTACTTTTTTACGAAGAGAAAACGGAGGCGTTTATATTGAAAAGAATAAAAAAGAGGGCAGGTCTTTATCTTATTTTTCTGTTATGTATAGGACTGGCTGCATGTACTTCTCAGGAAAAATCATACAGCAGTGAAATGGAGAAGCTGCAGGAAATCAACCAGATTCCTGATGATGGAATTATCACAGAGGAACAGATGAAGACTATTGCAGGGGAAGAAGGGGAATATAGATTCTGCGGAAGCGGAGAAGGATACCATTATGTCTGGATTTATAATGGTAAAATGATCAAAAATCCGCAGGAACAGAACCTGAAGGTTACCCTGGATAATCAAAAGGTGGAAACAGTCAAAAAAGCGGCGGATGATGCATCGGTCGGAATAGGAATCCACCTTGAAACTATGCACATGGCAGCTCCGGCCACACTGGAAATTACGCTGGAAGAAGCGTGGGATGCCGATACGGTCATATGCTGTAAATACTGGAATGACAAAGCATACAAGATGAATGATGTGAAGATCAATGTTTCAGGCAGCGGAGATACTGCAGAGACAACACTCACATTTCAGGTGGCAGAGACAGGAGACACCTACTATCTGGTGGGCGGAAAATCATCGGGACGTACAGATGAACAGGCCGGCGGCACACAGGCACAGAAGCAGGCAGACCGGGAAGAAGGGCAGCTTTCTGACAATATAAATGCGGTTTCCGGCGATGCGGGGACGACTAACGGGGCGGGAAGCAGTACAGACGGCCAGAAGCAGCCGGCACAGTCATCTTCCTCACATATCTGTACCATTTCCATAGAGTGTTCTACAATTCTTAATAATTGGCCGGACCTGGATGAATCCAAGGCGGAATTTGTTCCTTCTGACGGCTGGATACTGTACCCTTCGGAGGTGGAATTTACCCCGGGAGAAACAGTATTTGATGTCCTGAAGCGTGTATGCGGCGAGACGGGAATCCATATGTCCTCCCGTTATACGCCTGTTTATGGCAGCTACTACATTGAAGGAATCAATCAACTATACGAATTTGACTGCAGTGCAAATTCAGGATGGATGTACCGGGTGAACGGATGGTATCCTAATTATGGATGCTCTGCCTATGAAGTAAATGACGGAGACTATATTGAGTGGAAATATACATGTGACCTTGGAAGCGACATAGGCGGAGGCGAGTACTGATGAAAGATGCATTTTCAGGCTGCCATCCGATATTAAATTTCTTTTATTTCGTCACTGTGCTGACGTTTACCATGTTCGTGCAGCATCCGGTATTCCTGCTGATTTCTTTTGTGGGCGCAGTTATTTACGGTGTTGTTCTCAACGGATGGAAAAGGGTGCTTCGCATGAACCTGCTGGGAACACTGCCGGGGCTTCTGATCGTGACACTGTTGAACCCGGCGTTCAATCATTACGGCGTTACGCCGCTTCTGTATCTTGAGAACAGCGGCAACTGGGTTACACTGGAAGCTCTGGTTTATGGGCTGGTGCTGGGAAGTATTCTGTTTATCATGATTCTATGGTTTTCCTGTTATAATCACGTGATGACGAGTGATAAATTCATTTATCTTTTTGGAAGAATCATACCTGCAATGTCTCTGATTTTGTCCATGTCTCTGAGGTTCGTGCCGGAATTCATCAGCCGGCTTGATGTGATACGCAGCGGGCAGAAATATATAGGAAAAGATATTTCCAACGCAGGACTTATCAGAAAAGTAAAATACGGGCTTAATATGCTTTCTATTTTGGTGACATGGTCGCTGGAAAATGCCATCGAGACAGCAGATTCGATGAAGAGCCGCGGGTATGGATTAAAAGGCAGGACAGCATTTTCTGTTTATCACTTTGACAAAAGAGACAGATTTGCAGGAATGGCACTTCTTTCACTGTTTTGCATTGTTTTATACGGCTGCTTACGTGGAGCGGCATTTGCGGATTATAATCCACGGATACTGCTGGCAGGCATGACGGTGCAGGGAAGAAAAGCACCGGCAGACTGCCCGCTATCACTGAGTATCGTTACGTTTGCCTCTTTTACGGCATTTTGTCTGATTCCCCCTCTGATCGATCTGTCTGAGAAATTTGCATTTGGCAGAAGCCGGAAAGAAGTGGGAAAAGAAATTTCCGTAACATACCGTGAAATCTATAAAGAGCTTGCGGGGGAGAAAACAGAATGATGAAACATAAAATCGTTGAAATACATAATTTTTCTTTTGCGTATCCCGAGGGAAAAGAATCGTTAAAAAATATTAATCTTTCCATAGAAGAAGGAAGCCTGAATGTGTTGTGCGGCAAAAGCGGGTGTGGTAAGAGCACACTTCTGAGGCAGCTGAAAAGTGTCCTTGCGCCTCACGGGAAAAAAAGCGGAGAAATTCTCTATTGTGGAAGACCGCTCGGTGAGACGGACAGAAGAACGCAGAGCAGTGAAATCGGTTTTGTTCTTCAGGACCCGGACAATCAGCTTGTCACGGATAAGGTGTGGCATGAGTTGGCTTTCGGACTGGAAAGCCTGGGATATGACACTCCGACGATCCGCCTGCGGGTGGCGGAGATGGCAAGTTATTTCGGGATTCAGAACTGGTTTATGAAAAATGTGGCGGAGCTATCCGGAGGTCAGAAGCAGCTCTTAAATCTGGCATCGATCATGGCTATGCACCCGCGGCTTTTAATCCTCGATGAGCCGGCTTCCCAGCTCGATCCTATTGCGGCTTCAGATTTCCTTGAGACGGTGAAGAGAATAAACCGTGATATCGGTACGACCGTTATCCTGACCGAGCATCGTCTCCAGGATGTGATTCCGTGGGCGGATCATGTGATCGTGATGGATGAAGGAACAATTCTGACAGAGGGGACGCCACGGGAAATCGGGAAAAAACTGAAGCAGGAGGGACATGGAATGTTCCTGTCCATGCCTGTGTCGATGCAGATTTATATGGAAACAGACAGTGAGGAAGAATGTCCCCTTACCATAAGTGAGGGCAGGCGATGGATGAGCCGCCTGCTGGAAAACAAAACGCCTGTGATTGTGCAGCCCCACGAGGAACATGTAGTTAGGGATGAGGGGGTGAAAGGAAAGAAGAGGATTTTTGTGCCCTGGCAGAAAAAGGACAGGCAGATTCCGGCAGTCACGATGGAAGATGTCTGGTTCCGGTATGAGAAAGATTCTCCTGATATAATATGTGGGATGTCCATGCAGGTGGAGAAGGGAGAATTTTATGCGCTTATGGGCGGAAACGGTACGGGAAAAAGCACAGCATTGTCATTGCTGGGGCGTGTTCGGAGACCTTACCGGGGAAAAATACTGCTGAATGGAAAGGATATCAGAAAATACTCAGATACAGAGCTGTATCGTGGATACCTTGGCATACTGCCGCAGAACCCTCAAAGTATGTTTGTGAAAAAGACTGTGGAAGAGGATTTGTATGCTGTCATAGGCGGAAGAAAAGAGAAACAATCTGCAGAATATCCGATTGATATGAAAAAATCAGAGGCGATAGGAGGTATCGTCAGCCTCATTCATCTGGAAGGGCTTCTTGACCGTCACCCTTATGATTTAAGCGGCGGTGAACAGCAGAGACTGGCCCTTGCAAAGATACTGCTTCTGCGCCCGCGGCTGCTTCTTATGGATGAACCTACCAAGGGGATGGATGCGGAATATAAGAAAGAGCTGGGGCAAATACTCAAAAAACTGCAGTCTCACGGTATTACGATTTTTATGGTTTCCCATGACGTGGAATTTGTGGTAGAATATGCAGGGCGGGTGGGTCTTTTCTTTGAAGGAAATGTAGTGACAGACAAGCCGGCGAGAGAATTTTTTACAGGTAATTATTTTTATACCACTGCGGCAAACCGTATGGCGAGGCATTACTTCCCGGATGCTGTCACAGGAAAGGATGTTGTAAAATGCTTGAAGACGAATCTCTGGACAGATTTATAGAAAGGTTCTGGGGAGAAGATGATGATATGGAACAAAGCATTGAGACCGGTACAAAGAGAAAAAACAGGAATTATAAAAAATCCGGGACTAAGGACGGAGAAGCTGCAGGTTGTGGAAATCTGCAGGAATATGCGTTTCCACCGGAAGAGTTTTTTATTTCTCCGGTCAGGAAAAAGAAGATTCCCCGCAGGACATGGATATCCCTGATCGGATTTCTTGTTTTAATGCCGTTCCTCCTTTTTATTCTGGTACATGAGTATCATGGCAGAAAATATCTGTTATTCAGCCTGCTCATTGTTCTCAGTGCTATGATTCCATTTTTTATGGTGTTTGAAGGGAGAAAACCCAGGGCGAGGGAAATTATGGTGATTTCTGTCCTTGCGGCCATAGGCGTTGCAGGGCGGGCGGCATTTTTTATGCTGCCGAACTTTAAACCTGTCGCAGCTATCGTGATTATTTCCGGAATTTCTTTTGGCGGTGAGGCAGGCTTTCTGGTGGCATGCATGATTATGTTGGTTTCTAACATGTTTATGGGGCAAGGTCCATGGACGCCCTGGCAGATGTTCGCATATGGTGTGATTGGATTTCTGGCAGGGATTTTATTTCGCAAAGGGATACTGAAACCGAAAAAGCTCAGCATTAGCATTTATGGCTTTTTCAGTGTGATTTTTGTTTTCGGAGGGATTATGAACCCGGCAAGTATCCTGATGTCTTACGGATATATTACAAAAAGCAGTCTTCTTGCCTATTATATATCCGGACTGCCTGTAGATCTGGTCCACGCGGCTTCTACAGCGATATTTTTGTGGCTTTTAAGCGGACCCATGCTGGATAAACTGGAGCGTATCAAGAAAAAATATGGGTTGATAGAAAGTGGAGAATAGAAGTGCTTTTAAGGAGGAAACAGAAGAATGTATGATGTGGTAATTATCGGTGCCGGTCCGGGAGGGATTTTCACCGCATATGAGTTGATTCAGAAGCGGCCGGAGCTGAAAGTAGCAGTATTTGAGGCAGGAAAAGAGCTTGAAAAGCGAAAATGCCCGATTGACGGTAAAAAAGTGAAATCCTGTATTAATTGTCCGTCCTGCTCTATCATGAACGGGTTTGGCGGCGCAGGAGCTTTTTCTGACGGGAAATATAATATTACGAATGATTTCGGCGGAACGTTGTATGAGTACATCGGACGGAACAAAGCTCTTGAATTGATGGAGTATGTGGATGAAATCAATGTGTCTCACGGCGGTCAGAATACGACGATGTACTCGACTGCGGGGAGCAGCTTCAAGAAATTGTGCATGCAGAACAAGCTGACCCTTTTGAATGCCTCTGTCCGGCATCTCGGAACAGACATTAATTATATCGTTCTTGAACAGCTTTATGATGATCTGAAGGAAAAGGTGGATTTCTTCTTTGACACGGCGGTTCAGACTTTGAAAAAAACAGAGGATAGTTATATAGTATGCTATGATAATAATGAAGTAGAATGCAGGAATTGTGTGGTTTCTGTGGGAAGAAGCGGAAGCAAGTGGATGGAGTCCGTCTGTGAAAGTCTGGAGATTCCGACCAAGTCAAACCGTGTGGATATCGGTGTCCGGGTGGAGCTTCCGGCAACGATTTTTTCCCATATCACAGATGAATTGTATGAGAGCAAAATTGTATACCGCACAGAAAAATTTGAAGACCGTGTACGTACTTTTTGTATGAACCCGAGAGGTATCGTGGTCAATGAGAACACCAACGGAATTATAACCGTAAACGGGCACAGTTTTGAAGACGAAAGCAGGAAAACAGATAATACGAATTTTGCCCTGCTTGTCTCCAAGCATTTTTCTGAGCCTTTCAAAGACAGCAACGGGTATGGGGAAAGCATAGCCAGACTTTCCAATATGCTCGGCGGCGGTGTGATTGTCCAGCGTTTCGGAGATCTGGAGCGGGGAAGGCGGAGCACGAAAAAGCGTATTGATGAAGGTATCATACAGCCGACACTGGCGGCGACACCTGGAGATTTGAGCCTTGTTTTACCGAAACGTATACTGGACGGGATTATCGAGATGATATATGCGCTGGATAAAATTGCCCCGGGAACGGCAAATGACGACACACTTCTGTATGGCGTGGAAGTAAAGTTCTACAATATGGAGGTGGAGCTGGACGAGAATCTGGAGACAAGGCATAAAGGATTATATGTCATCGGGGACGGAAGCGGCGTGACCCATTCCTTATCCCATGCATCAGCAAGCGGAGTATACGTAGCCCGCCGCCTTGCGGAGATTTTGTGATCATGCTTTTGCTTTCGGAACTACGGTTTATATGTTAGAAGGAAAGTGTTATACTCAATAAAGCACTAATAAATACTATTTCGGTTGAAATAAACAGCAGGTTCTCTTTGCCTTAGATTTGCAGAGAGAGCCTGCTGCTTTTAGATATTTTACTATTTAGAAAAGCTGCCGGCAGCAGATTTTCTAAATATAACTCTTATGTCATCTGAATTTTAAGAATATGTGTCAAAATTATCTTCCGTGATGTCAAATTCGCATCCGGTCAGATAACCGGCGTTTTCCGAATCGACAAATTCGGGAGTTTTGTAAACATGTACGATTGATTCAAGAAGCTGCATCGGTTCCGAGAAGAACCGGTCTTTGTGGTAAACCAGATAGAATTTACGATTCCAGTCAGACTCTTGATTCCGGAAAATATAAATCTGCTTATTACGGATTTCGTTTTCCAGAAGCCGGACAGAAATGACGGCGGCATAATCATTGTACAAAATCCCATTTTTGATTGCATCCAGACATGTTGCTTCCATTGCGATTTTCAGATCCGTACCGTGCGCTTCCATATAATCCTGGAACAGTTTACGGGTGCCGCTTCCGTTTTCGCGCATGACAAACTCATACTGAGAAAGATCATGCACATGGATCTGTTTTTTGTGTGCAAGCGGATGGGTTTTGCTGACGGCAAGAACCAGGTAATCATCGACAACAGGGACAGCAATCAGATTCGGGCTGTTGACCATTCCTTCCACGAGCGCGACATCCAGCTCAGAATTGAGCAATTTCTGTTCAATCAGGCTGGTATTACATATACAGGAGTAAATATGGAGACTGGGCAACGTTGTCCGCAGATCGTTAATGATACTGGACAAAAGGCTGGCACCTACGGTGATGGTTGCACCGAGACGCAGATTACTTCCGGGCCGGCAGTCCTTCATGTTAGCTTCCAGAAGATCATATTGGCTGAGGACTTTTTGAGCATAGGACAAAAGCTGCCTGCCTGCTTCCGTGATATAAAGCTTTTTTGACAGGCGATCAAAAAGCCGTACCCCATAATGTTCTTCCAGTTCATGGATGGTCTGGCTGACAGTGGGCTGGGAAATGAAACAGCGCTCAGCGGCTGCAGACATTTTCCCGGTTTCTGCAACAGCCGCAAAAATTCTAAGATGTCGTATCGTCATGGCGGTTCTCCTTGTAAAGGTAATCATAATGAAGGCCGACATCCTAGTATGATCCACCCTAAATAACACTATGTTTCGCTGGTCTAAGCCTCAGCGTAGCCCGCTACGCCTGCGTTTTTACAACTGCACTCTCGAAAAAGCATTCTCAGCGAAACAGTACGGTATTTAGGGTGGATCATACTAGGTAAAGAGGACATTTGCAAACTGTTTCGTTATTTACTAATACATGTTATACGGCCTCTTCAGCAGCGTATGTCGTATTCATCGGTTTTTCTGATGTTTGTTATTATAAAATATCATTTTTCTTAAAGAAGTTCAAGAAGTATAATACATATATGTGAGTTAATTGATAAAAAAGAAAACATTTACAGAGAGCGAGGATGATGAAGATCATTCTGTAAAAAATCATTTGATTCTAAGGAGGAGAATTATGGCAACATTAACAATAAGCGCAGCGGATGAAAAGCGTGTAAAAGCACTCGGCTTTCTGAGTAATAAAGGCACAGACAATTTCTCAGGGCGTATTATCACGGTGCATGGCAAGATTACGGCAGCACAGCAGAGATGTATTGCTGAGGCAGCAGAGAAATTCGGAAACGGCATCATAACATTTACAACACGTATGACAATTGAAGTTCAGGGCATTCCGTATGACAAGATTGAAGATTTCCGTGCATATATCGCAAAAGAAGGTCTTGAGACGGGAGGAACAGGCGCGAAGATCCGTCCGGTCGTATCCTGCAAAGGAACGACATGCCGGTACGGGCTTCTGGATTCTTTCGGACTTTCAGAAGAGATTCATGAAAGATTTTTCAAAGGATACAGTAAAGTCAAACTCCCGCATAAATTTAAAATTGCTGTCGGCGGATGTCCGAATAACTGTGTAAAACCGGATTTGAATGATCTTGGTATTATCGGCCAGCGGATCCCGGTCTTTCATGAAGATATTTGTAAGGGCTGTAAGAAATGCGCTATTGAAAAAGCCTGTCCGATGGGCGCGGCCAAGGTTGTAGACGGAATCATGAAAATTAATCAGGAAATTTGCAGCCACTGCGGACGTTGCGTCGGAAACTGCTATTTTAATGCATTGAGTGACGGAACATATGGATATAAGATTTATATCGGAGGACGCTGGGGCAAGAAAACTGCACAGGGAAGGCCGCTTGGGAAAATATTTACAGACAAAGAAGAAGTACTTAATGTTGTCGAAAAAGCAATTCTCCTGTACCGTGAGCAGGGGCAGGCCGGTGAACGTTTTGCCGCAACGATTGAGAGGCTTGGATTTGAGAACGTTGAAGCACAGCTTCTGGCAAATGATCTTCTGGACAGAAAACAGAAGATTCTGGAGGCGTAATTCCATCTTACAGGATGTGACCAATCCTAATTTGCACAGAGAATTCCAGAAAGCACAGAACAAACAGCGTCGGGCAAAAGCCCGGCGCTGTTTCTGTTGTGGGGTGCCCGGCATTTTATATTGTCTATTATGTGCCGATTGTCATCATTCTTTAATATAATATTAAGAAATGCGTTTTTCTGTTTCCCTTTCTATGTAATAATGCTAAGATAGATGTAAATAAAAAAGAAAAGGAGAAATGTCATGAAAAGAAAAATGATCGCGGTGCTTACAGCTGTAAGCACAATTATGGCAGTGCTGTCTCCGGGCATCAGCGTGGCAGCACAGGTTGATGGGGAAAGCTCAGCTGCAGCGGTATCTGCCGAGGTGGAAACTGCATCAGAGAGCAGGATTGCATTTAAATCAGAGTATCCTGCATTGGGTCAGGCTCTGGAGGTCGAGGTCAGCGGACTTGAAGGTGAGCTTTCTTATGAATGGTATGTGGGAGGCAAGCTGAAAGGAACAGGAACTTCGTATACACCGGTCTACGAAGATTTAGAGCAATTTATCTATGTTAAGGTGAGTTCTTCCGGAGAAAACGCAGAGGCGAGCATATTTTTCAGCAAGCTGCCGGTAATTTATATTAATACTGAGAACAGCGCTCCGATTTTAGACAAAGTGAACTATATTCCGTCGCAGCTTGTCATTCAGGGAAATGAGACGTATAACACTGAAACAACGACTCTTTATAATGGAACTGCGGGCGTCAGGGGACGAGGAAATTCCACGTGGTCACTTCCAAAGAAGCCATACAAGATAAAACTGGATAAAAGTACAAATCTGCTGGGCTTCGGTAAGAGTAAACACTGGGTTCTTCTGGCAAATTATTATGATACGACTTATATGAGAAATAAGCTTTCCTATGACCTGGCCGGTGATATGGGGATGCCGTACATGCAGTCAATACTTACAGATGTTGTATTGAATGGGGAGTATGTTGGTAATTATCAGCTCTGTGAGCAAGTCAGGATAGATAAGAATCGGGTTAATATCCTGAATTGGGAAGATGAGGCGGAGGATGCCGCTGATGCGATCGCGGAAGCGAACGGACTTAGCGATGAGCTTACAGATAAGCTTAAGACCCAGATGGCAGAAAATCTGAACTGGGTTACGACAGACGTTGTACAGCTCTGGGATCAGGAATTGAGTTATACGGAATATACAGTGTCTGATTATTATGATATTCCGGAGATTGACGGAGGGTATCTCCTGGAACTGGATACATCCATGGATGAATTATCATGTTTTAAGACAAATTATAATCAGCCTATGATGTTTAATACGCCGGAATATGCTTTTACAAATGATGAAATGATGGATTATGTC
Source organism: Lachnospiraceae bacterium (assembly GCA_004556565.1). GTDB lineage: Bacteria > Bacillota > Clostridia > Lachnospirales > Lachnospiraceae > Schaedlerella. Next base: position 50,353 of record SFGN01000009.1, on the reverse strand, counting down.
CGGGGATATATCCAGGCGTTTGAAGATGCGGTGTATTCTGACAATTACTGCACTGTATATGAAGGAGAAGAGAAGCATTACAGCCAGCTGTTTGATATGGATTCCCTGGTTGATTACTGGATCGTGAATGAGATTTTCTTTAATCAGGATTTCATGAAAAAGAGTACTTACATGTATAAAGACAATGACGGGCTGTTCTATATGGGACCGATCTGGGATATGGATTGGACATCAGGCTCTTATCAGACAGGCACCTGGCAATGGGACTACTGGAATACACTGTATTACAATGATGGGGCACAGGCTGTCCAGTGGTATAAAAGGCTTGTCCAGGATCCGTATTTCCTGAAACTGGTAAATGACCGTTACTGGGAAATCCGTGATACATATATTCAGAAAATGCTGGATTCGATCGACCCGATGTATGATTATTTAAAAGAGTCCGCAAACGCTTCATTCAGGGCGTGGGATCAGGATTCATATCATGGTACATATGAACAGGTCATCAATAATTTTAAATACTGGATGAACGGACGTATAGAATTTCTTGACAGCAAGATGGCAACATATGATACATTTGCGGCAGAATTTATGAAGACAGCAGATAAATTGACTGCAGTATATGAGGATGGCACGGCGCTGGCTAAAGACAGCATCAGTCCGGAAAATGCCGCTTATGACTGTATGGCATTTTCAGACCGGTCTCTTAAGATAACTGCCGAAACTCTGAAAAATTCATCAGAGGCGGAGCTGTGGATCAATGGTGTGAAAGTTGAGAGAAAAGCTGTAACAGGAGGTAAAGCGGAATTTGTGATTCCTGCCGGTTTTGAGGACAGTGTTATACAGATATATGGATATGAGTCGGGAAGTTCAGCGGCAAATGGTGCGGCTTATCTGTCAGTGAAAGCAAATACTGTGGCGGCGATTAAAGTTACTCCGCCTGAAAAACTGGAATATGAGCAGGGTGAAACACTGGATCAAAAGGGCCTTGAGGTGAAGGCTGCATATCTGGACGGGACTGAGCGTGTTGTTACAGAGGAAGCAGAAATTACCGGATACACACCGGAAACAGCAGGAACGCAGGAAATTACAGTATCCTATGCGGGACAGTCAGCCACATTTACAGTGACAGTTAAGGTTCAGGAACCGGAACCTTCTGAAAAACCGGTTGAGTCGGTGTCGTTCGGACAGGAATCCGATACAATGGGACTGGGCGAAGAAAAGACTCTGTATGTTACGGTAAAGCCGGAAGATGCAAATGATGCAGGTCAGATTACATGGACAAGTTCAGATGAGTCGATCCTTACCGTTGATGAGGAGGGAAATGTTAAGGCATTATGGCCGGGTGAAGCTACAATTACGGCAAAAGCAGGGGATGTGTCCGGAACATTAAAGGTCACGGTAACAGGCGTTGAAAAAATCTATACGGATGTAAAGACGGACGACTGGTTCTATCAGGTTACGAACTGGGCATATATCAATAAAGTAATGGGCGGATACGGTGACGGAACATTCGGACCGGCAGACAAGCTTGCCAGGGCACAGTTCGCAGTGATCCTGTACCGTATTGCAGGAGAGCCGGAGGCAGAGATAGAGAGCCGTTTTCCTGATGTGAAGGAGGGAGACTGGTATTACGATGCTGTTGTATGGGCAAATCAGAATCAGATTATAACCGGTTACAGTGACAGTGGGCTTTTCGGACCGGCAGACAGTATTACAAGAGAACAGCTCGCGGTAATCATGTACCGATATGCAGTGAAGAAAGGATATCCGGTTGACGAAAAAGCCGATTTCAGTACTTTTGAAGATGCATCGCAAGTAAATGCATTTGCAGCAGAAGCTATGGGGTGGGCCGTAGGAAATGGTATTATTACCGGAAAGAATAACGGTACGGTGCTTGACCCGCAGGGAAATGCCGCAAGAGCAGAATGCGCGGCAATCGTGATGCGTTTTGCGGGAAAATACAAAACAAAGTAACAATATCTGATATATTTTGTTGTTGGGTATGCTTTACCACAGGAAACGGGCGGAGGGCGTAAGCTTTCCGCCCGTTTCCTGTGCAGATTCATATGCAGAGGATTACAGCATTAAGGATCATTTTCTTCAGGTCAGAATTGCCCGTTGTTTCCTGTATTCGGAAGGGGAAAGCCCGGTCTGCTTTTTGAACAGCCTGCTGAAATACAATGGATTGTCATAACCGACGATGGCAGCAATTTCCGTGATATTATAGTTGGTCGTTTCCAGAAGGTGCTGTGCATTGGCAATGCGGATGCCGAGAATATACTGCATGGGCGTGATACCGTTATACTGGCGGAAGCTGCGAATAAACCAGCAGGTGCTCATGTGCTTCGAGGAGGCATAGCTGTCAATACTGATATCAGTATTATAATGTTCATTAAAATACCGGGTCGCATCCTCCATCTCTGACTGGGTCACGGCATTCATCATTTTTCCCTCTGAAAAATGCCTGCTGACAAGCACGAACATTTCGTTCAGAAGCATCGTCAGAAGCTCCTGAAAATGCGGCTTGCAGAGCTGAAGCTCCTGAATCATCCGGCGGAACAGCCGGTGATATTCCGGAGAATTGCCGGTATAGAATATATGCCTGTCTTCGGGAAAACCATATTTCCTCAGGATCAGCCTGACATTGTTTCCGGTAAAATGGACCCAGTACACTTCAGTCTGGTCACTGCCGTAATAAATGTATTTCTGCATTTCCTTTGGACGGTACAATACCATATGTCCTGCCGGTACGATTTCTTCCTTTCCATCAAAAAAGAAATGCCCTTTCCCGGAAGCTATATAAATAAGCTGGTAGTCGATACGCCCCCGCGGCCGGTAGGTGGGAAGCTTTGGCTGCGTTAACACGTGAAAAGTCCCGCAGCTTCCGACGACCAGAGGTTTTGATTTGTCCTTAAAATCTACCAGTGAATTATTCAGATATCCGGAATTGATATACATCAGAGTCCTCCTTCTGTAAAAAAACGGTTCATGTGTTTTTGCGTGTGGTTTGATAGAAGTGTATCATTTTGTGCATGTTTTGTCCAATACTGTTTATGTACAGAATTGATAATATGACATATAATTTGTTTCGAACAGTAAAAGATGCTTTAATATCAAGAGGAGAAAAGCAAAAATGAAAACACTTGTAAAATTTGAAACAGTGCATATGCCGGTTTGCAGTCTGGGAGAAAAATGCAGTGTACCAGATTTGTTAGGAACCAGTATACTTCAGAATAATCTTGACTTTCATTTAGAGGAAGATGATGAAATATATGAAGGTTATGGGAAATTGACGAGTTCATATCCATATCGTCAATATAATTGCTATCAGTCGGAGCCAAAGGACAGGGAAATGAAAACGGCAGTTCTGGAAAATGATTATATAAGAGCAGTTTTTTTGCCTGAGTTAGGGGGAAGATTGTGGTCACTAATTGACAAGGTGACTGGAAAAGACTATGTACTTGAAGATTTACGAGAAGGCGAAAGATCTCTGGATGTTTTGTGGAAGGAAATGGAAAATACATTATTTGGAAAGTGTCTGGAAATACCAGAGCGCTATCATTTTATATCATTTGATCTCAGATTAAAAGACGGTAAGAATAATTAAAAACTACGTATCATAGTGACGGATGCACAGAATTATGTTGTAAATGTTTATCAAGGGTAAAGATCCAGAATATAATTGTGAGAATGAAAGGGCAAAGAATATGATTATACCACGCTATTATGAAGATTTAAAAATAATGCATGAAAATACGATGCCAAAAAGGGCTTATTATATCCCGGCATCAAAACGTATGGATGATCTGACAGAAAACCGTGAGAATTCAGACAGAATACAATTTCTGTGCGGAGAGTGGAAGTTCAGGTATTACAGCAGTGTTTACGATTTACAGGAAGCATTTTATGAGCGTGAATTTATAGTGGATGATTATGACACGATACCGGTTCCCGGCAACTGGCAGAATTATGGTTATGACGAACATCAGTACACGAATCTGAGATATCCGTTTCCTCTTGACCCGCCTTATGTTCCGCAGGAAAACCCGTGCGGCGCATATGTGTATGAGTTTGAATACCACAAAGAGGAGAAGACACCCAAAGCATATCTGAATTTTGAGGGTGTGGATTCCTGTTTTTATGTGTGGCTGAACGGAAAATATGTGGGATACAGCCAGGTATCCCATGCCACGGCAGAGTTTGATGTGACAGATGATTTGACGAACGGAAAAAACAGAATTGCCGTTCTTGTATTAAAATGGTGTGACGGCAGTTATCTGGAGGATCAGGATAAATTCCGGATGAGTGGTATTTTCCGTGATGTTTATCTGCTGAAAAGACCAAAAGAGGCTTTGTTTGACTATTTTACAACAACTACGATTCAGGGCGGCAGCGCAGTGGTGGAAATCAAGGCTTCCTTTTTAAATACATCGATTCCTGTGAGGATTTCTGTTTTTGATGCGGATAATACTCTGGCGGCGGCTGGAACATTCAAGCCTCTGGTGTCCGGTTCAGAAATTTATGCAGATTATTCTCACAGAGCAGTTCTTGAAATCAAGGATGTAAAGCTCTGGAATCCGGAGAAGCCTTACCTGTATACACTTGTCATGGAAACAGAAAACGAAGTGATTACAGACCGGATAGGCGTGCGTGAAATTTGTGTGGAAAACAAGGTCGTGACAGTGAATGGCAGCCCAGTGAAATTCCGGGGCGTGAACCGCCATGATTCTGATCCTGTGACCGGTTATGTGGCCAGTGCCGGGCAGATGAAAGAGGACCTGCTTATGATGAAGCAGCATAATTTTAATGCGATACGCAGCAGCCACTATCCGAATGTTCCTTATTTTTATCAGCTTTGTGATGAATATGGTTTTTTTGTGATTGATGAGGCAGACAACGAGAGCCACGGGACGCAGGCACAGTATCTGAAAGATTCGTCCTGGGAAAATATAAGCAGCCTTTGGAATGAACGGATCGCGGATAACCCGGAGTTCATCGAAGCAACGCTTGACCGGACAAAATTATGTGTCCAGAGAGATAAAAACCGTCCTTGCATCGTCATCTGGTCTATGGGAAATGAATGTGGGTACGGCTGTACATTCGAGGAATCCCTGAAGTGGGTGAAAAGTTTTGATCCGACCCGCCTGACACATTATGAAAGTGCTTTTTACAAAGGGAGACGGCGGGAGTATGACTATTCCTGCATTGATATCTGCGGGAGGATGTACACGTCTGTTTCCGAGGTGGAGGAGTATCTGACAAACAGCCCGGATAAACCGCTTCTTCTGGTAGAATACTGTCATGCGATGGGCAACGGCCCGGGAGACCTGGAAGATTATTTTAAAGTGATTGAAAAATATGACAGTATGTGCGGCGGATTCGTATGGGAGTGGTGCGACCATGCTGTATTTAAAGGATATGCGGAAAATGGCAAGGCAATGTATTATTACGGAGGAGACCACGGGGAAGCGATCCATGACGGTAATTTCTGTGTGGACGGTCTGGTGTATCCGGACAGAAGACCGCATACCGGGCTGCTGGAATATAAAAATGTGCACCGTCCGGTAAGAGTGTCCGGTTACTGTCAGGAAACCGGAACCGTAAAGCTTCACAGCTATATGGACTTCCTTGATCTGGCAGATTATCTGTATTTTACTTATGAAATAAGCTGCGACGGAGTTATCGTGGAGGAGGGACGCATTGAAACCTTTGCATCCGTCCTGCCGCACGGGGAAGGAACAATTGTAATCAAAGGAAATGTGCCGGAAAAAGGAAAATGTTTCCTTAAGCTGACAAGTCATCTGAAAATAGGAACAGCACTGCTTCCTCAGGGGAATAATCTTGGTTTTGACGAGATTTTGCTTAAAAATTCAGACGGAAGAAACCAGACCGCCGCGGCATTACTTGATTGTGGAATCAGAAAAATGTGTACAGAACGGGAGGAAACGTGTAAAATACAGGTAGAGCAGAATGACCGTTATATTACTATAACAGGGAAAGAATTCCGGTATGTTTACAGCAGGCTGACCGGTTTATTTGACCGGATTGATTTCCGGGGAAAACAGATGATCGACCGCCCGATGGAAATTAATATATGGAGGGCGCCGACGGATAATGACAGGAAAATAAAACGTCAGTGGCTGGATGCTCATTATGATATGAGCAATACCAGGGCATATGAGACGGCCTGGGAAATTCAGGAGTCAGATGTTGTCCTTCACAGCGTTATGTCAATCTGTGCAGTGACGGTCCAAAGAATCCTGAATCTGGATACGGTATGGAAAATCAATCCGTCAGGGGAAATCAGTGTTTCTATGTCAGTAAAAAAAGATATGGAGTTTCCGGAGCTTCCCCGCTTCGGACTCAGGATGTTTTTAAACAAAGAACTGGATAACGTATCTTACTTCGGTATGGGACCGCAGGAGAGCTATGCGGACAAATGCAGGGCATCCAGCCATGGTATTTATTCGGCTGCAGCAGATTCGATGCATGTGGATTATATACGCCCGCAGGAAAACGGCAGCCATACGGATTGTGATTACGTGACTGTTAAAAACGGGGAGTTCAGTTTTACGGCAGTAAGCGAAAAAACATTTTCGTTCAATGTGTCTCCGTATACACAGGAAGAACTGACAGAAAAACGGCATAACTATGAGCTTAAGAAATCCGGCAGTACAGTGTTATGCCTGGATTACCGACAGAACGGAATCGGATCTGAAAGCTGCGGTCCAAAGCTATTGGAATCATACCGGTTTAATGAAGAATCATTTTGCTTTTGTATGAAATTGATACCGGCAACGGAAGAAATGATTTAGGAGGTAACAATATGGCAAAGCGCGGGCTTGTTGTGGAAGGAGGAGGGATGCGCGGAATTTATGCCGCAGGCGTCCTGGATGTTCTGATGGAGAATCAGATTGGGTTTGACGGAGTGATCGGTGTATCCGCCGGGGCAATTTTCGGAAGCTCGTTTGTTTCCGGTCAGCATGGCAGAAGTATTCGTTTTTATAAAAAATATTGCGGGGATGAACGGTTTATGAGCTTTAAAAGCCTGATAAAAACAGGGAGCATCATCGGAACACAATTCTGCTATCATGACCTGCCGGAGACGCTGGATCCGTTTGATTATGAGGCGTTTGAAAAATCGCAGACGAAATTTTATGTTACTTGTACGAACCTGGAAACAGGAAAAGCGGAGTATATGGAGATTACGGATATGAAAAAGCAGATGGATCTGATGCGGGCATCCGCTTCACTTCCATGTGTGTCAGAAATTGTCGAATATGAAGGGAAGAAGCTTTTGGACGGCGGCTGTACCGACAGCATTCCTGTCAGGGCATTTCAGCGGATGGGATATGAAAAAAATGTGGTGGTCCTCACCCGTCACGACGGGTATGTGAAAGAGCCGCAGAAGATGTTTCTGCCGAATATAATTTACCGGAAATATCCGAGGTTCTGTTATGCATTGTCAAAAAGACATATTCGTTATAACCGGACAACGGAAGATATCCGGAAGCAGCAGGAGAAGGGGAAAATATTTGTCATTTGTCCGAGCATGGAACTGAAAATCCCGCGGCTTACGAAAAATGCAGAGGAAATCCAGGCAGTCTATGACATCGGCAGACAGGATGCGTTAAAAGCGCTGCAGCCGTTAAAAGTATGGCTGGAGGATGGAATGTCTGCTTTACAAGGCCAGAACGATAAGTTATAATTTTATTGCAGCAGTCGGTAGAATTAGGGAAGAAAGGACGGAAAAAGAGCAGAGATATGAAAAGAAGAGCAGTAAAAAAAGGGTTGGCAGGATTACTGGCAGTAGTGCTGGCGGCCGGAAGTTTTTCAGTGACGGGCGGCGCGGGTACGGTTCTGGCGGATAAAGAGGATGATTCTCAGAGTATTGCAAAAAATTCTGCTCCGGTTTTAAGCGGAACCAGTTATGTGCAGATCGAGACCGGAACCACATTTGATGAAAAAAACATTTTAAACCGTGTATTTGCTATGGATAAGGAAGACGGTGACCTGACAGAAGCGATACAGGTGGTTTCCAACTCAGTAAATACATCAGAAGCAGGAACATATTCGGTTACCTACAGCGTATCGGACAGCCAGGGTGCACAGGACAGCCTGACTACAACAGTAGAAGTAGTGGACGGCTTCGGAACAGACGGACAGAAGATACAAAAAACATTATATACGAAAGAATCGGCAGAGTATCTTATAGCAGCGCAGACCTACCGGGGCTATTATCATGACAGGCAGAATCTGGGGATTTATCTGAATTCCGGAGCTGTCCTGAAAATCCGTATCGTCAATCCGGGAGAATTCGGTAATTCTCTGTGGCTGGATCTTATGACAGATGACTCTCATTACGGTGCGGGCGGCGATTGTACCACCCAGGTATTTGAAATCCCGTCGGACGGGAGCACGCTGACGATAACTGCAGGGGCAATTCTCGATAATGAGGGAAACCCAACTGGAGAATATTTGTATAATTATACTTCGGAAGGCGGAAAGATACAGGTGACAGATGTGCCGGCGGACAGTGTGGCATTCATCCGCACGCCGGAATCAAAAGTTGAGCCAGTTGTTGAATACTATTTCGATGATACAGGCATGGAAGAATTAACCTATTATCATCACGGGGATAATCAGGATCAGTTTTTGCAGACATGGCAGGATTATGCGGTGATCGAAGGTGAACGTGAAACCATCCTTCTGCCAAGGAGAGACAGAAATCTGCTGTTCTGTGCAAGTAAGGTGGAAGAATATAATTTCAAATCTCTGGATGATATGCTGGAGTTCTATGACGACATGCAGGATCAGTATGACAGATATCTGGGGGTAAGTTATAATGCGGCCGATCCCGTCGATGAGAATGTGAGGGCAAGATTTTTTGTAAAAGCAGACCTTCATGGTGCGGGTGCGGCTTACTATACAGGAGGTCAGTATACCGCACAGAATGGGAATTCATTGTCAGGATTTCTTTCAAAAGGCTGGATGTTCCTTCATGAGTTTGCTCATGGATATGAAGGCGGACTTGCATATGGAGACCTTGCATTGGTAGAAGTTTTCAACAATATCATGGCTCACTATTACGAAAGAGAAATGCTTGTTGAAGGTGATGACGGCTGGAGCAGTCTGCAGAATCTTGCAAAAGTTGAAAGTGTATATGTTGCTGATCGTGAAAACGGAGTGGATTTTAGCAGCCGTGAGTTCGATGCCCGGCTTTATGTGTTTGTGAATCTGTTGAATAAAATCGGGGCTGAGCAGGCAATGGCGAGGCTTCATCACGACTGGCGTGCGGCCAGAGGGCAGGCATCAAGCACTACGGATTTTATCGTGGAACATTTATGTGACTACTGTGGATATAATCTGGTTTCGTATTTTGAAAAATGCGGTGCATCTGTCAGCGAGAGGGCAAAGAGCAGGATTTATGCGAAACAGTATCCAATCATGGATTATCTGGGAGATTATTTTACCAGTGATTCTGATGCGAGGGAAGCTGCCGGTACGTTGGGTACATCGATGATTTACAGTCTGGTGGATAACGAAGAACTTTCGGCGACAGGCAAAAAAGGAAATCTGAATATAAAGATTACGATAGATAATCTTGATGAAATTAAAGGGAAAACCGTGGCTCTCATGGACGGAAGAAAGACTGTTGCGTCAGAAATTATCGAGGGCAGCACAGTGTTCTTTGCCGATGTTCCGGCAGGCAGCTATACGTTGTCTCTTCCGATACCGGCTACACGTACTTATTACAGCAATCCGACAACAGTAGCGGTAATTGCCGGAAGTACAGCAGAAGCTGAAGGCGTATATTATAAGGCGGACGGAGGATTATTCAGTGACGATATGCAGATCAGTCTTCTTGGAATCAGTGACTGGGAGTTTTCCGTTATCTCTTATGATTCCGAGTTCGGTAAAATAGCAGTTGAGACAAATGCCGGGGAGCCTCATTATCTGATTAAAGATGAGTATGCCTCTGTTGAGATATTGAACCCGGGCGGGACACAGATCTTTCAGAAATCTTATATAGGGACACAGAATTATGAACAAGGAATTTCCGAAATCGAAGCCCCGGTCGGCACAATAATCAGGGTAAGACATTGTGAAGCCAGTTTCAGAGTGAAGACACTTTCCAAGTACTTTAATCATGAGGAATATGAAGGATTTACGGAAGAAGAGAAGGGGAAAGATTATCTGGAATTTGTCGTTACGGATTATGGGTTAATAAGAGCCGGATTCGACAGCGAACAGCTTGATAATGCCCGGGAATCTGTTTTCCTAAAATATATTGCTTCTGTTGACAGTGAGATGACAGATGAACAGAAGAATGATCCGACAATTTACCAGAAGGAAAAGGCAATTCTGGTGTCCGTAGCCACTTCTATGGATGAGGAATTCCAGGCGCAGATAAGAGCATCTTATCCCTATCTTTTTACAGAAGATGTGCCGGTGGTAAAAACAGATATTTCTGAATGTACGGTGACGCTTTCCGAGTCGGAATATATCTATGACGGAAAGTCAAAAACTCCGGAAGTGATTGTTAAGGATGGAGAAAAGACACTGGAAAAGGGAACTGATTATACAGTTTCATACGATGATAATACGGAGGTTGGAACAGGAACAGTCACTGTGGAAGGAACAGGAAATTATACCGGAACTGTCTCGAAGACATTTACGATTAAAGAAGCACCGGCTGACCAGCCGATAGTTACGCCTCCGACAGAAAATCCATTTGATGATGTGTCGGATCAGGACTGGTTCTATGACAATGTCATGGATGTTTATGAAAAGAACCTGATGACAGGTAAGTCAACGACCAGATTTGCCCCGTCAGAGGAGCTGGTAAGGGCACAGTTTGCGGTTATCTTATACCGTATGGAAGGCAGCCCGGAAGTGACTTATAGTGGAATTTTCCCGGATGTGCCTGAAGGTCAGTTTTATACCGAAGCTGTCATATGGGCAAGCGAAAACGGAATTATCACAGGTTATACATCCACCGGAACATTTGGACCGAATGATAGAATCACCAGGGAACAGATGGCGACGATGATGTACCGCTATGCGAAATATAAAGGATATGATATTGAGACCGACAGCAGTTATATCAGTTCTTATGCAGATTGCAACCAGGTACAGGCATATGCCAACGACGGAATGAGCTGGTGTGTAAAAAATCAAATCATAACCGGTGACGGAAAGACAGGGCTTCTTCTCCCGCAGGGTGATACTGTCAGAGCAGTCTGCGCAACGATCATCAGCAGGTTTACGGAGAAGATTTCCGATTAATAGCATAACATAAGAAAGGCGACGGTTTTGCTGATAACTATCGGCAAAACCGTCAGTTATAGTATTATAGATGTGAATCAGACAGGAGTGATGTGAGAATATGGAAATGGACACAGAAATGAAAACAGGAACAACTGAAACGGGAAAAAAGGAATCCGGGGCAGCAAAAAATCCATTCCTGGATGTAAAGGAATCAGACTGGTTTTATGAAGCCGTCCTGGATGTAAATGAGAGAGGACTGATGACCGGTATTCAGCCGCAGATGTTCGGACCTTCTGATGATCTGATAAGAGCGCAGGCGGCGGTGGTACTGTACCGGATGGCCGGATGCCCAAAGACCGCATACGAGGAAAGATTTCCGGATGTGCCCGAGGGGCAGTATTATACGGAAGCGGTTATATGGGCGAGCAAAAACGGAATTATCACCGGATATACCGGTTCAGGGACATTTGGTCCGTCAGATCCGATTACCCGGGAGCAGCTTGCGACTCTGCTGTACCGCTATGCAAAATATAAAGGATACGATACTGAAATAAAGGGTGCGGGTATTGAGAGCTATCCGGACAGAAGGCTTGTATCGTTATATGCACAGGAGGCAATGGGCTGGTGTGCGGAAAAAGGGATTATAGCCGGAAATGCCGACACAGATCTTCTTATTCCACTCAGAAAAGCTGTGCGTGCCGTGTGTGCGGTATGTGTCAGCAGATTTATAAAAGCGGTTCAGCAGTAATAAAAAATATCAGGAGGAAATTATAATATGTACAGTGCAGACAACAGAAGATATGAAAAAATGGTTTACCGCCGCAGCGGGAAAAGCGGTCTTAAGCTTCCCACTGTTTCTTTGGGTCTCTGGCATAATTTCGGTGACACGGCCAGCTATGAAAACATGGAAAGGCTTTGCTTCACCGCATTTGATCATGGAATTACTCATTTTGACCTTGCTAATAATTATGGCCCGCAGCCGGGAAGTGCAGAGAAGAATTTCGGGCGGATTTTTAAAGAGAACTTTCTGCCATACCGTGATGAAATGATCATCAGTACTAAAGCAGGATACACCATGTGGGACGGACCTTACGGAGACTGGGGCAGCAGAAAATATCTTCTGGCGAGCCTGGATCAGAGCCTGAAGAGAATGGGTCTTGACTATGTTGATATTTTCTATCATCACCGAATGGATCCGGAGACTCCGCTTGAAGAAACTATGGGTGCTTTGGACCAGGCGGTCAAGAGCGGAAAAGCATTGTATGCCGGAATCTCAAATTATGATGGTGAGACGCTTAAAAAAGCGTGCAGGATTCTTGAAGATTTGAAATGCCCGTTTGTCATCAATCAGAACCGTTATTCAATTTTTGACAGGACGATCGAAAAAAATGGATTGAAAGAGGCAGCACAGGAAGAGGGAAAAGGCATCATAGCGTTCAGTCCTCTGGCACAGGGAATGCTGACAAATCGTTATCTGAACGGAATCCCGTCTGACAGCAGGATGATGACGGACGGAAGATTTTTAAAAGCCGGACAGCTTACGGAAGAGAAAGTACAGCAGATATGCGATTTGAATGAGATCGCCCGTGAACGTGGTGAAAGTCTGGCACAGATGGCGCTGAAATGGGTCATGAAAGATGATGTTGTGACAAGCGTGCTTGTCGGCGCCTCCAAACCGGAGCAGATCCTGGATAATCTTAAGGTTATGGAAGGAACAGGATTTTCTGAGGAAGAACTTCAGAAAATCGATGAGATTACCTTCCGGGTATAATATGTCAGGGGAATACGGATGGAGTTTATTTTTAGGTTAGACGAAGCATTTCTATTGTGGATACAGGAAAATATAAGGCATGACTGGATGACGCCGTTCTGGAAACTGATTACTTCGCTGGGGAATTCCGGCTGGTTCTGGATTGCGCTGGCAGTTATATTGCTGCTTTTTAAGCGGACGCGCAAAGCGGGCGCTGCCGCCCTGCTTGCACTGGCAATCGGGGCGCTGATAACGAATATCTGCCTGAAAAACGTGGTTCAGCGTATCAGACCGTATGAAGTAATCGGGGAACTGACTTATCTGATAAAGAAGCCATCGGATTTTTCTTTTCCTTCCGGCCATTCCTGTGCCTCATTTGCCGCCGCAACGGCACTGGTCAGATATCTGCCCCAATGTCTTCCTGAAAAAATCGGGAAAGCTGTAGGCATTTCAGCAATGGTACTGGCATTTCTGATTGCTTTTTCCAGGATGTACTTGGGGGTGCATTATCCTACAGATATCCTTGGTGGAATTCTCGCAGGAGTTGTCTCTGCATTGCTGGCGTGTCGGATCATCAGAAGGGTTTATAAAGAAGATGCAGCACCGGGCAAAATGCCGATGTAACACTGCGCTTATAAAAATGTATATGAAAGAAAAGGCATGTATACCACAGACGTGATGTACATGCCTCCTTTTATTGTCATTGAAAGATTTTATAAGGTTTTCTGCTTTTCAAGTGCCGCCTCGACGAATCCTTTAAAAAGCGGATGCGGACGGTTTGGCCTGGATTTTAGTTCCGGATGCGCCTGTGTCGCAATAAACCACGGATGGTCTTTCAGCTCAATCATTTCGATAATACGTCCGTCCGGAGATTTTCCGGAGAGCATCATTCCGTGTTCCTTAAGTTCGTCACGATAGTCGTTGTTTACTTCGTAGCGGTGGCGATGACGTTCATGGATATTGTCGGTGCCATATAATTTATAAGCCAGGGAATCCTTGTCCAGAATACATGGATAAGAGCCGAGGCGCAAGGTTCCTCCGATATTTTCAATCCCGATCTGTTCCGGCATGATATGGATGACCGGATGGGTAGTGTTAGGGTCAAGCTCCATACTGTTCGCATCATGGTATCCAATCACATTTCTTGCAAATTCCACGATAGACAGCTGCATTCCGAGGCAAAGACCAAGGAACGGAATCTGATGCTCTCTTGCATATCGGATGGCTTCGATTTTCCCCTCAATTCCCCGGTCGCCAAACCCTCCCGGTACAAGGATTCCGGCTGCGTCTTCAAGAATTTCGCCGACATTTTCTGAAGTCACGGTTTCAGAATCCACCCATTTGATATTTACGGTTGTGTGGCTGTAAATGCCGCCGTGCTTTAAAGCTTCCACAACACTGATATAAGCATCATGAAGCTGGATATATTTGCCTACCAGTGCGATGGTAACATTTTCTGTGGGATGTTTCAGCTTGTCTACCATTTCCGTCCAGTCTCTTAAATCCGGTTCAGGGCAGTCCAGATGCAGGCATTCGCAGACAACCTGGGCAAGGTTTTCACGTTCCATGGCAAGCGGTGCTTCGTAGAGGTATTCTACATCCAGGTTCTGGAGCACATGGGTGGCAGGAACATTGCAGAAGAGAGAAATCTTGTTCCGGATACCTTCATCAAGAGGATGCTCGGAGCGGCACACGATGACGTCCGGTTGGATGCCCATGCCCTGAAGTTCCTTTACACTTGCCTGCGTCGGCTTCGTTTTCATCTCCTGTGAAGCGCGGAGATACGGGATTAACGTAACATGGATAAGGATGACATTTTCGTGTCCTTTTTCATGCTGGAATTGACGGATGGACTCGAGGAAAGGCTGGCTCTCGATATCACCGACAGTTCCGCCGACCTCGATAATCGCGATTTCCGTTCCGTCTGCCGACGGATTCCGATAAAAACGGTCTTTAATCTCATTCGTGATATGTGGGATTACCTGTACGGTCCCCCCGCCGAAATCGCCTCTTCGTTCCTTTGAAAGCACTGACCAGTAAATTTTACCGGTGGTGACATTGGAATTTTTTGTAAGGCTTTCGTCTATAAAGCGTTCATAATGTCCCAGGTCAAGGTCGGTTTCCGCCCCGTCATCGGTCACGAAAACCTCGCCGTGCTGTACCGGGTTCATTGTGCCGGGGTCAATGTTAATGTAAGGGTCGAATTTCTGCATGGTCACTGTGTAACCACGTGCTTTCAGAAGTCGGCCGAGAGATGCGGCTGTAATTCCCTTTCCAAGACCGGAGACAACACCTCCGGTAACAAATACATACTTGACTGCCATAATTGTCCTCCTCATTTAAAATAGTGAAATCATGCCTTATAGCATTTTGTGGAATGCGGCTGCATTGCCTGTGTGCCGTATGCTTGATAAAAGTGTAATTAACTGCCGATACTCCCCACTGCACCGTACAGAAAAAAATACTTTTCAAGTATACACCTGTTTGTGGTGAAAATACACATTTTTTTCAGAAACTTTCTGGAAATAGTCCTCGAACCGTTTCCGGACATGGATGGTAACTCAAAAATGGTACGCAGGATTATTTCCTTATATTTATGCAACGAAAAAGGGCGCAGTTCATGCAGTGCATGAACCACGCCCTTGTGGTCTCAATATAATTTAAAATAGTTTAGTGGTAAACCTGTTCTCTTTCGTACACAGCTTCGCAGGTGAGCTGTACTCCCAGCTTTTTGAACATCTTAATATCGACGTCAGAGAGCATCACAGAGGTATGTGCCTGGCATCCGTTCAGATGGGGAAGCTGTTCCAGCGCAAGAAGAGCGTTTTTGTTAGATGCAGCGCTTGTGGAAAGTGCAATCAGAACTTCATCGGTGTGAAGCCTTGGATTTTTGCTCTTCAAATAGTCGACTTTCAGTTTCTGTATTGGCTCAATCGATTCTGGGGAAATGACCTTGATCTCATGGTCGATTCCGGCAAGTTCTTTTAGAGCATTCAGCAGAAGAGCGGCGGAAGCACCGAGAAGATCGGATGTTTTTCCGGTAATCATCGTGCCGTCAGGGAGTTCCAGCGCAGCAGCCGGAGTTCCGGTTTCCGCTGCGTGTTCCAGCGCGGCTCCGACAACTTTTCTGTCCTGAACGGATACACCGGCCTGATTCATCAGCAGTTCCAGCTTCTGAGCTTCAGTTTCCGGACATGTGCCTTTTATCAGTCCATCGAGTGATGCGTAATACCGGCGGATGATTTCCTGGCGGGAAGCTTCGCGGCATACTTCATCGTCGCAGATGCAGTTTCCGGCCATGTTGACACCCATATCGGTAGGTGATTTGTAAGGGCTCTTTCCGTAAATCTTTTCAAAAATCGTATTGAGGACCGGGAAAATTTCAACGTCACGATTATAATTAACAGTTGTTTCTCCGTAGGCTTCCAGATGGAACGGGTCGATCATGTTTACGTCATTCAGATCGGCGGTCGCCGCTTCGTATGCAAGGTTCACCGGATGCTTCAGCGGCAAATTCCAGATCGGAAATGTCTCAAACTTTGCATATCCGGCATGGATGCCTCTTTGATGCTCATGATAAAGCTGGGACAGGCAGGTGGCCATCTTCCCGCTACCGGGACCCGGGGCGGTCACGATCACGAGAGGCCGTGTTGTTTCGATATATTCATTCTTCCCATAGCCCTCTTTGCTGACGATAAGAGGGATGTTGGAAGGGTATCCGGTAATGTTATAATGAATGTAAGTGCGGATCCCGAGGTTTTCAAGTCTGTTCTTGAAGAGCAGGGCGCTTTCCTGGCCGGAGTATTGTGTGATCGCAACACTGCCGACATAAAGTCCGTTTTCCACGAAAGAATCAATCAGCCTAAGGACATCGGAGTCGTAGGTGATGCCCAGATCTCCCCGGATTTTGTTTTTTTCAATATCTCTGGCACTGATTACAATAATGATTTCCGCCTGGTCGCTCAGCTGCTTCAAGAGGCGCAGTTTGCTGTCCGGTTCAAATCCCGGAAGTACACGTGCGGCATGGTAATCGTCAAACAGTTTGCCCCCGAATTCCAGATAGAGCTTATGGTCAAACTGCTCAATACGCTCCCGGATGTGCTCGGACTGCATGTGCAGATACTTTTCATTATCAAATCCTTTTTTATCAAATGTTTTTTTCATAGTAGCAGGTTCTCCAATCCATGACATATTCGACTAAAGTATACTATAAAATATGTGGTTTTTACAACATTTTCATGCGTTTAGTTTACAATATTTTCATAATCTTTTTATTGATTTATACCAACCCTGTACTTATAATGAGGATAGTGAGTTTTAGGAGGAACAGAATGGATAATAAGAACAGCAAAAATAACTCCGGAAATAACCGGCAGAGCTGGAGTGTTATTCTTGTCACGACGCTGCTGGCTCTTTTTATTGGGACAGGTTTATACTCAATGCTTCAGGATCAGAATCCTGCTGAGATTACTTATAATAAGTTTCTGGAAATGGTGGATGCAGGTGAAGTCGAAAAAGTCACTATAGGTACGGAGCGTATTTACATTACCCTGAAGGAGGATGCCGGACAGAGTAACGGAAATAAGGAACAGGAGTCAGAAGATATTATCAGTCAGGTGGAAGAACTGATCGGAGCAGGCGATAATAGCCGGGAAGAGCGAGAACCGGATTATTATACCGGAGTTGTGGAAGACGACACGCTTTCTCAGAGGCTGTATGATGCCGGCGTGGAATACGGCCAGGAGATTCCTGATACGATGTCAGCAGTCATTTTTGAATTGTTTATCACTTTGATTCTCCCTATCGTGCTGATAGTTATCATATTTAATATGTTCATGAAACGTATGTCAAAGGGCGGCGGCATGATGGGAATCGGAAAGAGTAATGCGAAAGTTTATGTGGAAAAGGAGACAGGTGTTACTTTCCGTGACGTGGCAGGACAGGATGAAGCAAAAGAGTCGCTGCAGGAGGTCGTGGATTTCCTGCATTATCCGGGTAAGTATACCGGAATCGGAGCGAAGCTCCCCAAAGGGGCTCTGCTTGTGGGCCCTCCGGGAACCGGTAAGACACTGCTTGCCAAAGCTGTGGCGGGGGAGGCAAAAGTACCTTTCTTCTCCTTATCAGGCTCCGCATTCGTGGAGATGTATGTCGGCGTAGGTGCATCCCGTGTCCGTGATTTGTTCAAACAGGCACAGCAGATGGCACCGTGTATCGTGTTTATCGATGAAATTGATGCGATCGGTAAGACAAGAGATTCCATGATAGGCGGAAATGATGAACGGGAGCAGACTCTGAATCAGCTTCTTGCCGAGATGGATGGTTTTGATACAAATAAAGGACTTCTGGTTCTGGCGGCGACCAACCGTCCGGAGGTTCTTGACCCGGCACTTCTTCGTCCGGGGCGTTTTGACCGGAGGATTATTGTGGATAAGCCGGATTTAAAGGGGCGTATCGATACATTAAAAGTACATTCCAAGGATGTCAAAATGGATGAGACCGTTGACCTTGAGGCTATAGCTCTGGCAACTTCGGGAGCAGTAGGATCAGATCTGGCAAATATGATCAATGAGGCCGCAATCAATGCGGTTAAGAACGGACGTCAGGTCGTAAGCCAGAAAGATTTGTTTGAGGCAGTCGAGGTCGTTCTTGTAGGTAAAGAAAAGAAAGACCGGATCATGAGCGAGGAAGAACGGAGGATCGTATCTTACCATGAAGTCGGACATGCCCTGGTGAGCGCACTTCAGAAAGATGCAGAACCTGTTCAGAAGATTACGATCGTACCAAGGACGATGGGCGCGCTGGGATATGTTATGCAGACACCGGAAGAAGAAAAATTCCTGAATACAAAAAAGGAACTGGAAGCGATGCTTGTCAGCACGCTGGCAGGACGTGCGGCAGAAGAGATTGTATTTGATACGGTCACAACAGGCGCATCAAATGACATTGAGCAGGCTACGAAGATTGCAAGGGCGATGATCACGCAGTATGGCATGTCTGAGAAATTCGGTCTGATCGGCCTTGAGTCCATCCAGCAGAGATATCTGGACGGACGTCCGGTCATGAACTGTGGGGAAGCGACAGCCGCGGAGATAGACCAGGAAATTATGGTCATGCTTAAAGATGCTTATGAAGAAGCAAAACGTCTGCTTCGGGAGAACAGGGAAGCACTTGATAAGATTGCAGATTTCCTGATCGAAAAAGAAACCATTACCGGAAAAGAGTTCATGCGTATTTTCAGAGAGGTTCAGGGACTTTCCGGAGAAGAAAGCGGGACTTCCGCCAGAAGAGAAGAACGAATTTCCATGAAGCCGGTGGATAGCATCCGGGAAAATGCCGGCAATGCGGCAGAAATTCAGAAACCGGCGGGGAGCAGCGGTGAAGGCGATACCGCGGAGAATGCACAACAAATATAATATACAACATACGGCAGAGACGGGCAGGTATAGGGAGATATCTGCCCGCTCTTTGTCATGGCGACGGGGAAAATGGACATTGTACTTGCACGAATGGACATTTGACGACCGCTGATCAGAGCGAGATTCGCAAAGCGTATCTCGTCTCTGTTGCCAAGCATATGAAAAAATGGTCCGGTGGACCATTTTTGAGTTGCCGGGTATCCGAAGAAGCTGCCAGTGGCAGATCCTTTCGGTTGCCAACGCATCCTAAGGGAGCTGCCGGAGGCAGCTTCTGCAGGCTGCCATGATTGAATCATATCAGAAGGAGAAGCGTATGGAGGATCAGATGCATTGCAATGAAGAACAGCCGGAGCAGGAAACAAATCAGGAATCGGGCCAGGAAGAAGGCTTTGATCTGCAAGAAGAAGGCTTTGATATTCAGGAAGAACTGAAGAAGCTTCCCGGTAAACCGGGGGTCTATCTCATGCATGATGAAAAGGACCGTGTTATTTACGTGGGAAAGGCAATCAGCCTGAAAAACAGAGTGCGGCAGTATTTCCAGAGCAGCAGGAATAAGGGGATTAAAATTGAGCAGATGGTGACGCATATCCGCCGTTTTGAATACATCGTGACGGATTCGGAGCTTGAGGCTCTTGTACTGGAATGCAACCTGATAAAGGAATATCATCCGAAATATAATACGATGCTTATGGATGACAAAACGTATCCGTTTATCAAAGTGACTGTGAACGAACCGTATCCTCGTGTCATGCTGGCAAGGAAAATGATGAAAGATAAGGCAAAGTATTTTGGCCCGTATACAAGCAGCCAGGCAGTGCGGGATACAATAGATCTTATTCATAAGCTCTATCATATCCGAAGCTGTAACAGGCCGCTTCCCAAAGACATGGGAAAAGAACGGCCATGTCTGAATTATCATATACACCAGTGCAATGCCCCTTGTCAGGGATATATTTCCAGGGAAGAATATGGCAAGGCCATAGCAGAGGTGATTCGCTTTCTGAGCGGCCATTTCGACGAAATACTGAAAGAACTGGAAGAGAAAATGAATCAGGCTTCGGAGAATCTGGAATTTGAAAAGGCAATTGAATACCGTGAATTACTGTCGAGCGTTCGGCAGATCGCACAGAAACAGAAAATCACGGACAGCAGCGGAGAGGACAGAGATATTCTTGCCGCGGCAGCAGATAAGGAAGATGCAGTCGTACAGGTATTCTTTATCCGGGGAGGCAGACTGATCGGCAGAGATCATTTTTATCTGAGAATATCGGAGGAAGAGAGGACCGCAGATATTCTGGACAGTTTTATCAAGCAATATTACGCAGGAACACCGTTTATTCCGGGAGAACTGATGGTGCCGGAGGAACTGGAGGATGCAGGACTGGTTGAAGAATGGCTGAGTGCACGCAGGGGCGGGAAAGTGACGATCCGTGTACCTAAAAAAGGAACAAAGGAAAAACTGGTTGAGCTGGCGGCAAATAATGCCCGCCTGGTATTGAGTAAGGATAAGGAACGCCTGAAACGTGAGGAAGGGCGCACTATAGGAGCTGTGAAAGAAATCGCTGCGCTTCTTGGAATTGAGAAAATCAGCCGGATGGAGGCATATGATATTTCTAATACCAATGGTTTTGAGTCTGTAGGTTCCATGGTTGTATATGAGCATGGCAGACCGAAACGCAATGATTACAGGAAGTTTAGAATAAAAGGAGTAAAGGGTGCAGATGATTATGGAAGCATGAGGGAAGTACTTACCCGTCGTTTCACGCATGGACTGAGAGAGCAGAGTGAGAGCAAAGAAATTGGAGGTTTTGTTGTGTTTCCTGACCTGATACTTATGGATGGGGGAAAAGGGCAGGTGAACGTTGCCCTGCAGGTGCTGGATGAACTCAAACTGGACATTCCTGTCTGCGGGATGGTGAAAGATGACCATCACAGGACAAGAGGTCTGTATTATCAGAATGAGGAAATTGGGATTGACCGTAATTCAGAGGCATTCCGTCTCGTGACCAGGATACAGGATGAGGCACACCGGTTTGCAATAGAATATCACAAACAACTGAGAGGAAAAACGCAGATACATTCTATTCTGGATGATATTGAGGGGATCGGACCTGCCAGGAGGAAGACCTTGATGAAAAACTATGATTCCCTGGATGCAATCAAAGCCGCATCTGTGGAAGAACTGGAAAAACTTCCTTCCATGAATAAAAAAGCCGCACAATCTATATACAATTTTTTTCATTAGTATGCTATAATATGAATAATCAGATACTGTTAGCCATAGAAGTAATCGCGGGCGAATCAGCTTGCATGATGGAGCAGGCGATTATTTTTTGAGCGTATTGACAATGAGTTTTATATTGAATAAACAAGAAAGAGAGATTAATTTATGGGACAATGTGTTAAGATCAGTGAAGTGGCAGAAAAGATGGAGCTGAAGAATCTAACACCTAATGTTGAGCTTGAGGATAAAAGTATCCGTGTTCCTGATGTGAACAGGCCGGCACTGCAGCTTACAGGATATTTTGAACATTTTGATTCGGAACGTGTACAGATTGTGGGATATGTCGAATACACGTATCTTGAGACAATGGAGAAGCAGGTGAAGCTTAGCGTCTATGAAGAACTGCTCCGGCATCAGGTGCCATGCATTATTTACAGCAAGAAATTGAGTCCGGATCCGGAACTTCTGGAGATGGCAACGGAAGCGAATATTCCTGTTCTTCAGACGGACAAGGCCACATCTGCATTCATGGCAGAACTGATCCGCTGGCTGAATGTCAAGCTTGCTCCCTGTATTTCTATACATGGAGTTCTGGTCGATGTATACGGGGTCGGAGTTTTAATCATGGGAGAGAGTGGTATCGGGAAGAGCGAGGCTGCTCTGGAGCTGATTAAACGTGGACACCGTCTTGTGACGGATGACGTTGTGGAAATACGCAAGGTCAGTGATGACACACTTGTCGGTTCCGCACCTGATATAACCAGACATTTTATCGAACTTAGAGGAATCGGGATTGTGGATGTGAAATCCATGTTCGGTGTCCAGTGCGTAAGGGAGACACAGAATATTGATCTGGTAATTACACTTGAGGACTGGAATCGTGATAAGGAATATGACAGGCTTGGCCTGGAAGAGGAATATACAGAGTTTTTAGGAAATAAGATTGTCTGTCACAGTATTCCAATCCGTCCGGGACGTAATCTTGCCATTATCGTGGAATCTGCAGCAGTAAACTACAGACAGAAGCAGATGGGATATAATGCCGCACAGGAATTATATAAACGGGTTCAGGAAAATCTGACCAAGAGAAGATAAGGAGGAAAATTATGAGGTATTGTTTTGGAGTTGACATCGGTGGGACGACTGTGAAGATGGGGCTGTTTGAAGAGACCGGAGCAGTTCTCGAGAAGTGGGAGATTGTGACCAATACCGCGGATGAAGGGAAAGCAATTCTTCCGGATATCGCAGCATCTATTGCCAACAAGATTGTTGAAAGGCAACTGAGCAGGGAAGATATTGTCGGAGTCGGCGCAGGTATTCCGGCACCGGTTACGGAAGACGGTATCGTAAACGGAAGCGCCAACCTGGGATGGAAGTACAAGGAGGTCCGCAGTGAACTGGAAGCGTTGACCGGATTAAAGGCAAAAGTCGGAAATGACGCCAATGTAGCAGCACTCGGTGAGATGTGGAAGGGTGCCGGCGCAGGACAGACTAATATGATTATGGTTACTCTTGGGACAGGTGTCGGAGGAGGAATCATCGTCGGCGGAAAAGTAGTAACAGGTTCAAACGGGGCCGGCGGCGAAATCGGACATATTTGTGTAAACTATGAAGAAACGGAAAGCTGTGGATGCGGAAGCAAAGGATGTCTTGAACAGTATTCTTCTGCAACAGGTATTGTACGTATGGCAAAGAAAAAGCTGGAAAAAACATCAGAAAAGACAGTACTTGTAAAAGAAACCGTAACAGCAAAAGATGTCTTTGATGCTGTAAAAGCCGGAGATGCTGTTGCAATCGAAGTAGCAGAAGATTTTGGACGTTATCTTGGATATGCACTTGCCAATATTGCTGCTCTTACAGACCCGTCAGTTATTGTCATTGGCGGAGGCGTGTCTAAAGCGGGAGAGATTCTCCTTACTTTCGTAGAAAAAGCTTTTGAAGAAAGAAGATTCTTCGCAAACCATGTTGCATTTACTCTTGCGACACTGGGAAATGATGCGGGAATTTATGGGGCAGCCAAACTGGTACTTGACTGATGCAGAAACAGTGTGAAAAGGAAAAAGCAGTATAAAAACAAGTTTTGAAAGTATAGAAAACAGCGGTTCTTGTTTAGAGGATATCAGAATCCTCAACATGAACCGCTGTTTATTATGAACGTCATTCATATGAGAAAATGGCGGGTGGACTTTCGGAGTTATGCAGCCGGAACTGAAGGATCGGTTGTCGGAGTCTCCGGGGAAGGAGGAGGCGTTTCACCGGTACCTTCACCACCGGTACCTTCACCGCCGGTACCTTCACCGCCGGTACCTTCACCACCGGTACCTTCACCACCGTTACCTTCACCGCCGGTACCTTCGCCGCCGGTATTATCACCGTTTTCACCATCTTCTTTCTCCTTGTCTTCTTCTTTCTCCTCTACCTTATGCCCTGCACAGGCTCGTGTCGGAATCGTTCCAGGAGCAAAATATTCAGTCAGAGAAGGACAGCCTTCTGTTGCAAGAAGCCCGGTTTCTGTACAGATGGTTTTCCTTTGGATAGTAGAAGGCATTGTAAAGTCTTTATATGGATAGGATTCATGAATCCGATTCATAATGTTTCTCCATATTGTCTTATGCCAGTTCTGACTTATATTGTTCATCGGCTTGTTACAGTCATAACCGCCCCATACAGAAGCTGTATAATATGGAGTATATGCAGACAGCCAGAGGTCTGTGGACTGCTCGGTCGTACCTGTTTTCCCGGCCGCAGGCATTCTGTCAAGATGTGCGTCACCGCCGGTACCGATTGTCATAACATCCTGCATCGCACTTGTCAGAAGTGCTGCGGTCGTGTCTTTGATAACACTGTGGGAATCTGGAACAGAATTATCAAGAAGGACATTGCCGTCATGGTCAAGTACTTTTGTATACAAAATCGGTTTGATGTAAGTTCCGCCGTTTGCGATTGCCGCATATGCCGCAGTCATTTCCAGATTATACACGCCGCGGGTGATTCCGCCCAGCGCAGTCGGCTGCTGTGCATCGCTGAATCCCGGATAATCTTCATTGTCGTTATTTACCAATGTAGTAAATCCAAAATTAAGCAAATATTCATATGCATTTTCAGGTCCGATATCTGTGATGGTGTTTAGCGCACAGACATTCATTGAATGCTCAATTGCATACCGGACACGTGCGGAACCGAGGTAGACTCCGTCCCAGTTATTCGCATACTGATTTTTTCCTTCATATTTGAACGGACCTTCATCGGGAATAGCTGTGGCCAGTGTGTATCCGTAAGCATCAATTGCAGGTGCATATGCAGAAAGAATCTTAAAACAGGAACCCGGCTGCCGGGTAGAATCCGTTGCCCGGTTCAGAGCAAGGCTGGAAGTCTTTTCTCCACGGCCGCCTACCATTGCTTTAACTTCTCCGGTATATTGATCCATAACTACAACAGAAACCTGTGGCTGCGGTGTAATGTCAATGCGCTCATTAAACATATCTCCGTCCACATAACCGATAGCGGTCTTGAAAGCAGTCAGAGCATTGTAGGCATCTTCCTGGGAACTGAAGACCAGGGGATACTCTTTTCCATATGTGGTCCTGAGAAACTCCGCAAGCATTTCTTTGCTGTAGTTTTCTACTGTTCCGTCTGTCCGTGTGACAGTCAATGCATATTCCAGACCATATTCAGTGCCGAATGGATAAGAAGATTCGTTTGCCACTTCTTCATCACAAATCTGCTGAATCCACATATCCTGTGTGGAAACAATTGTAAGACCGCCGCTTAGGACAGCATTGTAAGCCTGTGCTTCCGTAAATCCTTTCCTTACCTGAAGATCTTCAATGACCTGAGCGTATACTTCATCATTAAAATAGGAGTAAGGCTCGGTATCTTCAACAGGAGGCGATGCTACAATACGGTCATAAACCGGATCTGCCATAGCTTCGTCATATTCTTCTTGTGCGATCATTTCCTGTTTCAGCATGTTGCCCAGAACCAGTTTACGGCGTCTGGCATTTGTCTCCGGGTATACGACCGGGTCGTTAGCGGTCGGATTCTGGGTGATGCCTGCGATGACTGCACATTCGGAAAGAGTCAGCTGGGAAACATCCTTATTAAAATATCGTTTTGCCGCGGTCTGAACACCGAGGCAGCCCTGCCCGAGGTTGATCGTGTTCATGTATGCTTCCAGAATTTCATCCTTGGTCATTTGTTTCTCAATCTGAAGAGCGATATATTGTTCCTGAAGCTTACGCTCGACCTTGTCATAAAAATCCTTCTCTTCTACGAAGTTGGGAAATACATTGTTTTTAATCAATTGCTGTGTTATCGTGCTGGCGCCTTCCGAAAATCCTCCGGAAGTGACACCTTTTACAAAAGCTCGCAGGATACCCTGCAAGTCAATTCCATTATGTTCGTGGAAACGCTCGTCCTCAATGGCTATAAATGCATTTGCAAGATATTCGGGAATCTCATCAATGCTTTTGTATACACGGTTTGAACCCGATTTGTAAAATTTTTCAAGGATAGTTCCATCTTTTGACATGACAAACGTGGTCATTCCGCTTGGCTTTACATCAGCGGGAGTAACGGTCGGAGTGTTATCGATAATTCTCTTGGCGCAATAAGCAACGCTTCCTGCGCCAATCACCATGACAAGGATAAGACAGATGATAAGCGCTTTAAAAAAGCGGACACCGACTCGTTTCTTTTTCATATTTTTTTTTGAGGCGACATGTTTTTTTCGCTTCTCAAGATTATCATTTCCATAATTCATGAATAACAACCTCCTTTTTCGCTCCATTTATTATAGCAAATTTATATATCTAAATAAAGGAAAAATTGAAAAGTTAATATTTATATAAAAATATTAAGAAAATCTTGAAGTTTAAAATCATTTGTTGTAGTCTGGACATAGAAGCGAAGCACATTCCTTACGGACGCTTTGCGGTGGATTGACAGGAGGAGTGTTATAAGGAATGGATTATCTGACAGTATATCAGGGCGCCGATGCAGAAATCACTGAGAAAAAATCCCGGTTTATCGGACAGGTTTTTCCGGTCACGTCAGAGGAAGAGGCTCTGGAAATTATTGAAAAAACTAAAAAACAATACTGGGATGCAAGGCACAACTGTTGGGCTTATGTAATCGGAGAAGAGAAGGTGACTGAACGTTTTACCGACGACGGGGAGCCGGGAGGGACAGCCGGGAAGCCCATTCTGGAAGTTATCCGGGGCAGGAAACTCCATAACACGCTGATTATCGTCACAAGATATTTCGGAGGGACGCTTCTTGGAACGGGAGGACTTGTCAGGGCTTATACGCAGGCTTCCCAGGAAGCGCTGGCCCTTAGTAACATTATTACCGTTGTTTCCGGTTTTAAACTGAAAATTACCACAGACTATACCGGACTCGGGAAAATCCAATATCTTCTGGGGCAGAGGGGCATTGCCGTATATGATTCTCAATATGGAGAGAATGTATGCCTGACAGTTCTGACTGCAGAGGCGGATGAGGAAAAACTGGCTGCGGATATAACAGAGGCTACCAACGGGCAGGCTGTTATAGAGCGTGAGGCGGAATGCAGATTTGCAAAAATAAAGGGGAAAATGATGGTTACATCATTTCCATAAAAAATAGGAACTGTCGTAACCGGCATTTTAATGCCTGTCCCGACAGCTCCTATTTTTTATACTGTTCTGTTTAATCGTACAATTTCATGCGAATCAGTATTAATCCGTTCATTTGTTTATGACAAAAAATGTGGGGATGTGACTTAATAAAATTCCGGTTCGATCAGACCGAAAGAACCGTCTTTTCTCTTATATACCACATTGACTTCATCAGTTTCCGCATTACAGAATACAAAGAAACTATGTCCCAGAAGTTCCATCTGAACACATGCATCTTCCGGATACATCGGTTTGATTCCGAATTTCTTGGTACGTACGATACGGATGCTGTCATCTTCTACGGAATCATCTTCAGATTCAAAGAATTCTTTTTTAAAGCTGTTACCGGAAGAAGAAGCTGTCGGATGTCCCTGGCTTCTTGCAATCAGTTTGTTCTTGTATTTGCGAAGCTGACGTTCGATGATTTCTTCCACCAGATCAATGGATACATACATATCGCTGCTTGTCTGTTCGGAGCGGATAATGTTGCCCTTGACCGGAATAGTGACTTCGATTTTCTGCCGTTCTTTCTCAACGCTAAGTGTTACAATGACTTCTGTCTCAGGAGTAAAATACCGTTCGAGCTTTCCGAGTTTCTGCTCGATGGTGTCTCTTAACCCAGGTGTTACTTCGATGTTTTTGCCGCTGATAATAAACTTCATGCTGCTCAACTCCTTTGCTTTAAACTTGTAACTATTATACCACGGAACGGACATATTGTATACCGGAATCTGGCAAATTAACCAATAATCCGGGGGGGAGTTATGATTACTCTGTTTTTGCCTGGCACAATTTGATATTCCTGCCGTATCAGGATTTCCCGTTGATGGCGCTGCGCTTTCTTAATCTTGCATCCAGGATCTTTTTGCGGATTCGGAGGTTTTTCGGCGTGACTTCCAGAAGCTCGTCGGTATCAATAAAATCTAGCGCCTGCTCCAGACTTAAAATTCTAGGCGGAGTCAGCCGCAGTGCCTCGTCAGACCCGGAAGAGCGGGTGTTGGTGAGATGCTTGGTTTTGCAGACATTGAGTTCAATATCTTCTGCTTTTCCGTTCTGGCCGATGACCATGCCCGCGTAAACTTTTTCACCCGGCCCGATGAAAAGCGTTCCGCGCTCCTGTGCACTGTACAAACCGTATGTCACAGCTTCTCCGGCTTCAAAAGCAATCAGCGACCCCTGCTTTCTGTACTGGATATCACCTTTGTAAGGCGCATAACCCTCAAAAATCGTATTCAGGATCCCGTTTCCTTTTGTGTCGGTCAGAAATTCCCCACGATAACCGATCAGACCGCGAGCGGGAATGGAGAATATGAGACGGGTATATCCGCCGCTGGAACTTCCCATACTCTGCAGTTCACCTTTACGCTGACTGAGCTTATCGATCACAGTACCGGTAAATTCATCCGGGACATCTACATAAGCGGTTTCAATAGGCTCCAGTTTTTTGCCGTTCTCATCGGTTTTGTAGAGAACCTCTGCTTTGCTGACTGCAAATTCATACCCTTCGCGGCGCATATTCTCGATCAGGACAGACAGATGCAGTTCCCCACGCCCGGATACTTTAAAGCAGTCGGCATTGTCCGTCTCTTCCACGCGGAGGCTGACATCGGTGTTGAGCTCGCGGAACAGACGTGAACGCAGATGCCTGGATGTGACGTACTTGCCTTCCTTTCCTGCAAACGGACTGTCGTTTACGAGAAAGTGCATGGAGATTGTCGGCTCGGAAATCTTCTGGAACGGAATCGGCTGCGGATTATCCGGAGAGCAGAGCGTATCACCGATGGAAATGTCCGCAATACCGGAAATGGCTACGATCGCACCCATGGAAGCTTCTTTTACTTCAATTTTGTTCAGTCCGTCAAATTCATACAGCTTGCTGATTTTTACTTTTTTCTGTTTGTCCGGTTCATGATGGTTGACCAGGATCACTTCCTGATTCACAGCAATTGTACCGTTGTCGACTTTCCCGACACCGATACGTCCTACATATTCGTTGTAGTCAATCGTGCTGATCAGTACCTGGGCCGGTGCTTCCGGATCACCTTCGGGTGCGGGAATATATTTCAGGATGGTTTCAAAAAGCGGTTCCATGTTCTTTTCTTCATCACTCAGGTCAAGAACAGCTACGCCTGCTTTGGCGGACGCATATACAAACGGACAGTCAAGCTGTTCATCGGAAGCATCCAGATCCATAAACAGTTCAAGAACTTCGTCGATAACTTCGTCCGGCCTTGCCTCCGGTCGGTCGATTTTATTGATGCATACAATAACCGGGAGATTCAGCTCCAGAGCTTTGCGCAGGACAAATTTTGTCTGCGGCATGGCACCCTCGAATGCATCAACGACAAGGATCACACCGTTAACCATTTTCAGCACACGTTCGACTTCACCGCCGAAATCCGCATGTCCCGGTGTGTCAATAATGTTGATTTTCGTTCCCTTATAAGTTACAGCGGTATTTTTTGATAGAATTGTAATTCCCCGTTCACGTTCGATATCGTTGGAATCCATGACGCGCTCGGCTACTTCCTGATTTTCACGGAATACACCGCTTTGCTTGAGCAGTTCATCAACCAGTGTTGTTTTTCCGTGGTCAACATGAGCAATAATTGCAATATTTCTAACATCTTCTCGTTTTGTCTTCATAATCTGTACTCTTTTCTGATTCATGGGAATATTATTTCAGTGTTACAACTTTTTCATTCTATCACAAAAAAGAAAATTTACAAGTATGAATCGCTATGAACTGTTACATATTATTATGGTTAAGCCTGTGTCACGGCAAAGCTTGAAAGATGTCGAGCGATTCGTCCGCCGGATTGGTTATAATGCGAGGACTTCTTACATAATAATAATATTGACTCAAAAATACCGCACAGAGGAAGGGAGAATGAAAATTATGTCAGATAAGATTATTGAAAACAACCAGGTTACTATCATGGGGGAAGTGGCATCACCGTTTACATACAGCCACGAGGTGTTCGGGGAAGGTTTCTATATGGTAGATGTACTGGTAAGGCGGCTCAGCAATTCTGAAGACCGGATTCCGTTAATGATTTCAGAGAGGCTGATTGATGTGACGCAGGATTATACCGGCGAATTTATTATGGCGACCGGACAGTTTCGTTCATATAACCGTCATGAAGAACAAAAAAACCGTCTTGTATTATCTGTATTTGTGAGAGAAGTAGAATTTATTGAAGAAGAGCTTGACGGGGCGAAAACAAATCATATTCTGCTGGAGGGATATATCTGTAAAAAACCGGTATATCGAAAGACACCCCTGGGACGTGAAATTGCCGATCTGCTGCTGGCAGTCAACCGGCCTTATGGAAAATCCGATTACATTCCCTGTATCTGCTGGGGAAGAAATGCACGTTATGCTTCCGGGTTCGAGGTGGGGGAACATGTGCAGATTCTCGGAAGGATTCAGAGCAGGGACTATGTAAAGAAGCTTTCAGATACAATGACTGAGACAAGGACCGCCTATGAAGTATCCGTCAGCAAACTGGAGTGCCTGGAAGACTGATAAGTGGGGAAATCTGAAGTTACGGCTTACTGTAACATCTGAATTATAAAAAGGATATCATTTCTTGAGGAATTTGCCCAAGTGTGATATCCTTTTTAATCATACAGGAAATTTCCCGGATTTACATTATGTTCAACAAGCACTGCGCGTAACGATGTGCACGGGTGCAAGAGAGGGTTTTGTTCTGCAGAATGCCTCCGTCGGAAGTTCCCTGATGCAGTGGAATAACTTCACTTGTGATATAATTCGTGATATACTTTACGAAACAGAATTGGAGGATATGAAGATGGTGAAAGTAATTATGCATGGCTGTAACGGAAAAATGGGGCAGGTGATTACCGGTCTGGTAAAACAGGATGAGCAGATAGAAATCGTGGCAGGCGTAGACAGCTGCGACGGGATTCAGAATTCTTATCCGGTTTTTACTTCCATAGATAAATGTGATGTGGAAGCGGATGTTGTTATTGATTTTTCCAACTCGTCAGCAGTGGACGGGCTGTTAGATTACTGTGTTGCTAAAGGACTTCCGGTCGTGCTCTGTACGACAGGGCTTTCTGAAGGACAGCTCGACAAGATGAAAGCGGCTTCAGAGAAAATTGCAGTTCTGAAATCAGCTAATATGTCTCTTGGCATTAATCTGTTGTTAAAATTATTAAAAGATGCGTCGAAAGTCCTGGCGCCGGCGGGGTATGATATTGAGCTGGTTGAACGCCATCATAACCAGAAAGTAGATGCACCGAGCGGAACGGCCCTTGCACTGGCTGATTCGATAAATGAGGCTTTAGGCAATGAATATGAATATGTATATGACAGAAGTCAGGTGCGCCGTAAAAGAGAAAAGAAAGAAATCGGGATTTCCGCGGTACGGGGAGGCACAATCGTAGGTGATCATGAAATTATTTTTGCGGGAACAGACGAAGTGATTGAATTCCGCCATACTGCATATTCAAGAAGCGTGTTCGGAAAAGGTGCGGTGGAAGCTGCAAAATTCCTGGCAGGTCAGCCGGCAGGAATGTACGATATGGGCGATGTCATCCGCTTATAAAGATAATTTTGAAAGTCTGAAAAAATGGAAGAACTTCCCACACATAAATCTCTGAGAAAATACAAATAGTACTCTCGTAAGATGATTTACGGAAAGGGAGAGATTAATATGAAAAAAATCAAGAAACTGTTGCTTTTGACGGCATGTATTGCTGTGGTCGGAAGCGTAACTGCCTGCGGAAATAGAAATGTGGATGGTACAAACAATAGTACAAATAAGGAGACTACCAACGGGGCTACAGGAGAAACGACCAACGGGACAAATACAGGAACGAATGCGGCAGGTGATCAGACAGAAAATTACAAAGAAGAGGATAATGTTAATGGTGCAACGTCAGGTGAAAATTATAATGGAACTACGCAGAATGATAATGGCGGCGGAGTGATCAGCAATACGGCGGATGATGTGCTGGAAGGAACGGAGCGTGCCATTGATGATATCACGGATGACGGCACGAACAGCAGCAATGAAAACAATACGAACAGTAATGTGAAATAGTCAGGCAAAACGGAAACTGCGGGACAGACATGGAGTAAGCCTGTTCCGTCCGTAAGTCAGCAGAAGGACAGAAGGCCGCACTGGATATCTGTCCTTCTGTTGTGTGTTGCCAAGCATATGAAAAAAGGTCCGGTGGACCTTTTTTGAGTGATTTTGTGCCGATTAAAAAAGCGGCGGAATGGAGAATGGTATGAGATTCAGGCCATGTATTGATATACATAACGGAAAAGTGAAGCAGATTGTCGGGGGGACGTTAAAGGATAAGGGAAATCAGGCAGTGACAAATTTTTCTTCGGAGATGGATGCTTCCTATTATGCAGAAATGTACCGGAAAGATAAGCTGAGGGGCGGACACATTATTCTTTTGAACGCAAAGGATTCGGAATATTATGAGGCGACAAGGCAGCAGGCCCTTTCGGCGCTGGCGGCATATCCGGGCGGTTTACAGATCGGGGGCGGGATATGCGCGGATAATGCACAGGAATATCTGGATGCAGGGGCAAGTCATGTTATTGTAACATCCTGGGTTTTCCGAAACGGACAGTTAAAATGGGATAATCTGGAATGCCTGGCGAATACAGTCGGTAAAGCGCATGTCGTGCTGGATCTGAGCTGCAGAAAAAAAGACGGAGGATATTATATTGTGACAGACCGGTGGCAGAAGTTTACGGATGTCGTGCTTACAGAAAATATTATGGACAGGCTTTCGGAATACTGTGATGAATTTCTGGTACATGGAGTGGACGTTGAAGGAAAGGCTTCCGGCGTGGAGGAAAATCTGGTAAAGATGATGGGAGAATGGAACAGAATTCCGGTCACCTATGCCGGAGGAATCGGAAGTCTGGAGGAATTAAAACGTTTTGAGATACTCAGCGGAGGAAACCTGGACTTTACAATCGGGAGCGCACTGGATTTGTTCGGAGGAACCATACCGTATGAGATTGTCGCAGGATTGTGAATGTCTGCTTTACTTTAAAGAAAGATAGTGTTAGAATAATGATTGGTGTATCGTGGAGGCAGGTTGCTTTCCGTACAGGGAAAAAGATGAAAAGTAAGTATGGCATGGATTCGGGAAAATCCGTGCCGGAGCTGATGTGGAAATCAATACAAGATAAAAGGAGTTAATTGCGGATTATGGGTTTTTTTGAAAAGATTTTTGGTACCCACAGCGAACATGAGCTGAAACGGATCTATCCGATCGTGGATCGTATCGAATCACTGGAGCCGGAAATGCAGGCACTCTCGGACGAGGAACTGAGAGATAAGACGAGAGAATTTAAGCAGCGTCTCAGTGAGGGAGAAACATTGGATGACATTCTTCCCGAGGCATACGCGGTCGTGCGTGAGGCATCCGTCCGTGTTCTGGGAATGCGTCATTATCGTGTGCAGCTTATCGGAGGTGTGATTCTCCACCAGGGGAGAATTGCCGAGATGAGGACAGGAGAAGGAAAGACGCTCGTATCCACGCTTCCGGCATATCTGAATGCCCTGGAGGGAAAAGGAGTTCACATTGTAACGGTCAATGATTATCTGGCAAGCCGTGACGCGGACTGGATGGGGAAGGTTCATGAGTTCCTGGGCCTGAAGGTCGGAGTTGTCCTCAACAGCATGGAAAATGCAGAGCGCCGGGAAGCCTACAATTGTGATATCACCTATGTGACAAATAATGAACTTGGTTTCGATTATCTGCGTGATAATATGGTGATTTATAAAGAACAGCTTGTTCAGAGAGGGCTTCATTATGCGATTATCGATGAGGTTGACTCTGTATTGATCGATGAGGCGAGGACACCGCTGATTATTTCCGGGCAGAGCGGAAAGTCGACAAAGCTTTACGAGGCATGTGACATTCTGGCAGGCCAGCTCGAACGGGGAGAGGCAAGCGGTGAATTTACGAAGATGAATGCCATTATGGGCGAAGATATCGAGGAAACCGGGGATTATATCGTCAATGAAAAGGAAAAGAATGTCAACCTGACGGAAGACGGCGTGAAGAAAGTTGAAAAATTCTTCCATATTGATAACCTTGCCGATCCGGAAAATCTTGAAATCCAGCATAATATCATTCTTGCTCTCCGGGCACATAACCTGATGCACCGTGATCAGGACTACGTAGTAACACCGGAAGGAGAAGTTCTGATCGTTGATGAGTTTACCGGCCGTATCATGCCGGGACGCCGTTATTCTGACGGCCTGCATCAGGCAATTGAAGCGAAGGAACATGTAAAAGTCAAGAGAGAGAGCAGAACGCTGGCTACGATTACTTTTCAGAATCTTTTCAACAAATTTGATAAAAAGTGCGGTATGACCGGTACTGCCCTTACAGAAGAAAGAGAGTTCCGTGATATTTACGGGATGGATGTAATTGAAATACCTACAAATCTTCCGGTTCAGAGAGAAGACCTGGACGATGCGGTTTACAAGACAAAACGTGAAAAATATGAGGCTGTTGTGCAGGCAGTCAAAGAGGCACATGCGACAGGACAGCCGGTTCTGGTCGGCACGATCACTATCGAAGTGTCCGAGCTGCTCAGCAAGATGCTGAAAAAAGAAGGAATTCCGCATAATGTGCTGAATGCCAAATTCCATGAGATGGAGGCACAGATCGTTGCGGATGCGGGCGTACACGGAGCAGTTACCATTGCCACCAATATGGCAGGACGTGGTACGGACATCAAGCTGGATGAAGAGGCGAGGGCAGCCGGGGGACTGAAAATTATCGGTACAGAGCGTCATGAATCCCGTCGTATCGATAACCAGCTGCGCGGACGTTCCGGACGTCAGGGCGATCCGGGAGAATCTCGTTTTTATATCGCCCTGGAGGATGACCTGATGCGTCTGTTCGGATCAGAAAAGCTGATGAGTGCATTTAACGCGCTGGGCGTGGCAGACGGAGAACAGATTGAACATAAGATGCTTTCAGGTGCAATTGAAAAGGCACAGAAAAAGATTGAAAATAATAACTTTGAGATCCGTAAGAACCTGTTGGAATACGATCAGGTAATGAACGAACAGCGGGAGATTATTTATGCGGAAAGACGTCGTGTACTGAACGGGGAAAGCATGCGGGATACTGTATATAATATGATAACAGAATATGTCGAGAATACGGTGGACCGTTACATTTCTCCTGATGTCGGGACAGAAGAATGGGATATAACAGGTCTTGAGGTCAATCTTCATGATGTTGCTCCCCAGCTTGAATTCCCGACGGTTGACGAAATGAAAGGCATGAGCCAGAAAGAACTCAAGCATTTCCTGAAAGAAAAAGCTGTGAAAGCCTATGAAGCGAAGGAGGCTGAATTCCCGGAGGCAGAACAGATACGTGAAGCAGAGCGTGTTATCCTGCTCAGAGCAATAGATACGAGATGGATGAGCCATATTGATGATATGGATCAGCTCCGTCAGGGTATCGGACTTCAGGCATACGGACAAAGAGATCCGCTGGTTGAGTATAAGATGGCGGGATATGATATGTTCGGAGATATGACTAATTCGATTGCGGAAATGACGATCCGCACCTTATTCCATATCCGTATCGAGCAGAAGGTAGAACGTGAGCAGGTCGCAAAAGTTACAGGAACAAATAAAGATGACACTGCTGTGAAAGCACCGAAAAAGCGGGAAGAGAAGAAAATATATCCGAATGACCTCTGCCCGTGCGGAAGCGGTAAAAAGTATAAGCAGTGCTGCGGAAGAAAGAAAATCTGAACTGTCTGACTGCAGAAGTTAACAATGGAATTAAAAATAAAGATATTTGAAAGAGGTGATTAAGGTGGTTTTGCTGGATGAAATGAAACAGAATCTGGGTGCATATGAAGAACCGCTGAAAGATTTGAGGGATTCACTTTGACCTGGCGTCAAAGAAAGAAAGAATCGAGGAACTGGAACGAAGAATAGAGGAACCCGGATTCTGGGATAACCCGGAGGAATCCCAACAGGTGATGAAAACACTGAAGAGCCTTCAGGATTCAGTGAAGAAGATTGAAAAAATGTTTGCCGACCATGAGGACCTGGGGCTTTTGATTGAAATGAGCGAGGAAGATCCGGACGATGAAACAATAGAAGAGATACAGGCTGAGATGCAGCGGTTTGAGGAAGAGTTTGAAGAACTCAGAATACAGACGCTTCTGACCGGTGAATATGATAAGAATAATGCAATCGTGACCCTTCATGCGGGTGCCGGAGGAACAGAAGCCTGTGACTGGACGAACATACTTTACCGTATGTACAGCCGGTGGGCAGAGAAAAAAGGATTTTCACTGGAAGTCCTTGACTATCTTGAAGGTGATGTGGCAGGAATCAAAGGTGTAACTTTTGAAGTCGCAGGTGAGAATGCATATGGCTATCTTAAATCTGAGAAAGGGATACACCGTCTGGTGCGTATTTCTCCGTTTAATGCGGCCGGAAAAAGGCAAACCTCGTTTGCTTCCTGTGATGTCATGCCGGATATTGAAGACAATATTGAAATTGACATCAATGAGGATGATCTTAGGATTGACACATACCGTTCCAGCGGTGCCGGGGGACAGCATATCAATAAGACTTCTTCGGCAATCCGGATTACACATATTCCGACCGGAATTGTTGTGCAGTGTCAGAATGAACGTTCCCAGCATCAGAATAAAGATAAGGCGATGCAGATGCTCAAGGCAAAGCTGTATCTGCTGAAGCAGCAGGAACAGGCAGATAAAGTGTCGGATATCCGAGGAGAAGTGATGGATATCAATTTCGGCAGCCAGATACGTTCTTATGTCATGCAGCCATATACGATGGTAAAAGACCACAGGACGAATTTTGAAATCAGTAATATTAACGGCGTCCTGGACGGAAATCTTGATCCGTTTATTAATGCCTGGTTGGGTGCAAAGAAATCATAAAGAATCATACAGGACTGTCAGAGGAATGGAGGAAAAGAATTATGGTAAATATAGCAGTATTGGGATATGGCACTGTCGGATCAGGTGTAGTGGAAGTTATCAAAACGAACGGTGCCCTTATCAACCAGAGAGTTGGAGATGAGATCAGGATTAAATATGTTCTGGATCTGAGAGATTTCCCGGGAGACCCGGTTCAGGAAATCCTTGTCCATGATTTTGATGTGATTCTGAATGACCCTGAGGTGCGGATCGTGGTTGAAGTAATGGGCGGTGTCGAGCCGGCATACACGTTTGTCAAGAAATGTCTTCTTGCCGGAAAGAGCGTAGCGACTTCTAATAAAGCACTTGTTGCAAAACATGCCGCAGAATTACTTTCTATTGCAAGGGAGAAGAATATTAACTTCCTGTTTGAGGCGAGCGTAGGAGGCGGGATCCCGATCATCCGGCCGCTTAACTCTTCCATGACAGCTGATTCAATCGAAGAAATCACAGGTATCCTGAACGGAACAACAAATTATATGATGACTAAAATGTTTTACGAGGGTGCTGATTACGATGAAGTGCTGAAGGAAGCACAGGCAAAAGGATATGCGGAACGCAATCCGGAAGCAGATGTTGAAGGGTACGATGCATGCCGCAAGATTGCAATTCTCTCTTCTCTGATTTCAGGACATCAGGTTGACTTTGAGGACATTTATACAGAGGGCATTACAAAAATTACAAAAGAAGATATGATGTATGCGAAAGCAATGGGAATGACAATTAAACTGCTTGCCTCCAGCAAACGTCAGGGGGACTGTCTGTCCGCGATCGTTGCACCGTATCTTTTGAAAAAAGATCACCCGCTTTATAACGTTAATGATGTGTTCAATGCAATTTTTGTACATGGAAATGTACTTGGAGATGCAATGTTTTATGGAAGCGGAGCCGGAAAACTTCCGACGGCAAGCGCGGTGGTGGCAGATGTTGTTGATGCCGCGAAGCATCTTCACCGCAATATCATGACAATCTGGAGAAGCACAAAGCTTAAACTTGTTCCTATTGCAGATACAAGCAAGCAGTTCTTTGTACGGATAAAAGGCAATGCGGAAGAGATGAAAGAAGCCCTTGAAAACAGCTTCGGGCCGGTTGAGATTATCAGAGTGGATGGCCTGGACGGCGAGTTCGGGTTTGTCACCGGCACTATGACAGAGAAAGAATATGCGGAGAAAGCAGGGCAGTTTGAAGATATTCTTCATATGATCCGTTTGGAAGGATGAGTTGTTCCATATTATTATGTATGACATCTGTTGACATATGATGATTTAAAAATGTTTCAGGTTATCATAAAGATTATTTATAAAATGAAAGACACCGCTGCAGATTATTAAGTTAGCCTGCAGCGGTGTTTTATGCTTATTGATTAGTGAAAAATAGAGCTGATGTTTTTCCTCACATTTCCTTATTAACGCAGAATCTGATCTATGACCTGCCTTTTTGCATCATCTGCCTCTCTGTATTTCATTATCAGTGTAGTTTCTTTTTCATTGAGATATAAAATATCCTGTGTTTCCGGGTCTATGCCGGTTGTATAAGGAGTGTTGTTTTCTCTTAAAATTTCAGAATTACGTGATGAGAAGGGCTGATGTACTAACTGGTCAAGTGTAATATGATAGAAATCTGCAAGACGAATCAGCAGATCCAGATCCGGATCTCGCCGTCCTGTCTCATAATTTGAATATGCCTGTCTGGAAATATTGAGGCGCTTACTCAGCCTACCCTGGGTGTAACCATATAATTTCCGGTAATTACAAAGATTACTGGAAAGTTGTAAATTTGCCACGGTGCACCTCCATTTACAGAAAAAATTAATGCAATATTTTCATCATTATAACAATTTTCCCTGTAAATAGATTGATATGCAACAAATCGGAGCATATAGGCAAAATGACAACAAATGTTTACATATCATGCAAATGTTATTACACACGGCTGAGAACGCTGTTGTGGTATTTAGTACTGTGAGTCACATCCTCACCGAACCATTCCGGCGGGATAAAATTTTCTGCTGATTCCACATCCGGAAATTCAACTTCCGCAAGAATCAGCCCGGATAAATCACCTGAGAAAAAGTCCATTTCAATATTCAGTCCGTTTTCAAGAGGGATGACATAACGGTCTTTGGTGATGATACGTCCGTCAGCTTTTGTCCTCAGATGTTCATAGGCGGTTTTGTTTAACGGAAGATTATACTCTTCCCTTACCATCATTCCGACAGATTTGTAGGTCAGGATATAGTCATCATTATCCTGCCGTATGCGTACTACAGGTTCCGTGCACAGATATCCCTGCTCAATGTGGCGACAAGGATATTCTTCCGGATTGAAAGGTATTCTTTCTTTAGTTATTAAGTATTTTCGTTCGATTTCCATATTATTAATCTCCAATCTGCCGCTGTGACGGCGGCCGGTAAAAAAATACGATCATAACATCATGATTTAAAAGTTTGTTTTTATCATAATACGATACCCCGAAAATGTAAATGATAAACGTCTGTGGATTGCATTTATCCGGGTCTTTTGATAAACTGAATGCAGAACTGAAAATGTTGAAGAATAACGGAGGATTAAATAATATGAAGCGTGTCAGTGTGTTTTTGGCAGATGGGTTTGAAGAAATTGAAGGGCTTACGGTGGTTGATATTCTGCGCCGTGCAGGAGCAGAGGTTGATACAGTGTCTGTGACAGGAAATCTTGTGGTGCATGGGGCACATCAGATAGATGTGAAGGCAGATGCTTTGTTTGAAGATATGGATTTTGAAGGGACTGATATGTTGGTTCTTCCGGGAGGGATGCCGGGAACGTTAAATCTTGGAAAGCATGAAGGTCTTACCGGGCTTTTACGTATACAGAATGAGAAAGGCGCATATATTGCAGCGATATGTGCCGCACCGAGCGTACTTGGAGGACTCGGATTACTGAACGGCAGGAAAGCATGCTGCTATCCTTCTTTTGAAGAAAAACTTGAAGGCGCGGATGTTGTATATGAACCGGTCGTGCAGGACGGACATATTATAACAAGCCGGGGGATGGGGACAGCAATTCCTTTTTCCCTGAAACTGGCTGAATTGCTTTGCGGAGCCGCAAAAGCAGAGCAGGTAGGAAAAGGAATCCTGTTTTTGTTGCCAAGCATATGAAAAAAAGGTCCGGTGGACCTTTTTGAGTTGCCAAGTATATGAAAAAAGATCCGGTGGACCTTTTTTGAGTAAAGTTAAGTACGTGTCATCCGTAAATATGACTGAACTAAAAGTAAAAAAATACTGGAAATTAACACATGTATATGATATACTGATTCAATGACTGCGAGAATGTAGGACATTCTTGAATTCTTTATTATAATAAGATAGTTTTATGATATCAGACGTATTAACCAGTATACAAATCAAGGAGGAAGATAAAATGAGTTTACAGGTTGAGAAGTTAGAGCACAATATGGTGAAGATGACGATCGAAGTTGCCGCAGAAGAACTCGAAAAAGCGCTTCAGGCAGCATATTTAAAAGAGCGTGGAAAAATTTCCATGCCGGGATTCCGCAAAGGAAAAGTACCGCGTCAGATGATTGAAAAAATGTATGGACCGGAGATTTTCTATGATGACGCTGCAAATCATCTTGTATCGGAAGCATATGGAAAAGCATATGACGAATGTGACCTGGAACTGGTTTCCCAGCCGATGATTGAGATTGTTCAGATTGAGAAAGGCAAACCGTTTATTTTTACAGCTGAAGTTGCAGTGAAGCCGGAAGTCACTCTCGGAGAGTACAAAGGGCTGACCGTAGATAAGGTTTCTGTTGAAGTGACAGAGGAAGATGTCCTT
Organism: Lachnospiraceae bacterium; assembly: GCA_004556565.1. GTDB lineage: Bacteria > Bacillota > Clostridia > Lachnospirales > Lachnospiraceae > Schaedlerella. The sequence goes on along the minus strand of SFGN01000009.1, from coordinate 9,226 downwards.
GCAGAAATTAACAAAGAGCGTGAACGTAACGCAAGGACAGTTGATGTTACAGACCGTGCCGTACAGGACAAAGATATGGTAACCCTTGATTTTGAAGGATTTGTTGACGGCGTTGCATTTGAGGGCGGAAAAGGAACGGATTATCCGCTGACGATCGGTTCCGGTTCTTTTATTCCGGGATTTGAAGAGCAGCTTATCGGTGCAGAGATTGATAAAGAAGTTGATGTAAATGTTACTTTCCCGGAAGCATATCAGGCAGAAGAGCTTGCAGGCAAGCCGGCAGTATTCAAGTGTACAGTTCATTCAATCAAAGAAAAAGAACTTCCGGAACTGGATGACGAGTTTGCATCAGATGTTTCTGAGTTTGAAACGCTTGATGAGTATAAGGCAGACATCCAGAAGAGGCTGACAGAGAAAAAGGAAGCTGAAGCAAAAGAACAGAAGGAAAATCAGGCAATCGAGAAGGCAGTGGCAAATGCAGAGATGGATATCCCGCAGCCGATGATAGATATGCAGGCAAGACAGCAGGCTGATGACCTTGCACGCCGTGTTCAGCAGCAGGGTCTGACGATGGAGCAGTATTTCCAGTTCACCGGGCTGACGGCAGAGAAGATGCTGGAAGAGATGAAGCCGCAGGCAGAGAGAAGAATCCGCACAAGACTGACACTGGAAGCTGTTGCAAAGGCTGAAGCGATCGAAGTTTCCGATGAACGTCTTGATGAAGAAATCAATAAGATGGCAGAAGCATATCAGATGGAAGCAGACAAACTGAAAGAACTGATGGGAGAAACTGAAAAAGACCAGATGCGTGAAGATATCGCGGTTCAGGATGCAATTACACTGATTGCACAGGCAGCAGTTGAAGAATAATTTCCGTAATGATTTCAGAATGTTTTCGGAAAGGCGAAGCTGCTTTGAGGACGGAATTGAGAGTGAGTGAGGGGCGTACCCGTAAATACCGTTTTTAGACGGTGATTGATAATCAGGAGGGAAAGCAAAATGAGTTTAGTACCTTATGTCGTTGAACAGACAAGCCGGGGAGAGCGTACTTATGATATTTATTCAAGGCTGTTAAAAGACAGAATTATTTTTCTTGGGGAGGAAGTAACTGACGTGTCTGCCAATATTGTTGTGGCACAGCTTCTTTTCCTGGAGGCGGAAGATCCGAATAAGGATATTCAGCTTTATATCAACAGTCCGGGAGGTTCTGTTACTGCCGGGCTTGCAATTTATGATACCATGCAGTATATCAAGTGTGATGTGTCTACTGTCTGCATCGGTATGGCTGCCAGCATGGGAGCATTCCTGCTTTCCGGTGGGGCAAAAGGAAAAAGATTTGCACTTCCGAACGCGGAGATTATGATCCACCAGCCGTCAGGCGGAGCCCAGGGTCAGGCAACGGAAATTCAGATTGCGGCAGAGCACATCCTGCGAATACGCAAGAGATTGAATGAGATTCTTGCTTCTAACACGGGACAGCCGCTTGAAGTTATCCAGAGAGATACGGAACGAGATAATTTCATGACTGCCCTTGAAGCAAAAGAATATGGATTAGTAGACGAAGTAATTGCCAGGCATTAGGATGGCAATATGAGGTGAAAGTGATATGGCAGGAAAAGTGAGTGATGATGTGGTAAGATGTTCTTTCTGCAATAAGCCGCAGGCACAGGTGAGGAAGATGATCGCAGGACCGAACGGCGCTTATATCTGTGACGAATGCGTAGATGTGTGTGCGGAGATTATTGAGGAAGAACTGGAGTACGAAGACAAAAGAGGATATGAAGATATCAATCTTCTGACGCCGGAGGAGATGAAGGCGTTTCTGGATGATTATGTGATCGGACAGGATGAAGCTAAAAAGGTACTTTCGGTGGCCGTATACAATCATTACAAACGAATTTTAGCAGGAGGCGACCTGGGGGTTGAACTTCAGAAAAGCAATATTCTGATGCTTGGTCCGACCGGATGCGGTAAGACGCTTCTTGCACAGACTCTCGCAAAGATATTGAATGTCCCGTTTGCCATTGCAGATGCAACAGCTTTAACAGAAGCAGGCTATGTCGGAGAAGATGTAGAGAATATTCTGCTGAAAGTGATCCAGGCTGCTGACGGAGATGTTGAACGTGCAGAACACGGAATCATTTATATCGATGAGATTGATAAGATTACGAGAAAATCAGAAAATCCGTCCATTACCAGGGATGTGTCCGGAGAAGGTGTCCAGCAGGCACTTTTGAAAATAATTGAAGGAACCGTAGCTTCCGTTCCGCCTCAGGGCGGCAGAAAGCATCCGCATCAGGAGTTGATTCAGATTGATACTACAAATATCCTGTTTATCTGCGGAGGTGCTTTTGAAGGAATTGACAAGATAATTGAAGCACGGCTGGATAAAAAGACTATGGGATTTAATTCAGAGATAGCATCCCAGCATGAATATAATGTTGACAAACTGTTAAAACAGGTGCTCCCGCAGGATCTTGTCAAATATGGGCTGATACCTGAGCTTGTCGGCAGGCTTCCGGTGAATGTATCTCTCGATATGCTGGATAAAAAAGCGTTGATCCGTATTCTGACGGAGCCAAAAAGTGCGATTATAAAACAGTACCAGAAGCTCCTTGAGCTGGACGGAGTCAAATTGATTTTTGACAGAGAGGCGTTAAATGCAATTGCAGAGATTTCACTTGCAAGAAAAACAGGTGCAAGAGGTCTTCGTGCAATTATGGAAAATATAATGATGGATACGATGTTTAAAGTTCCATCAGATGAGACTATTAAAGAATGCCGTATTACAAAAGATGTAGTTCTGGGAAAAGGGAAACCTTTGTATGAGCGCGACGGTAAAGAACGTAAATCGTTTTTAACATCTGAAAGTGCATAACAGGACAGGATTCTATCGGCGGATTGCAGTGATATGGATCAGAAGATTTCGGCTGCGCCGGACTTCATCCCGCTGCCGGAATGCCGTGCATTCTTGCATGAAAAAAGATTCAGGGCGGGACTTTGACAAACAAGGTACCCGCCTGTAGTTTTATCACCGGGCAATATTTCAGTTTCAGTCCCATGGACGGGGATAGAGAGTCCCGGCTGACAGATTAAGGAGAGAATTCACTATGGTAAATCAACATAAGAGCCTTCCGGTGGTGGCACTGCGGGGCATGACGATTCTTCCGGAAATGGTTGTTCATTTTGATGTGAGCAGGGAAAAATCAATTGCAGCAGTGCAGGAGGCTATGGTAGAAGACCAGAAAATATTTCTGGTAACACAAAAAAATGCAGATACAGAAGATCCGGGACAGGAAGAGTTGTATCAGGTAGGAACGGTAGGGACGATCAAACAGATAATAAAACTTCCCAAACATATTCTGAGAGTGCTGGTTTCAGGTGAGTCCAGGGGGAATCTTAAAAAAATTGAATCTGAGGAACCTTATCTGCGTGCCGAAGTGGAAATTCTGGACGAATCGTTATTTTTTGTTCCGGACGATTTGAATACAAAGGCTATGGAACGCAGCCTGAAAGATATATTTATTGAATATGCAGCAAAGAACGGTAAGCTTTCAAAGGAGAGTATCAGCAGGATTATTGAAATCAAGGGACTGAAGAAGCTGGTAAATGAGATCGCGGCGAATGTTCCCCTCTATTATAAAGACCAGCAGGAAATCCTGAATCAGACCAATTTCTGGAACCGCTATGAGACACTTTCGTTCAAATTGATGAATGAAGTGGAAATTATGGATATCAAAGAGGAAATCCAGGCGAAAGTCAAGGAGCGTGTGGATAAACATCAGAGAGAATATATCCTCAGGGAGCAGCTGAAACTGATCCGTGAAGAGCTTGGGGATGACACGACGCTGAATGATGCGGAGGAATTTGAAAAAGAGACAGAAAAGCTTGAGGCTTCCGACGAAGTAAAGGAAAAACTGAAGAAGGAAATCAGCAGGTTTAAAAGTTCTCTTAACAGTCCGGCGGAGAGCGGTGTTATCCGCACCTATATCGAAACACTTCTCGAAATGCCCTGGGACAGAACGGCAGAAGATGACAGTAACATAGAATATGCAAAAAAAGTGTTGGATGAAGACCACTATGGTCTGGAGCAGGTGAAGGAAAGAGTTCTTGAATTCCTTGCAGTCCGCACACTCACGAAAAAGGGAGGCAGCCCGATCCTTTGTCTTGTCGGTCCGCCGGGAACGGGAAAAACTTCAATTGCAAAATCTCTTGCCAGGGCAATGAACCGCCCTTATGTACGCATTTCTCTCGGAGGAATCCGGGACGAGGCAGAAATACGCGGACACCGGAAGACATATGTTGGCGCCATGCCGGGGCGGATTGCAAATGCGATGCGCCAGGCAAAGGTGAAAAATCCGGTAATGCTTCTGGATGAAATTGACAAAGTCAGCACAGACTATAAAGGTGATACCTTCTCCGCCCTGCTTGAAGTGCTGGATTCTGAACAGAATACAAATTTCCGGGATCATTATCTTGAGCTGCCGCTTGATCTGTCGGAAGTTATGTTTGTCACGACTGCGAACACGCTTCAGACGATTCCGCGCCCTCTTCTGGACCGAATGGAAATTATTGAGGTAAGCAGTTATACGGAAAATGAAAAGCTTCACATTGCACAGGAACATCTGATACCGAAGCAGCTTGAAAAGCACGGGCTTACGCCGGATATGCTTACTTTCAGCAAAAATGCGATCTGGAAGATGGCCGGCAATTATACAAAGGAAGCAGGTGTTCGACAGCTTGAGAGAGAAATCGGAAATATTTGCCGCAAAGCCGCAAAGGAAATCCTGGAAAAAGGCGGAAAAAAGGTTGTGATTACCGAAAAGAATCTTTCCAGATATTTGGGGAAAGAAAAATATATTTATAAAAAAATAAATGATGCTGATGAGGTGGGCATCGTCCGGGGGCTGGCGTGGACAAGTGTCGGCGGCGAAACCTTACAGATAGAAGTAAATATTATGCCGGGGAATGGTGAGATCATGCTGACCGGACAGCTGGGAGATGTAATGAAGGAATCGGCAAGGACGGCTATCAGTTACATCCGTTCAATCGGAAACAAATATCAGATAGAAGAGGATTTCTTTAAAAAGAATGATATTCATGTACATATTCCTGAGGGCGCAGTTCCGAAAGACGGACCATCCGCAGGAATTACAATGGCAACAGCCATGCTTTCAGCCATCACTCATATCAAAGTCCGCGCAGATGTGGCAATGACGGGCGAAATCACGCTTAGGGGGAGAGTCCTTCCAATCGGAGGACTGAAGGAAAAGCTTCTTGCAGCAAAAAATGCCGGTGTAAAGACGGTACTTATTCCTCAGAAAAATGAAGCCGACCTGGAAGAACTTTCTGCGGAAATCACAAAAGGCATGGAGATCATTCCTGTGGAAACAATGGAAGAAGTGCTGAAAAGGGCTCTGGTATAACATTTAGGAAAAATGTGGGTAAAGCAGTAAGCAGAACAGGAGAAGAGTATAATGGTTATAAAAAATGTTAATCTGGAAACAGTCTGCGGTATCACAAGCAGGCTGCCGGAGAATAAGAAGCCGGAAATCGCATTTGCAGGAAAATCCAACGTGGGGAAATCCTCTTTGATCAATGCACTGATGAACCGGAAGTCCTATGCCCGGATTTCTGCAACACCGGGAAAGACCCAGACCATTAATTTTTATAATATAAATGATGAATTGTATCTGGTGGATCTGCCGGGATATGGCTATGCGAAAGTCTCCGAGCAGGAAAAGGCACAGTGGGGGAAGCTGATTGAACGGTATCTTCATGGGTCAAAACAGCTGCGTGCAGTGTTCCTCCTTATCGATATCCGTCACGAGCCCTCGGCTAATGATAAAATGATGTATGACTGGATTCTGAAACAGGGATTTGAACCGATCATTATTGCAACGAAACTGGATAAACTGAAACGAAGTCAGGTCCAGAAACAGATGAAAATTATAAGGGAGGGACTGAAACTGGTGCCCGGAACAAGAATGATTCCTTTTTCTTCTATGACAAAGCAGGGGAGAGATGAAATCTGGGAGCTGGCAGAGCAAGAGTTCCTGAGCAGTCCGGCAGAAGCGGATGAAACAGAATAATTTTAATAGTAAGATTAGGGGTGCATAGTTTTATGGAGCAGCAAAGATCATATTGGAAAGTTGCGGTCAGCCTGATATTCAGCCTGATTGCAACGGCAGCGTTTATTATCCTTGGATTAAAGGCAATCGGATTCTTTATGCCATTTGTCATCGGGTGGATTATTTCCTCTATTGCGGCTCCGGTTGTAAACTGGCTGGAGAAAAAGCTGAATATTGTTAAGAAACTGGGAACTGCCCTGATTGTTATTCTGGTTATAGGACTGATTGTCCTGGCATGTTATTTGTTAATAGATCGTATTGTTGTGGAAGTCGGAGGCCTTATTAACGATATTCCGGAACTGTACAGACAGCTGGAAGAAGGATTCACAAAGATCGGGGCGACTCTATCGGGGGTGTATGTCCGTCTGCCGCAGGAAATCCAGAACGGGTGGAATACGATGATACAGAACCTGAATAATTATATCGGAGAACTTATTTCAAAAATCAGTCAGCCTACGGTAACTGCCGCGGGAAATATCGCGAAGAGCCTTCCGTCGATCCTGGTTTCTACAATTGTAGCTATCCTGTCCGCGTATTTCTTTACGGTTGAAAGAGAGGAAGTGATTAGCTGGCTTAAGAAAGTTGCGCCGCCGTCTATATCAAGGAGAATGACTCTGGTCATGGATAATCTGCGTTATGCGGTCGGCGGATATTTAAAAGCCCAGTTAAAAATAATGTGTGTTGTGTTCCTGATCCTCCTGGCGGGATTTGCTATGATGGGAGTGTCCTACTTTGTACTGGTGGCGATGCTGATCGCATTTTTGGATTTCCTTCCTTTTTTCGGAACCGGTACGGCAATGATTCCGTGGGCGCTGTATAAATTGCTGACGGGCAGTTATCAGACGGCGGTTCTTTTGCTGGTGGTTTACGCAATTACCCAGGTGGTGCGCCAACTGCTGCAGCCCAAGCTTGTAGCTGACAGCATGGGGTTGAACCCGCTGGTGACATTATTATTATTATATGCGGGCTACCGGATCAGAGGCGTGCTAGGAATGATTCTCGCAGTGCCGATTGGCATGGTAGTGATCAACATGTGCCAGGCCGGTGCGTTCGATTATATTATTAATGATGTAAAAATACTGATAAATGGCATCTTAAAGCTAAGGGAAAACGATAAAGAATAAAATGGGATATTGTGACGAAAATAGGGCTATAATAAGCACAAAAACAGTGCAAAATGCCCAAATGTCCCCGAAATCGAAAAAAAATCTTGTTAAAATGTTAACAGTGCGGTATCATGAAATGAGAGAAATCGAGCTAATTGTGGGAGTGTAATATCATGTTAGTATGCGGTTTCATTTTTTGAGCTATCATTGTTAAAAAAACAACAAACAAAGAAGGAGAATGAGTATTATGAGCAGCAAAGTTACTATTATCGGCGCAGGCAGTGTGGGAGCGACAATCGCATATACGTTGTCACACCAGAACATCGCATCAGAAATCGTACTGATCGATATTAACAAAGAGAAAGTTGCAGGAGAAGTTATGGATATCGAGCAGGGAACCTGCTTCCGTGACCCGATTTCTATTGTTGCAGGAGATTATGCGGATGCTAAGGATTCTGACATCGTTATCATCACATCAGGAATTGCCCGTAAGCCTGGTCAGACAAGAATCGAACTGACACAGACAAACGTTAATATTCTTAAGAGCATTACACCGGAAATTGTAAAAGAAGCTCCGAATGCTATTTATATTATGGTCAGCAATCCGGTAGATATCATGACTTATGTATTTACTAAGATTTCAGGTATTCCGGAAAATCAGATCATCGGCTCCGGTACAGTACTTGATACTGCACGTCTTCGCTGCGGTCTGGCTGAGCATTTTGATATTGCACAGAAAAATATTCATGCTTATGTATTCGGCGAGCATGGTGACACATCTTTCATTCCGTGGAGCAGAGCATTGATTTCAGGTGTAAGACTGGACGAATACGTTGAAATCATGCGCAGCAAAGGAAAAGATGTTGCTGAGCTGGATAAAGAAGCTATGCTTGAGTATGTTCAGAAATCAGGAGGAAAGATTATCGCTAACAAAGGAGCTACTTTCTATGCAGTAGCAACATCCGTATGTAACCTGTGTGCAAAGATTCTTGCAGCATATGATTCTATGGCAACGGTTTCTTCCATGATGCACGGAGATTACGGCATTGAAGATGTATGTCTGAGTACACTGACACTTGTCGGCCCGAAGGGAATCCAGAGTAAAATCCCGATGCCGATGAGCGATGATGAAGTAGAGCAGCTGAAAGCAAGTGCGGATGCACTGAAGAGCGTTATTGCACAGATTGATTTATAATTTTTATACAAATACAATAAAGACATAATAAATGCTGTTGCATTTTCTGTGGCGGTTTTAACAAAAATGAGGTATAATTGTAGTATTATAAGGTGCTGCAACATTTTTGTTAAGCCGCCTGAAAACTGAGATTATAAAGAAAGGACAACAGGAACTATGAAGTACAGCTATTATCCGGGGTGTACCCTGAGAACAAAAGCGAAAGATCTGGATACATATGCCAGAGCTTCCGCAAGGGCACTGGGATTTGAACTGGAAGAGATTGAGGAGTGGCAGTGCTGCGGCGGAGTTTATCCGCTTGGTTCTGATGAGATTGCCACGAAGCTTTCTTCCGTTCGTGCTCTGAATGAGGCCAAGGAAAAAGGCCAGGGCCTTATGATGCGCGACCTGCTCGTTGAATCTGACGCGCCGCTGGATGTCCAGGCATGGGTTTTAAGACCCGATGTTGTGCTTAAGATCGCCGGCGGGCTGGTGAAAGAGCAGGATAACTTCCTGAGAACCAAACTGGCCGCCAAATTAACCATTAACGAGCTGCGCGACGCCATCAAGGCCGAAAAGGTCAAGGCTGACCGCCGCGACATGAAATGGCTCGACAAGATGGAAAAAGCAGTGGACAAGATTCCAGACGATCCGGAACAGTTCTACGCAGAAATCAAGCCCGAGCTGGACATGGACAAGTGGCATCCTGAAGGCTATGGCTTAAAGGCCTGATCTTAATATTCTTAAAACAGAAATTCACTGTTAAAAATTATAAAAATTTGGACAATTCCCTCCGGTGCGGATCAGTACACACT
>SFGN01000227.1 GCA_004556565.1 Lachnospiraceae bacterium | reverse complement strand
TGGGATCCGAACCACATCTGTGACCTACACCATAGCTCAAGGCATTGCTGGATCCTTAACCCACTGAGCAAGGCCAGGGATCAAACCCACAACCTCACGGTTCCTAGGTGGATTCACTAAGCACTGCGCCACGATAGGAACTCCCATAATCTTTGTTCTTTAAAAGCTTAAATTCTGGAGTCCTACATTCTCAATGCAGAATTTACATTTTCTTAATAAGTTTAAGTTTATTTATGATTGAAAATTAAAGTTTTACATATCTTACATCATTTATGCATGATTATAAATGCCTACATACACACATACACAGGAATGATGATAGAAGAAAAAAAAGGTGGCATATGAAAAAAGGAAGGGCATGAATACTGTGACTTTGTGTATACTAGCTGTTCCCCATATGAAGAAATTAATACTGTTGGCTTTTGTACACTCAAGGAAAATAAGCTTAATTGTGGCTCACAGGAATACTTTCAATTTCCAAGAGTTGTTTTGGACTTTGATTCTGCCTGTAACCATATGCCTCAGAATTTGTGTTAGGTTTTCTAGCAGTATACTTTGCATTGGCTATGTTCCCAAGTTAAGAAGTACAGTTTCAGCAAGGTACAACTCTTGGCTCAGTTTTGCAGGATGAAGTCAGGAGTGACACAATGTCAAGATGATGAAAAACACCAAATTGGCTGAGGTTTATTGGAGCATCCTTACATCAACCACATCTTCAAGAAATGCAACTGAGATTTGTTCTTGTGGAAATGGTAAGTAAGCCCACCACCTGTTGTGGCGGGGAGATCAGTGGTCCAAACACTCTGGCACCCAGCTATTCAGTTACAGAGGATGTCCATGTGTCTTGGGGATTCCTCCAGGTGATGACCTCTCTGTCTGCTTCCAGCTAGCTGAGGTCTGTGTGCTCTTATCATAGCTTCAAACCCTCATTATATTCCAAAAGCCATACAGCTCTGATTCCAGTCTGTAACCCATGGATTGTGGAGACAGCTGATGTATGGAGAGAGCACTTAACTTGCTATCATCTAGCTGCACCCTTGTAATTTCCCTCAAGGGTAGGGATAATTCGCACACTTGACAAAACTTGCAACTACTACCACCTAATTCTTTTCATGATGTTTTTCCCAAATCGAAGAACATGGGACTGAAAGAAAGGAAAAGAGGAGGGAGGGAGAGAGAGACCAAACTTATTAAGACCCTAGAATGTCAGTGCATCTCTATGCAGAGGGAGATAAAGCAGTGAGTGTTTCTGAAAGGGAAAGGAAAGAAAAAAGAGGGGGAAGGGCAGAAATATGAAGTGTATTGGTCAGGGTTCTCCAGAGAAGTTTCAACCAATAGAAATGTGTATAGGGATAGATATTGGTTCATTTTAAGGAACTGACTCATGAGATTTTGGAGGCACAGTTAACCCAAAATCTGATGGGGAGTCCAGCAGGCCTGCAGACTCAGGAAAGAATTTTGATGAGTCCAAAGGCTGTCTGCTGGCAAAATTCCTTTTTGCTCAGGGAAGATCATTCTTTGTTCTTTTACAGCCTTCAGCTGCTTTGATGAAACCCACCCATATCATAGAGGGTAATCTTTTTTACTTAAAGTGCCCAAGGATTTAAATGTTAATCTAATCCAAAACATACCTTCACAGAAACATCCAGAACATCTGATCATGTATCTGGGCACTGAGCCCCAGCCACATTGACACCTAAATTAACCATCATATAAAGAGAACTCGTGGTGAGGAGAAAGGCATGTGCACAGAGAGAGATGAAGTATGTTTTTCTTCGTTTCTGGTTACTCTGTTCCATCATGTTGTAGCAGGAATACTTGAGTTCCAACTAACTCAAATACTGTAAAATTTACACAAAGAAAATTTCCTGAAATATGTCATAAACTTTCTTTTCTAACCCTAAAGGGTTGGAAGATATGCAAGATCAAAGCAGGAGTCTCTATCTAGTTTTCGTACTTAAAATGTACCTTTCCTCTTTGAGAAATTTAAACTGAATTTTGAGATAGTTATACATCCACATACAATTGTAAGAAATTATAGCGCTCCTGTGTACCCTTCATGGTTTTCACCAGTGGCAACATCTTGCAAAATCATAGTACAAGAGTTTAACAAAATTATTCACGTTGATACAGTCCATCGATTATATTCAGGTTCCCAAGTTTCTCATATATGAATTTTGTGTGTGTATGTGTCTGTGTGTGTCTGTGCATGTATTTACCTCATGCAATTTTATCATATGGATGTATCCATGTATTCACCGCCAAAGTAAAGGCACAAAACAAGAGTTTCATTCCCATAAGGATCCCTCATGTTGCCCTTTTAGTCACACCCACTTTTCTTCTGTCCCCTTAACTTCATCTTTAATCAAAGGTAACCCTGACTATTTTCTTCCTAATTTTATCAGCTCGAGAGTATTATATAAGTGGAATCATACAGGATGTAACCTCTCGGGATGGGCTTTTTCATTCAGTGTAACTTGCATGGCAATTTACCTAAGTTGTTATTTTTAGCAGCAGGGGCCTCTTTTTCATTGCTGAGTTCCTAATATTGAATCAACCTTGCATATGAAGAATTAATTCTACTTGGTCATAAGGTATCATTCTATATATACATGATGGATTTAAAATGCTAAATGTTTTGAGAGAGCTTGTGTGTATCTTCATGAGAGATACTCATCTATACCTTTACAGTTTTGTACTTTCTTTGTCTGCTTTTGG
>SFGN01000226.1 GCA_004556565.1 Lachnospiraceae bacterium | reverse complement strand
AGAAGCAGTACAGGTATGAAGCACCTTTGTCACCTCCCACTGTCTGCCGTCATGCCAGCGGATAAGAAGCGGGCGGATCACGCCGTCCGTATCCACCTCTGCGTTGACGGACACATATTTTTTCTGCATGGGCAATACCTCCGTCAAAGGGCTTTGATCACATGGGTAGCTACGCCCTGTACCCGAAGCCCGGATACATAGATATCCTCCATGTCTTTGTTCTCCGGGTGGAGGTAATAGCTCTGCCGGTCGTCGTCATATAAGAGCCGCTTCAGCGTGTTCTTGTCCTCGTCGGTGAGGGCAACGACGATCTCTCCGACCTGGGCGGTGTGCTGTTGCCGGATGATAACAAGGTCGCCATCGTCAATCTGCGCCCCCGTCATGGAGCTGCCGGAGGCGCGGAGAGCGAAGAAGTCCCCCTTGCCGAAGAAGGACACGGACAGGGGCAGGTATTCCTCCACCTGGGCTTCCTTTTCCTCCGGCGAGCCGCAGGGGATGGAACCGACAATGGCGGCGGGGCTCACTGCCGGATTCATCCGCCGGATCTTCGGCGTGGAGAGCGTACCGTTTTCATAGAAAACCATATCCTTTTCCGCCATAGCCACCAGGTATCTGTGTGCGGAGGAAACCGCAATCTTCATGGCTCCGGCAATCTCCCGAACGGTGGGGGTAGAGGAATACCGCTCGAAGTAGCTTTCGATGTACTCCCGGATGCGGAGCATAAGCTCCTCGCTCTTGCTTCTCATATTGTACTTATCTCCTATCTGGAACAAAAGTTCCTGATAGATTTATTATACACATAACTCGGAGAAAGTCAAGAGAAAAAAAGAAGGTGTGCAATCAGATGCACACCTTCGGGGAAAAATCTTTGAAATTTGTGCTTGACCGCCATTCAGATGGGCTGTTTTCACCGGTTGTTTACTTGTTGCTATTGATTCCGATTCCAAATTATTACTTCTTGCTAAAATGCAATTGCTTTGCCAAGCAATTGATTTTCTGAAATAACCCCGAAGTCTCGGCTATCAATACTTGCCTCTCCGTTGTCGCCGAGAACAAAATACTGTCCTTCTTCTAAATGATATTCAATTTGACTATCAATATCACAAGTATAAGGATAGACATAGACACCATTTACATAAACTCGACAATCAGTAAGTTGAACAGTATCTCCAGCAACAGCAACAATACGTTTTATGTAGACAGATTGATTAATGCAAAAAACGACTATATCCTCCCGCTGAACACTTGAAACATCTCTTTTGACTAAAACAAGCTGGCGCGCTTTGAGAGTAGGTTCCATTGATTGCCCATCAACGAATACTACCCTGAAGTTTACTGCAAAGAGAACGCAGACAATTATTGCAACAACTACTGCTATTAAAGATGGATATGCTTTTTTGCACATGCGTTCACCGTAGGATCATGCGTTACAACAACGATGGTCTTTCCTTCCTCGTTAAAATGTCGAAGCGCAGCAAGCACCGTGTCACGATTTCTCGCATCAAGACTACCAGTAGGTTCGTCTGCTAATATTAGCTGCGGTGATTTGACAATGATTTTTGCTAAAGCAACACGCTGCTGCTCTCCGCCGCTAAGGGTGTATATCTTTCTTTTCTCATAACCAGGCAGCCCGATTTGTTCGAGTGCTGACGAAAACAGGAGTTTTTTCTGAGCCTTTGACAGCTTTTTGAAGCGTGCGGAGATGGCAAGGTTATATTCTACGGTTTCCGTATCAACCAAACCATAGTTCTGCATAAGGTAGGAAATGTGATTTCTCCTAAGCATAGTCGCAGTACGAGACGAAAATCCCAAACTCTGTTGTCCACAGATGGTTACACTGCCTTTGTCAGGTTGCTCCAACATGCCAATGATATTAAGCAGTGTCGTTTTGCCGGCACCAGATTCACCCATGATTGAAACAAAGTCTCCCTGATCTATTTCCATGGACAAATTAGTAAACAGATTCCTTTCTCCAAAGCTTTTAAAAATGTTCTCAAGACGAATTATACTCATTTTAGTCGGCTCCTTTCATTATGCTGTATAGGTTGGCGCAAGAATAACGGCGACACAAGCAATACGTAACTACAATGTCCACCAAAAGAGATAGGGGTAAGATTAAGATTTCTGCTCGTATGCTAAACATATTTTCTATCAATTGAAGAGTCAGAATACTAACACCGTAAATGAATAACGTGAGAAATATATGTCCCCAGATACATTTTAGCAGCGAATATCCTTCAATCATACAAGCAGCAATTTTAACTTTATAGTTTTCACAATAGAGGCTTGCTGTAAAGACTACCAGAGAAACAAGACCGATTAACAAAAAAACAGTCTGAGCCCCATAAATGCGAAGCATGTATAGTTGCTGTGTTATGACATTATCATAATTTTCGGCAACCGAGCGGAGGCCCAAGGTATATGCATCAATTCCCGCTTCTTTGAAAAGCGCACGTAATTCCGAATATGGAGAATTGGTTTGAGGCTTGATAAAATATGCCCCCTGCGAGATGTAGCTGGTTATAAAAGCCGCATCCAAAAAACGATCTTCCATAACGATAATGATAGGTTGGTCTATAAGGCCATGGTTGGTTACTACTTTCGGGTTATAAGCATGAATCTTGGAGTGTTGGCCGCTATATATTAAGATATTAGGAACACAAGAATACGCTACTTGTGCCCATTCTCGATAGACATCGATTCTTTCTGTTTTTTCCTGCGGA
>SFGN01000225.1 GCA_004556565.1 Lachnospiraceae bacterium | reverse complement strand
TATCATTTAGGTTGTCTTGTGTTATACTTTTATTCATAGCATGAGCCTCCGATTTTAATTGTTTCTGAACAACTCAATTATACCAAATCAGATGGTTTCGTGCTATTTTTATGCCAGTTATTATTGAATTTTCAAGGTGCATAGGCACTTGTTCAAGTGCGAAGTTTGAGTTAGTGAGAAATAAGTTGTTTATAAAAGAATATCTATAAATAAGCATTGATATGATATATGGATAAACTGAACAATGAAGAAGGCATTGTGAAAGAGCTTTAAGGTATCAGTTCCCGGTATTGGCCACTCTGATATACGTGGATTCGGATTCCGCCTTACCTATAAGTCAATGGTCCGCCGCCAGCCCTGTCTTCCAAAAACCATGATCTGAAATTATTATATGTGATTCATCAAACACCTCCAAACGTAATTTGAATTTTTGTTCCATTAAGGGAACTGTTAAGAACCTGAGCAGTTCCGCCATGTTGCTGAGCAATTTCTCTCACAAGAGCAAGCCCCAGACCAGCGCCTCCCACAGCATGGCTTCTGGATTTGTCTATCCGATAAAATGGTTCAAATATTTTTTCATAATCTGTTTCTGATACACCTATCCCAGTGTCTTCAATCGTAACTGTTGCGAAAGAAGAATCTTGCTTGATATGTATTGAAACGCTGCCACCAGGTACATTATACTTGATAGCATTTTCAACAAGATTATAGATTGCGCGATATACAAGCAAATTACTGCCGGTGAATCTGGCATTGCCACGGTATAGATGTAAAATAACATTTTTTTCGAGGGCGAAATCGGTCAAATCACAAATAATCTCTTCAACAAGCTCGTCTAAAGAAACTGAATCAGACCGCTCTATTGACTGTAGTTCTGTCATTTCCAAAAGGACATCAACAATTTTTGAGAAACGTGTTGACTGAATCTAAATCATAGAGAGGATTTTTTCATAATCATCTCTGGAATGTTCCGGCTGTTTATTAAAAACATCAAGTTTACTTCTTGTAATTGCCAAAGGGGTACGCAATTCATGGGCAGCATTAGCGGCAAATTGCCGTTGAACAACGAATGCACCATTGAGACCATCCAGCATCCCGTTAAAAGCATCCGAAAGATTCTGGATTTCCTGAGACGTACTTTTGAGTTCTTTTTTTTGTTGAAGGTTTTTAAAATGGACTTCTTTTACCTGCTGACTTAATATGCTCAAAGGCCGAAGAAAATATCCCACGATAAAGTAAACAAAAAAACTGCTGATGCACGTAACAATCAAAGTTATACAAATACTTCATTGCCAGAATATGACCAGGAAAGCAGTCATAAATGTCAATTGCCATTGAAGCGAGAATTTTTTAATCATATTTCTTCCCTCCGATCAAGTAACCTTGTCCAACTCGGTTTGTAATCGGATCATATCCAAGAGCACCGCGTAATTTTTTCCGAAGATCAGATATATGTACGCGTATAGAGTTGCTGAAAGAATCGACACTACCATCCCAAACGCGCTGAATTAATTCTTCCTGACCGATTACAGATTCCGGATGAAGCATTAAATATTCCAGGATACCGATTTCTTTTCTAGTTAGAAAAAGTTCGCATCCTTTTGCATAGGCGATTCTTGTTTTTGGATTTAATGAAAGCTCACCGGATGCAAGAACAATATTGTTCTGAACAAAACGTCTGCGTGTCATACAGCGGACACGAGAAGACAGTTCTTCAAATGCAAATGGTTTACAGAGATAGTCGTTTGCACCTGCATCCAGTCCTTCCACTCGGCCTTTGACTTGTCCGCGAGCAGATAAAACAAGAACATTTACTTCCAGATTCTCTTTTCTGATTTTATGCAAAACTTCCATTCCGTCCATTCCAGGGAGATTCAAGTCAAGGATAATAAGATCAAATTTTTCGACCCATATCAATTCCCATGCATCTTCACCATCGTAACAAGTATCCACTTCAAATCCATCTATTCTTAAGCCTTCTTCAATGGTCTGGCAAAATTCTTTTTCATCTTCTACAACAAGTATTCTCATACGTATCCTCCTTTAGTTAAATGAATTGCTACAAAATGATTATAGTATGTCGATATAAAGATATTGTTAAAATAAACGAAATAAAAATTTATTCTTAACAAAGATTTTATATCTGTTCTGGTATGTTGGTTGTAAGAAACAGCTTTCGTAGTTGAAGCAAAAGAAAGGAGTTGAACTGGTAGGCATTAATGTTGAGGCCGGAAAAAATAAAGACGTGTTAGAACAGGCTAAAAAAATATTGAAAGAACAAGGTGCAACATTCCGTAATGTTGTGATTTCTGATGGGGATGAAGCAAAAGAATATATGTCTGATATTACAGTCTTTCCAATCACAATTCTTGTTGATTCAGAAGGAAAAATTGTTGAAAACCCTATTCAGGGAAGCATTGATAATGAAGAAAATATGAAAAAGATTGAAAGCATGATAAATGAGATATGTAAAAAATGAGACAGAAATAGGTTAGTAACGGTTAGCGTTTGAGCACAAAAAGTGAGAATATGAGAGACTATGAAGAAAAGTGTGTAAATACAGATCTTCCATAACAATGTTTTACGGAAAGCTACTAAATAGAGCTTTCCGCAATTCTTGTATTATATGGAATTTTGTTGGAGGGCGTAAAAAATCTTGTGTCTTTGGATTGTGAATCTTTCTGATAAAAATTAGATATGTAGAATTTTGCTGTCGACTTTAAGATTTTGGTGTTGTCG
>SFGN01000224.1 GCA_004556565.1 Lachnospiraceae bacterium | reverse complement strand
ATCAGCAGGTAATCTGGAACCGCGAACGAATCAGCAACTCACAAGACGGGATCGTGAAAGAAATCAAAGGCGCGGACACGTTCATCTTTGGTCATACGCCAGCAGTGAAACCACTCAAATTTGCCAACCAGATGTATATCGATACCGGCGCAGTATTCTGCGGAAACCTCACATTGATTCAGGTACAGGGAGAAGGCGCATGAGACTCGAAAGCGTAGCTAAATTTCATTCGCCAAAAAGCCCGATGATGAGCGACTCACCACCGGCCACGGCTTCTGACTCTCTTTCCGGTACTGATGTGATGGCTGCTATGGGGATGGCGCAATCACAAGCCGGATTCGGAATGGCTGCATTCTGTGGTAAGCACGAACTCAGCCAGAACGACAAACAAAAGGCTATCAACTATCTGATGCAATTTGCACACAAGGTATCGGGGAGATACCGTGGTGTGGCAAAGCTCGAAGGAAATACTAAGGCAAAGGTACTGCAAGTGCTCGCAATATTTGCTTATGCGGATTATTGCCGTAGTGCCGCGACGCCGGGCGCAAGATGCAGAGATTGCCACGGTACAGGCCGTGCGGTTGATATAGCAAAAACAGAGCAGGGGGGGAGAGTTGTCGAGAAAGAGTGCGGAAGATGCAAAGGCGTCGGCTATTCAAGGATGCCAGCAAGTGCCGCATATCGCGCTGTAACGATGCTAATCCCAAACCTTACCCAACCCACCTGGTCACGCACTGTTAAGCCACTGTATGACGCTCTGGTTGTGCAATGCCACAAGGAAGAGTCAATCGCAGACAACATTTTGAATGCGATCACACGTTAGCGCCATGATTGCCACGGATGGCAACATATTAACGGCATAATATTGACTTTTTGAATAACTTTGGGTAAGTTTGACACCAATAATGGGCATTTTTTACCTGTCACTGATGAGTCTCAATAACCTGCCGCCGAGTAGTTTTTATGCTCTGAATTGTATTTGTGTAGTAAACATGCTGACTGCAATGTAATAGAGGTTTTTTAGCCTGTAACCTCTTGACGGCATTGAATTGCTTTTGTTATGAGTTGCAAGCCAATGTTATCATCTTGTATAGAGGTGGTTATGAAGGATGGTGCACTGCTCAGGAGTTCTTCACTTTTTATAGCCTACATGGGATGCCTTGGATGGGGGAGTGCTTATTTCTATGGCTGGGGTACTTCTTTTTACTACGGATTCCCATGGTGGATTGTAGGTGCAGGTGTTGATGATGTTGCCAGAAGTTTATTTTTTGCAGTTATCGTCATTGCTATATTTCTTATCGGTTGGGGTATTGGTGTTGTATTCTTTTTCGCTGTGAAAAGAAAACATTCTATGCAGGAGCTAAATGTATTTCGCCTTTATTTTGCTGTGGAATTATTGTTTGTGCCGGCAATTATTGAGTTTTCTATATTGAGACAGAAGATTCAGTTACCTCTTTTGCTACTGTCAGCAGCGATTGCGCTGGCAGTTACAATTTCGATAAGATCTTATGGGCGATTTTTATCGGTATCATGCTTCTATGGTAAGCCATTTATAAAAAAACATTTTTTTGAAGTTGTGATGGTTGCTTTTGTGGCATATTTCTGGCTCTTCTCATTTCTGACAGGATATTACAAACCTCAGTTTAAGAAAGAATATGAAATGATTAATTATAATGATGCTTGGTATTATGTTCTTGCTCGTTATGATAATTGTCTGGTTTTGTCTACTTCTTTTAATGCAGGTAGTAAGAGGTTTGTCATTTATCAATCAGCACAAGATAAGAATCTTCAGGTTGATATTGTAAGGACCAGAATTTAATTGGCTGCATAAATAATATTTTAAGTTGCAAGTTGGCTATTCGTAAGAATAGAACCTTAGGCATGCAGAATGCGTTTTCTGAACATTGTTTTATAAACTGTGTCTGCTTGCTGTTGTGATCCTGCTTTTAGTGATGGTGATGATGGATTTCACCAGCAGGATAATGTTGGTACTGACTGATGGCGCTCTGGTCTGCGGCATTGTGGTATTGCTGTGGCCGATGATGAAAAAACAGAATGAATAATCCTTGACTTTTTTGTTTACTGTTTATTAAAAAATCAACCGCATGGTGAATCCTCCTTGGAGAGGCTAAATGATCGAGTTTTAAGGACACGTAGCGAGTTCTGTTTGATCATTGCAGAACTTAGCGGGAGGCGCCATGCGTACATCACTAATGTTATTTCCTTCTATCATTTTCCTTGTGAGTTCTGGCTGCGCATGGCGCGGCCTTTTTTTTATGACCTGCCACTGGCAGATGGTCATCCTGTGATTTGATTCCGGTTCCGGCTTTTTAACTCTGTTCCTGTACACGGGAGAAATTCTATGTCGATTAATCGTTATGATATTGGTTACAAGAAGTACCACGTATTGTGTTGAGATAGAAAGCCTGGTGCCAGAGGTAAATGCAGCAGCATAATAAAAAAGAGCCAGCGCAGAAGAGAACGGGTAAAAGAGTCTGCGCTGGCGTGGGGATATTCCCCGTGGAGAAATGATATGTAACACACATCGGGAACCTTTCTATATAAACATTATCATTATTGTCAATCATAACAGTCAGGTATTATGACGTTTATGCATCAGGGCCATCAGGAATTAACTGGTGGCTTTTTATTGTTGTCAGCTTCCGGATAACGGGAGACGGGGTATGTACCAGATGGAAAAAATCACAACAGGTGTGTCATACACCACGTCAGCGGTGGGGAC
>SFGN01000223.1 GCA_004556565.1 Lachnospiraceae bacterium | reverse complement strand
AATTCCAGGACGCCAATCCCGACACCCGCTTTATAAGGTGCCTGAACAGTGTAACGTCCCGGAATGGCAGAATCAATGTGCTGGTGGTCCTTCACACTCAACAAAATCACGCCTGAATTTCCACAAAGGACTAAAGCACTCATGCGGGTAGTCTTTGCGAAGATAGATAACGCGCTGTGTTTCTGGCTCCCAACGAATAACATGGACATAAAGCCCTCTTCCGTCACGAAACCAGCGGTTAAGTTCCTGCACAACTCGCCCCCCACAGTCAGGTAAAGTTCTCTGTGGTTACTTACAGCCAGGTGATTTGGTAATCTGCATTCATGCCGTAACAACAAGTGTTCAGCGACGCTGACCACCAGCTGTTGCGACAAACGGTTATTTGCCGTTAAACTGTTCATGCGTTAGTTTCTCCACAGACACAAAACGCCACGACGCCCGGAGCTGCACACTCGCGGGCGTCACTCTTTTCTGGAGCGCAAAAGATTTTGTAGACCAGTGCTGCATGCTCCTGGAGCTTCGAAATTGACAGATACAACTCATCATTAATTGCTGTCTGCTCGTGTGGCTCCACTACCCCATCTTCGATTGCCGAACGAATCTGCTTTGAGTAACTCCCGATCTGTTCGATGACTTCCAGCAGGCGCTGGTTTATATCGGCGTTCTCTACTTCCTCAATTTCAGGAAGCGATACAAACACCCCACCAGCAGACTGTGCGACAGCATCCGCAATGTAGTGAGTGCCAGCCGCGCGCTGTAAAATCATTGCCCATCCCAGCGGGAAAATCTGATCGCCATCTGCACGAAGGCGGTTGAATAAAGCGTTCTCTGTTACATCCAGCCACTCAGCAGCTTCAGCGTAACCCCCCGGCAACGCCGCGATAGTTTTTCTGACAGCTTTCACGTACCACTCAGGCTGTTTTTCTACTTTCCAGTGATGCTTACCCACGGTTAGCCTCATCGTTCTGTGGTTAAAAATTGAAGGTGTTCTGTTAATCTTTCGGATAGATATCCGGTCTTAAGTCAGATTTCGTAATTGCACTTGACGTGCATTGCTCAAGTTTTTTAGCCAGCACAAAACTGGCTTTTTTATAACCATTGAAAACCAGCCGTAAGTAGCCAGGTGTTGAGCCAACTTTTCCGGCCAACTCGCCCTGCTGTTCTTTGGTTAAAGAGTCCCAATACGCTTTCATACAACATGTACCTCCAGTATACATACTACATGATTAAGATGAACCTTCAAGATACTTGTACCTTATCGGTACAAAGGTTTTAATTTCGTTATGAAAACAATCCATGACATCCGGCGGTCTAACGCCAGAAAACTGAGAGATGGTGTTGGCGGAAATTCATCCTTTGCCACCATGATTGATCGCGAGCCTACCCAGACCAGCAGGTTTATGGGGGATGGCGCTACTAAAAATATCGGTGACAGCATGGCACGGCACATCGAAAAATGTTTCGACCTGCCTGTCGGATGGCTTGATCAAGAACACCAGACAACGAACATCACAAAAAAACCTGATGTTTCAATCACTAATAAAAAAATAACGTTAGTCCCTGTCATATCATGGGTACAGGCCGGAGCATGGAAAGAAGTTGGCTATTCTGAGGTTGATTTGAGCACAACAGAAACGTATCCCTGCCCTGTACCCTGTGGCGAAATGACTTATATATTGAGGGTGATTGGTGATTCAATGATTGATGAGTACCGTCCGGGAGACATGATTTTTGTCGATCCAGAAGTACCAGCCTGCCACGGCGATGACGTTATAGCATTGATGCACGATACAGGCGAAACCACCTTTAAGCGGTTGATAGAAGACGGGACACAGCGTTATCTCAAAGCATTAAACCCCAACTGGCCTGAGCCTTACATTAAGATAAACGGTAATTGCTCTATCATTGGTACAGTTATTTTCTCAGGAAAACCAAGAAGATACAAAATTAAAGCCTGATCAATGTCTATGAACCTGCTTCGGCAGGTTTTTTTATACTTGACAATGTACCCTACAGGCACATAATGTACCTACATAAGATATCGAACAGGCAGGACGCCCACGAAGTAGCCGTCCGGGGCATACGAAGACCGGAATGATTCGTAAATAAAAAAGCGCCCAAATGGACGCTTCACTTTTGAACTGGATTTATAATCAATTATTTTCTTCATAAATGTTTTGTAATGTATTTATGAGATTTGGTATTTCTTTTATGGGAAAAGAATATATTGGACTTTCGATAATTTTATCAGATTCAAATGGTGGTTGTTTGCAGGACAGTTGAACTATAACTGAATTATGATCTTTAACTGGCACACAGTACCAACCACATACATCAAAAACAGGAGTATTTTGATTATCCATTATGTCCTCGACAACTAAAAACACTGCGTACAAAACTCAAAAGCAGGGAGTTATTTATAAAATTTCATAAAGAATAATTACCGATAGCGACAATTCATTGTTCTTGAATTTTGAAAAATAGCAAGACAAAACAATGTAAACTTATTTAAAAAAACTTCTTATTATGTAAACAAAACAACCAATTCGTTATATAGGAAAAACAAATAGTACGCAAGAAAATATTCAACAGGGGTATTACATTCAACCATAAGAGTAATCGTCTCTTTTTGTAACACGGCGTATGGCACATGCGTCGTTAGCGGTCTGGGGACGTTAAAGGGGACAATCCACTCCTTGCTCGGGCAAACAAACCAGGTAGCCGGAATGTGCAAGTCAATGATGATGCTGATAAGACGCCTAACCAGCGTGGCGATCCGGTTTGACGCCTGGGAAGAGACCAGGGTGCAACGATGAGGGTATTTATGGAGCCGCGACAAAGTGTGGTGCCGTAACTGGCTAAGTGCTCTCAGCGTTGTGGTAATCCGCGAAATGGCGCGGCGGTAAGTATGGCGGGGTTACTCTATCCCCGTTGAGGACACCGGATTGTCAGGTTGACCATACGCCTGAGTGACAACCCCACCACAACAGCCACTGCTTTGGCGGTACCAGTTTGTACACTTGCTTCCGGCTGGTACCGCTCTTTTTACAAAACAGAGAAGAGCATCACCGGACGACG
>SFGN01000050.1 GCA_004556565.1 Lachnospiraceae bacterium | reverse complement strand
TTGGTCGCTAATACAATAAAGGAACACAGATGGTTTTTCAATATAAAATTTATATCAGAGGGCTGGTATGCTACCCACTATCATGCCAGAAGCCTCAAAGAAAAAGGGAAAATACTGGCAATAGCAACATCTAAACCGGAAGAATATTCTGTCAGAATTGCAGAGCATTTTGGTTTTTCAAATATGTTCGATAATATATGCGGCGCAACAATGGACAAGTCACGTACCAGGAAGGCAGATGTGATTCGTTATACGCTTAAGACCCTTGGGATCACCGATGAGAATAAAAGTTCTGTTTTGATGGTCGGGGACCGCAGGCATGATATTATCGGGGCTAAAGAAAACGGCCTGGACTCAATTGGGGTACTATATGGATATGGAGACCGTGATGAGCTTGAAAAAGCCGGGGCGGTTTATATAGCCGAAACGACCGGAGATATCTCAGAAATCATACTGAAATTGGATGAAGAATAAAAAATTGATTTGATGAAAAATTAAGTGGATTAAATTGGCAAAATATAATATCATGAATGAAAAGGAGGAATTTAAGTTATGAAAAGATGGAAACAAAAAGTAATCAGTGTAATCCTGGCTTTATGCCTGTTGATCCCTTCTGCAGGATTGACAGTAGCTGCCGGGGAGGAAGGAAAAGTTGAATTGCAGAAAACGATTTCCCACACACAGACCAGCGGAAGTACGGACTATTTTACTTTTGCGGAAGGAAAATGGGAGGCAGGAAATGACTTGCATACATGGTCAACTGTGGTAGATGCGGCGAATCCGGCTGCAACATGGTATGAGGTGAAATTCACAGGTCATAAGATTGATGTTTATGCCGGAAAGAATTGGATGATGGGAAATGTAAAGTATTATATTGATGGCACAGAGGTGGGTACTTACAGCCTGTATAATGCTTCTAATATTAACTCAACATTAATTGCCACGTATGACAATCTTACAGAAACCGAACATACATTTCGTGCAGAAGCAACCGGAGAAATAACCTCAAGCACAAAAATTGATGCAGCCCAGATTGTTGTTTACTACTATGTTGATGCCGGAGAGTCGTTGCAGGGCAGTATCGTAGACAGCGGGCTGCAGTACACACAGGATAAGTATGCCGAAATATCACAAATGAGTGTCACGCAAGGAAACCTGTCTGCCTGGAAGAATGATACTGCTGTTTCCCAGATTTCTCTGGTTTCCGGGGCGGAAGCACTGAAAAATGTAACTGTGACAGCCGGAGATTTCACGGGAGCTGCAGGAACAATCTCAAAAGATCAGGTTACGGCCACCTTTATTAAATCTGTTCAGGCATATACAGGAATGCCGGGCTGGGATGCAACCATGCCGATCGTGACAGGTGACCGGGCAGAGGCAAATGAAGTCCTTTATCAGACGACACCGATTGATATGGATGCAGCATCCGTACAGAATGTATGGATATCCATCGATGTGCCGAAGGGTGCAGCGGCAGGTTCTTACACCGGAACAATATCGGTCAGCGCAGACGGGATAGATCCACTGCAGTTCACATATGTACTTGAAGTGGCAGATGCGGTTCTTCCGGATGCTGAAGAGTTCAAAGATTCATTTGATATTGAATTGTGGCAGAATCCATTTGCATCAGCCGAATATTATAATGTGGAAGCTTTTTCTGATGCACATTTTGAAATTTTACGCTCAATTATGGGGAAATATAAATCAATCGGTGGAAATGCAATTACTACTACGATTGTAGATGATGCATGGAACGGGCAGACTTACAGTGCTAATGATGTAAAGTATCCGACAATGATTGAGTGGATCAAGAAAACAAACGGAACATGGGAATTTGATTACACCAAATTTGACAGGTGGATTGAATTTAACAAAGAACTGGGAATCGGTGACAGAATAATCTGTTACAGTATTGCTCCATGGAACAATCAGGTTACATATTATGATGAGGCATCCGGTACGGATGTAACGACACCGCTTACAGTCGGAACAGATACTTACACTACATTGTGGACAGCATTTCTGCAGGATTTAATGGTGCATATGACGGCAAAGGGCTGGAAAGAACAGACTTATATCGGAATCGATGAACGAGGGTTTGACGCAAGAGCCTTTGATTTGATTGACAGTGTTACCGGAATTGACGGCAAGCCGTTTAAAACTGCAGGTGCTATGGACGGATTTGTGAACAAGCACGATCTGGCGATGAGAGTAGATGTTCTGAGTGTCGGTTCGATAGCCGTAAAAGCACATCCGGCTGAATTTGAAGCTTTAAGGCAGGAAAGAGAAGAGGCGGGGCTTAAGACCACGATTTATACATGTACCGGTCATATTCCGTGCAGCTTTTCACTTAGTGCACCGGGAGAAAGCTATTGGACAATGATGTATACATATTCAGTAGGCGGACAGGGATATATGAGATGGGCTTATGATTCCTGGGTAGAGAATCCATTGGAGGATACGACTCACAGCGCATATGAAGCAGGTGACTGCTTCCTGATTTTCCCTGATGAGAAAACATCTGAAGAACCGGAAGCAAAATCAAGTCTTCGTCTTGAAAAAATGGCAGAAGGTGTACGTGATGTAAATAAACTGATTCAGATGCAGAAAGAAGTTCCTGCGATGGCGGCGGCAGTAGAGGAACTTATGTCATCTGTCAAACCGACTTATGAATCAGGGACTTATTATCTGACAGATAATGGAAAAGTTGCTCTGGCGGCAGATATGAACGTGATAAAAAGTGCAATTGCAGAATTGACTGAACAGTATATTTATCTGAAAGAGAATGGTTCTACAGAGGTTAATTCCATTACGATTTCAGAAGGTTCAGAGATTACGATTATGAACGGAGCACAGAAACAGCTCCATGCAGTACTTACACCTGATAATCTCCTTAATACAAATGTTACATGGACATCAGAAAATGAAAATATCGTAAAGGTTGCAAAAGACGGAACAATTACAGGTATGAATGTAGGAACTGCAAAAATTACTGCAGTATCCGAACAGAATCCGGATAAAAAAGCAGAAATACAGGTTATAGTCAGTGCGGCTACTGTTGATGCAGATGCACAGGCATACTATTATTCATTCGATAATGTGGACGGAAATACCGTAAAAGACGAATGGGGAAGCCGAAACGGTACCGCAGGCGGTGTAACTTATGTGGAAGGAAAGTCCGGAAATGCGGTACGCATCACATCCGGTAATACGGTCACGTTTGATGTGAATACAACATTGACTGACACATGGAGTGTCGGATACTGGATGTATAATGAGAGTTCGGCAGAGGACAGAGTATCCGTGATTACGGACAGCAACGGGGTACGATCTTTTGACACAAGAATATCCTCAAGCAATGATTTTCCAGGTGTACATGTAAGTGAAAGTTCGGGCGGATTCCTGTCATTCAGGCAGAATACACTTCCGACAGGAACATGGGTTCATGTTACATGGACAAATGATAAAACCTCAGGACTCAGACTGTATATTAATGGTGTTCTGAGTGAAACAAATGCATGGACGGTATCGAATAATTTCACTGCTCCTATTGACATTATCGGCGGAATGAATTTTGTCGGAATGATCGATGAACTTAAAATTTACAACCGGGCATTGACAGCGGAGGAAGTCATGACTTCCATGCAGACAGAAGGTCTGAATCTCACAGAAACATATGCAGAGATCCTGGTGGGCGAAACCTATAGAATCAATGCAAATCTTATTTCAGATAATGAGGACAAAACGATTACTTATGTATCTTCCGACCCGGAAATCGCATCGGTTGATCAGAATGGCGTTGTTACGGCTCTTAAGAAAGGAACAGTTGTCATTACCGTTTCAAATAAAGCGGGAGGCTTTAGCGAGACAGTAACTGTTAAAGTCAATAAGAAACTGGAAATCCAATATACGATTCCTCAGTATGTTCTTCCGGAAGAAAATCTGAGTGACATCGATAAAGATGAAGGCGGTGAACGTCAGTATCTTGGCCAGCCTGATATGGTAATGCTTGATGATAATAAAACTTTGATCACAGCATATCCTATAGGGCATGGATGTGGACCTCTGGTTATGAAAATAAGCACAGATGGTGGAGAAACATGGACAGAAAAGACAGATATTCCGTCTTCATGGGCAGATTCGCTGGAGACACCGACGATATACAAGCTGAATATGACCGACGGAAGCACGAAGCTGATTATGATTACCGCACGTCCGAACTGGCATGGTAATACGATGGGCGGCTGGCAGACATCCATTTCAGAAGATAACGGAAAGACATGGAGTGAATACCAGACATTCCATCCGACACAGGAAGATGGAAGTCCGAACTGGACAATTGTCGCTATGGCGAGCCTTGTACAGCTTCATGACGAGGATGGAAATCCGATAGATAAATGGATGGGGGTTTACCATAATTATAGCTATGTAAATTATAAAACGTACCTGACATTTGACGAAAACGGAAACCAGCAGTGGAGCACGCCGGAACCGTATTTGTCCCAATACCGCAGCATTGAGTCAACATATCAGATCTGTGAAGTGGGTATGTTCCGTTCTCCGGACGGAAAGAGAATTGTCGGTCTTGCAAGAGCTCAGTCGCATCAGAATAAATCTGTAATGTTCTATTCCGATGATGAAGGTGAGACCTGGAGCGAACCGGAAGAATTGCAGGGAGCGCTTCAAGGTGAACGCCATAAGGCAGTATATGATCCAATCAGCGGCAGACTTCTGGTAACCTTCCGTGAAATTATACTCGATTATAATCAGAATGGCTTGATTGAATATGACGACTGGAAAGCAGGAGACTGGGTTGCCTGGGTCGGAACATATGAGGACCTTATGGAACAGAATGAAGGCCAGTACAGGATCCTTCTGGATGAGGATTGGGCAAATAACGCAAAATCCGGTGATACCGGATATGCAGGCGTTGTTGTACAGCCGGACGGAACGTTCATTATGGATTCCTACGGTCATTGGGATAAAGAATTCTCGCAGAGTTGGACTGGCGGAGTTACAACAGACCTTTGCTATATCCGTCAGGCAAAATTCACACTTGGTGAGATTGACCAGGCACTTGGCCTTGTAAACAAATCAGATTTGGAGAGTTTGATTAATACATGGAAGAATACGACAGCAGACGGATATACAGAGAGCTCATATGATGAGTTTGCGAATGCACTTGAAGAGGCACAGGCAGTCTTTTCAAGCGGTAAAGTTCAGCAGATTCAGGTAGATGCGGCAAGAGAAGCGCTGGAGGATGCAGCAGCAGGACTTAAAACTATATCATCCACAAAGCCGGTAGAATCTGTATCTTTTGGTAAAGAAGAAGACAGTATTATTATCAAGGAAGAAAGAAAGCTGGAGGTCATAGTCACACCGGAGGATGCTGATGAGGCAGAGAATATTGTCTGGACAAGCTCTGATGAAGAAGTGCTGACAGTAGATGAAGAAGGAAATATTAAAGCTATGTGGCCGGGTGAAGCAACTATTACTGCAGAATCAGGCGGCAAGAAAGGAAGTATTAAAGTAACCGTATATGGTGTTGAAAAGATCTACAAAGATGTTCATGAAGATGACTGGTATTATGGTGCATCAAACTGGACATATGTAAATGAAGTTATGAGCGGTTACGGCAATGGAATTTTCGGACCGGCTGATCAACTGGCAAGGGCACAATTCGCTACGATCCTGTACCGTATTGCAGGTGAGCCGGAAGTAGAGTTTAAGAATCAGTTCCCGGATGTGCAGAAGAATGACTGGTATGCAGATGCAGTGACCTGGGCATATCAAAATGGTATCATTACAGGATATACAGATACCGGAATGTTCGGATCGTCAGATAATATCACCAGGGAACAGTTGGCTACAATACTGTACCGTTACACGAAATCAAAAGGTATTGATGTAACGTCAGATGAAGATCTGTCAGATTTTCCGGATGCATCTGCAGTGAGTGGATTTGCGGATGATGCAATGAAGTGGGCAGTATCAAAAGAACTCATAAAAGGTGATAACGGCAGGCTGAATCCGCAGGGAAATACGAATCGTGCTGAGGCGGCAATCATTATCCAGCGATATGTAAAAGCCTGTCAGGATTAATTCGCATAAGGTATTGACATAAAGGGACTATCCTGATATGATAATCGCAGTTGAAAAGGTAATCTTCAGGGCAGGGTGTGATTCCCTACCG
The DNA here is from genome assembly GCA_004556565.1 of Lachnospiraceae bacterium. GTDB lineage: Bacteria > Bacillota > Clostridia > Lachnospirales > Lachnospiraceae > Schaedlerella. The sequence continues at coordinate 23,620 of SFGN01000050.1, read as the reverse complement.
GCGGTAAAGCCCGCGAGCCGAAAGGCATGATCCGGTCAGATTCCGGAGCCGACAGTAAAGTCTGGATGGGAGAAGATATATTTAAGTTTTGAGAATTCGCTTTGGCAGTTTTCTTAATATGAAAGTATGAAAGATGCTCTGGAATGGAACCCCATTTCAGAGCATTTATTCGTTGCCAAGCATATGAAAAAAAGATTCGGTGGACCATTTTTGAGTAACGGAACATCTTATCTGAGAAATACTTCTGGAAAGAGGTGAGAAAATATGACTGACAGAGAATATATGGAACGTGCAATAAAACTGGCCGAAAATGGAATTGGTTGGACAAATCCGAATCCGCTTGTAGGGGCTGTAATTGTGAAAAACGGTAAGATCATCGGTGAAGGCTTTCATGCACGATATGGAGAACTGCATGCAGAAAGGAATGCTATCGCATCACTTACAGAATCTGCAGAAGGTGCGACAATCTATGTGACATTGGAACCATGCTGCCATTACGGGAAAACGCCCCCTTGTACGGAAGCGATTCTTGAACAGAAAATAGCAAGAGTTGTAATTGGCTCCCGTGACCCGAACCCGAAAGTGGCAGGAAAGGGAGCTGCGATTCTCAGAAAAGCAGGTGTTACGGTAGAAGAGGATTTTATGAGGGAAGAATGTGACCGGCTTAATCCGGTGTTCTTCCATTATATTACAACGAAAACCCCTTACGTTGTAATGAAATATGCAATGACCGCCGATGGAAAAATCGCGACAAAAACAGGTGCGTCCAAATGGATCACCGGCCCAGAGGCGAGAGAAGAAGTGCATAACATGCGGCATAGATATATGGGAATCATGGCGGGAATCGGAACAGTTCTGGCAGATGACCCTATGCTGAATGTGCGGCTGGAGCATAAAAGAAGCCCGGTCCGTATTATCTGTGACAGTCAGCTTCAGATCCCGGAGAGCAGCCGGATATCCAGGAGTGCGGGACAGTATCGGACAATTGTTGCCTGCGCAGATGCAAAGCCGGAAAAAATCAGCCGCTTAAATGAACTGGGCATTGAGGTTGTACAGTTACCGGATGCACACGGAAAAGTAGATTTGCAAGCACTGATGGCTTATCTGGGTGAAATTGGTATTGACAGTATCCTGCTGGAAGGGGGCGGCACATTAAATGACAGCGCTCTGCGGGCAGGAATCGTACAGGAAATCAAAGTGTTCATTGCGCCGAAGGTGTTCGGCGGGGCTTTGGCAAAACCACCGGTTGCCGGAATCGGGGTGGATGTTCCTGCGGACGCGGTTTCCCTGAAACTGGACAAAGTCCGGAAGATCGGCGAAGACCTGCTTCTGGAATACAATCTGCGTTCATGAAAATTGAAATATACGTTTTGAAATCGACACATAATGGGTATTGATTAAAAAAATGTCTGCTTTACAGGAAAGTAGAATTCAAAAGAGGTAAAAGACATGTTTACGGGAATCATAGAAGAATCAGGAATTATTAAACAAATTATGCTTCATGGGAATTCCGGTCAGATTTCAATCCGTGCTAAAAAAGTGCTGGAAGGGACAAAAATCGGTGACAGCATTGCCGTGAATGGAATCTGCCTGACTGTCACATCCCTGCAGCCGGATGGATTTACTGCGGATGTTATGGCAGAGACTATCCGCAGAAGCAGCCTTGGAGGATGCAATGCGGGGGATACAGTGAATCTGGAACGTGCAATGGCTTCGGATGGAAGGTTCGGAGGGCATATCGTGTCCGGTCATATCGACGGGACGGGAACGATTTCCTCCTACAGAAAAGAAGAAAATGCAGTGTGGGTGGAGATTGAGACTACGCCTGAAATTATGAGTCTGATCGTAGAAAAAGGCTCTATCTGTATTGACGGAATCAGTCTGACCGTGGCAAGCGTGGGAAATACGGGATTCGGAGTATCCGTCATCCCACATACCGGAGAAGAGACGACACTCTTAAAAAAGAAACAGGGAAGTCTCGTCAATCTGGAAAATGATATTATAGGGAAATATGTCCGCAAACTGATGGGCTTGGAATCAGGACAAAAAAATGATACACAGTCTTACGGAATCACAATGGAATTTCTGGAAGAGTATGGATTTTGAAAAACACAATATGAAATCCGAGGAGGTAAATGAGTTGGAACAGCAATACAATACGATTGAAGAGGCGTTGGAAGATCTGCGTGCAGGAAAAATTATTCTGGTGACAGATGACCCGGAGCGTGAAAACGAAGGGGACATGATCTGTGCCGCAGAATTTGCAACACAGGAAAACATTAATTTTATGGCATGCCATGCCAAAGGACTTATCTGCACCCCGATGAGCAGCCAGGTTGCAGCCAAATTGGGGTTGCCCCAGATGGTATCGGAAAATACGGATAATCATGGAACGGCATTTACGGTTTCAATCGATCATGTGGATACGACAACCGGGATATCCGCGGCAGAACGTTCTTATACAATGATGAAATGTGTAGATGACAGTACAAAGCCTCAGGACCTGCGCCGTCCCGGGCATGTATTCCCGCTCGTGTCAAGGCACGGCGGAGTTCTTGTACGTAACGGGCACACGGAGGCAACTACTGATTTGATGAGGCTGGCCGGGCTAAAGGAATGCGGTGTCTGCTGCGAAGTGATGGAAGATGATGGAACGATGATGCGTACTCCTAATCTTTGGAAGCTGGCAGAGCGGTATAACCTTAAATTTATCACAATTAAAAGCCTGCAGAACTATCTGCGTATTCATGAAAAACATGTAATAAAAGAAGCCTGTGCGGATCTTCCGACAAAATATGGTGATTTTAGAATTCACGGTTATATCAATGACATTACCGGGGAACATCATGTGGCATTGGTAAAAGGAGAAATCGGTAACGGAGAGGATGTCCTCTGCAGGGTACATTCAGAATGTCTGACGGGTGATACATTTGGGTCAGAGCGGTGTGACTGCGGTGAACAGCTTCAGAGGTCGATGCAGCAGGTGGAAAAAGAGGGGCGCGGAATCATATTGTATATGCGCCAGGAAGGACGCGGTATCGGTCTGATCAATAAGCTGAAAGCGTATGAATTGCAGGAGCAGGGCTATGACACTGTAGAGGCCAATGTGAAGCTTGGATTTGCACCGGATTTGAGAGAGTATTGGGTCGGGGCACAGATTTTGTCCGATCTGGGCGTGAAATCTCTGCGTCTGCTCACAAATAACCCTGATAAGATATATGGGCTGAACGGATTCGGACTGGAAATTAAAGAGAGAGTGCCGATAGAGGTGAAGCCGCAGAAGCACGATATTGTTTATATGAAAACAAAGAAAGAGAAGATGGGACACATTTTAAATGAAATTGATTTATAAGAGAAGCAAGGAAAGATTATAAAAATTTTATTAAAATCAGGAGGAAATCATCATGAAACAGATTCATGTACTGGAAGGAAAAGTCGTAGCAAAAGAGGGAATGAAAGTCGGGATCGTCGTATCAAGGTTTAATGAGATTATCGTAAATAAATTGTTGGGCGGTGCAGTGGACGGTCTGGTACGCCATGGCGTTGAGGAAGATAATATTACAGCCGCATGGGTTCCCGGAGCATTTGAAATTCCGGTGGTGGCAGCGAAAATGGCTTCATCCGGAAAATACGATGCCGTGATTTGTGTCGGTGCAGTCATACGGGGGGATACTACTCATTACGATTATGTCTGCAATGAAGTGTCAAAAGGCATTGCTCAGGTAGGGATGTCTACAGGTGTTCCGGTTTTATTCGGTGTGATAACGACAGAAAATATTGAACAGGCAATCGCTCGTGCCGGCAGCAAATCAGGAAATAAAGGATACGACTGTGCCCTTTCTGCTATTGAAATGGTAAACCTTATGGAGCAGATGTAAGATGAAGCCGACACTGATTTTTGATTATGACGGTACGATTCACAACACAATGGTGATTTATGAATCTGTGTTCCGTAAAAATTATGAATGGCTTGTGAAGGAAGGATATACGAAAAGACAGCAGATTCCTTCCTCGCAGATTGCAGGATGGCTGGGGATCAACAGCCGGGATATGTGGAATTCCTTTTTGCCGGAACTTTCACAGGAAGTGAAGGATGAAGCAAGCAGACGCGTCGGGCGAGATATGGTACAGCGGGTAGGGGAACATAAGGCAGTCTGGTATCCGGGTGCACAAAGCATGTTGGATGAGCTTCATCTGTCAGGATATCAGATGCTGATATTGAGCAATTGCAAAATCGCTTACCGGGAAGCACACTGGCAGGAATTCTCAATGGGACGTTGGTTTTCGCGCTTTTATGACTGTGAATCTTATAATTTTGCACCGAAGACAGAGATTATCCGGGAAATACAGAAAGATTATCCGGGAGAATATATCGTGATCGGCGACAGAAGGAGCGATCTGGAATGTGCGGCGGCATGTGAAAGTCCCTTTATCGGATGCAGATATGGATTCGGAGAAGAATCAGAATTGGACGGGGCGGACCGAATTGCAGAATCTGTACAGCAGATTCCGAAATATGTTGCAGAGCTTGTTAAATAAAAGGCTTATTAAGTATCAAGGGGGGAATAAAAATGTGGTTTGTGTTTGCATTATTATCAGCTGTTTTTGCGGCGCTGACATCAATTCTTGCCAAAATCGGTATTGATGGGGTCGATTCAAATCTTGCAACAGCAGTCAGAACGGTCGTGGTTGTTATTATGGCATGGGGGATGGTATTTCTGACCAACGCACAGAGCGGTATCACGGAAATTAGTAAAAAAAGCTGGATTTTTCTGATTCTTTCAGGACTGGCAACCGGGGCTTCATGGTTATGCTATTACAGAGCCCTTCAGATTGGTGACGCGTCAAAGGTCGTGCCGGTAGATAAGCTCAGCGTTGTCATCACACTGATTCTGGCTTTTGTTTTCCTGCATGAGGAATTTAACCCAAAATCTTTGATAGGATGTATCTTGATTACAGCAGGGACATTGATTATGGTGTTATAAAACAGATGGGAAGATTCATTTTACATCAGGAATCAGGTAAAGGTTCTGGATTATTTGGGGGCAAAGTTGGGGATGTGCCCGCTTTGTAATGTTGTAAAAAAACGAAATCAGAGGTTAAAAATGGATTATAAATTATTAGTTAATACGGCAGTCCTGGCTGGGGAGACTATGCTGAAGAACGGTGCGGAAACATACCGTGTGGAGGATACTATACGGCATATTTTAAGAACAGCCAATGTGGAAACGGCGGAAACCATCGTATTGCTGACCGGGATCGTGGTGACGCTGGATGATCCGGATATTGATACGATTACTACTATGCGGCGCGTGAAAGGACACGGGACAAATCTGAACCGGATCGATCAGGTGAACAGGATTTCCAGACAGTATTGTTCGGGGGAAGTTTCTCTGGAACAGGCATACTCAGATCTGAAGGCAATAGGGGAGAAGCAGTATAATAGTCTGCTTTATAATATAGCAACTGTCTGTGTATGTGCAGGATTTGTACCGTTGTTCGGAGGAAAAATTCCGGAAGTTTTATGTGCTGCTCTGGAAGGGATGGTGCTTGCACTGATTATTACAGCCGGAAAACATTTGAGAATCAACAGTTTTATTTTGGATGTTCTTTCTTCGGCCGGTGTGGCAGTCATTGCGGTTCTTTTGGGACATCTGCCGGTCGGTAAGATCAACATGGATGTTGTGATTATCAGTTCGATCATGCCGCTCGTACCCGGAGTTGCGATCACCAATGCCGTTCGGGATACGCTGCAGGGTGATTATCTGTCCGGTATGGCGAGAATCCTGGAAGCATTTCTGAAAGCGGCTGCGATCGCTCTTGGCGTTGGAGTAGGAATCGCGCTGTTGAAGGTCTGATTTAAGTGATTTAGGAGGGAGAGGCTGATGTCTTTAATTGCAGGAATTATCGGGAGTTTTGTAGCTATTCTTTGTTTTGCCCTCCTGCTGGAATGTCCGCGCAGGTATCTTCCAATGGCGGGGATCGTCGGAGCAGTAGGCGGCGGAGTCTATCTTTTTTGTGTCAGATGTGGTCTGGGGACAGTTTTTTCTTCTTTTCTTTCCGGCCTTATAATAGCATTTATGTCCCATATGTTTGCCAGAATCTTTAAAGCACCGGTTACGGTATTTCTGATTCCAGGAATTTTGCCTACGGTTCCCGGCGCAGGAATGTACAGGACGGTTTATTATATTCTGGAAGGTAAGCGGAGCATGAGTGCATATTATCTGACGCAGACACTTGAAATCGCAGGGATGATTGCGCTGGCAATCTTCATTGCGGATACATTTTTTAAACTGATAACAAAATTCGCAAAAACAGATAATTTAGAGAAAACAGAAGAAAAATAAAGAGCCGGGCTGTATTTACAGCCCGGTAATCAGTTCAGTCAGAAAAACGCAGATACAGGAAACAAGAGAAACGGTAATAAGGCTTTTTCTGTTATATGCCAGGATCAGTGCCGCGATAAAACCAACAGCGGCTGACCAGATATTAGCGGTGGCAGTCAGTATGGCCGGGAAAGTCATCGCCGCCAGTGTGACATAGGGAACATAATAAAGAAAAGAACGGATATATTTATTCTTGATTTCTTTTCTGATCAGGGTAAGTGGAAGCAGACGGATACAATATGTGACTGCTGCCATTACCAGTATATATATGTAAATATTATTGCTCATTGGAAGTTCCCTCCTTTTCTTCGTCCGTGACAGGGAAGAGTACTGCCGCTGCGCCTGCAATAAGCAGGGTAAGTATGATGATCCGGAATCCTGATGAAATATTACACAGCACAGGTGCTTTTGTAAAAAACAGACTCATCAGCATGGATATAATTACGATACCTGCAACAACCTTGTTATCCCGTGACGGCGGAATAATAATTGCGATGAACATCCCGTATAATGCAACACTTAATGCACTGACAATACGTGCAGGAAGGATATTTCCCGATACAGTCCCAAGCAATGTACCGAATATCCATCCGAAAGCCGAAATACTGATTGCCCCATATGAATAAAACGGGCTGAGTTTTCCGCTTTTACTTACAGACACTCCGAAAATCTCGTCTGTCACGCCATAAGCTACAAATAAGCGATGAAAAAAAGGGACTTTACTGTCAAACTTCTGTGATAGTGCACAGGACATAAGACAATATCTCAGGTTGATAATTAACTGCGTCACAGCCATTTCCACATAAGATGCCGCCGAAGCAATCAGTGATAAACCTGCAAATTGTCCGGCACTTGTCAGATTTGTTGCTGAAATCAGGACTGATTCCCAGACAGAAAGTCCGGCATTGCCCGCCATGATTCCGAAAGTAAAAGAAACAGCGATATAGCCGAGACAGATAGGAATCCCATCTTTAATCCCAGCTGTAAAATAATCTCTTCTGTTCATGAAATAACTTCTCCTTTGCAAACATACACTACATTTTAACACGAAATAGCAGAGAATGGAATGAGCAAAATTATTCTGTACATGATTGGATTCTGATTGTATAATATGGAACAAAGGAAAACAGTCACATGATTAAAATAAGACAAGAGAGGAAACAAAGATGATTTTATTTATGACAAGCAGTCCCTGCGATAATAATGTGCCGGAGGGTGTCTGCCTTCCGTGTGTTTTAAATGCTGAGAATGGATTTGTTGACCGGCTTAAGAAAGACTGGAAACCGGATTCCAGATGCGTGATTATCTGTGCAGACCCGGATAATTATGATATGAATAACGAAATGGCAGAGACATTTCAGAGTGCTTTCCAATATCACGGTCTTACCATATGTGATATGGAAATCTGCGATTCAAGGAAAGCTGACGAGACAGAGAGAATGGTTTCAGAGAGTGATGTTGTCATTCTTGGCGGAGGTCATGTCCCGACACAGAATGAATTTTTCCAGAGAATCGGTCTTCCGGGTATAATAAAGGATTTTGACGGAATTGTTATCGGTATCAGTGCAGGTACTATGAACTGCGCCGAACTTGTATATGCACAGCCGGAGCTTCCGGGTGAGTCTGAAGATCCTGAATTCAGACGGTTCATTCCCGGGCTGGGCCTGACAGAGCTTATGATACTTCCACATTACCAGAAAGTGAAGGATTGCCTGCTGGACGGAAAACGTTTATATGAGGATATTACATATCCGGACAGCTATGGACGGAAATTTTATACACTTGTGGACGGAAGTTATGTATATGTTAAAGAAGGAAAAACAATCATTTTCGGAGAAGCAGGGCTGATTGAAGACGGTAAAATCCGGCAGATATCAGAAAACGGCGGATTTTATGAAGTATAAAATAATAACATAACGTAATGAAACAGCGGCACATCATCGGATATTCCGAAGATGTACCGCTGCTTTCTGCTGCAAAACATTCCGGCCGGGAATCTGTTTGCCCGGCACGTTAGTATTTTAATCCTGGGCAACGATTTCTTTATAGAACTCAACATAATCTTCACGGCCTTTGTTTGTGAAATCAATGGCACTTCTCGGATGCTGGTTCAGAAGGCCGGTCATAAGGTATTGAAGATCATAGCCCCATACAACGCCTTCCTTCTGCAGTTTCTTCATATGCTTTTCTACAAACTGAAGAACCGGGTAGAGGTTGTATTTCGGGTTGCGGAGGAATCCGAGCAGAAGTTCCATTGCACAGTTCCCTGCGCCGCGTCCCATAGCCGCATAGGTGCCATCGAGCCAGTCAACACCGTCACCGACAGCTTCGATGGTATTGGCAAAAGCAAGCTGCTGATTATTGTGTGCGTGAATGCCTATCTTCTTATTATATTTCGTTGCAAAATTCATGAATGTGTCTGCAAGTCGCTGAATCTGTTCCGGATACAGTGCACCGAAACTGTCTACGATATACAATACGTCAACAGGCGTTTTCCCGAGAATGTCAAGAGCTACTTCAAGGTCATTGCCATGATTGTTAGAAATTGCCATGATATTACATGTGACTTCATAACCTTTTGCGGAAGCGTTCTCGATCATGTCTACTGCAGACGGAATCGTGTTAAGGTAAGTGGCAACACGGATAAGATCAAGGACACTCTCAGACTTCGGCAGGATATCATTCTTATAATCACATCTTCCGACATCTGCCATTACTCCGAGCTTCAGTTCTGTATTATTATCCCCGAACATTGCTCTTAGGTCATCCTCTTTGCAGAATTTCCACTTTCCGAATTTGTTCTCGTCGAACATTTCTCTGGAGGCCTTATAACCCACTTCCATATAATCAACGCCGGCTCTTATATTAGCAAGATATAAATCTCTGACAAAATCATCAGTAAAATAAAAGTTGTTTACCAGTCCTCCGTCACGTAAAGTCGCATCTACTACCCGGATGTCAGAGCGGTAACCCATCAGTTTTGATATTTCTTTCATCGTATGTCTCTCCTTGTTCTTGAAGATTCAATTCCTCCCGCAGAGAAGAATCTTCTACATTATAATGGATTCCGGGTTAGCTGTACAGAACTAAAATTAACGAAATTTTAGGACTTTAACGCGTTGAATGGTTAAAATCGCTCTGGTTTTTATTTTAAATCACGAAAAAAAGTAAAAGTTTTCAATGGTTTCAAAATTGATAAAATGTTAAAAAATAATAAAATAAATCAAAATCAAAGCATGATATTGGAAAATATGTTATAATTTCTCCAAATATTGTTAAAAGAGAAGGAGGATTAAGCTATTGAAAAAAGAAAGGATTTTACGAAAGGGAATAGCAGCGGCTTTAGCCGGAATACTGTCAGTTACGGCAGTTCCGATGGGAATCGGTATCACATCAGATGCTGCTGACGAAGGGTATGTGCAGGAAGCAGCTCTTAGCGACAAGGGTACTGCTGCACCAACAGCTGATGAGGTAGTGCCGGATTCAAATCAGTACCAATATCAGAAAGAAGAATTGGCTGCTTTCTGCCATTTTGGTCCGAACACATTTAACGAAGTTGAATGGGGAGAAAACTACGGGAATTCATCACCGTCCCAGATTTTTACCTTGAGACAGGATTTTGACGAGGATACTCTTGTTTCTTCACTTAAAGCGGCAGGATTTAAGAAAATAATCGTCACCGCAAAGCATCATGATGGCTTCTGTATCTGGGACAGTGCCTACACAGAATATGACGTGGCAGCATCGGGTTACCAGGATGCGAAAGGCAACAGTGACATTCTGGCAGAGATTTCAGCAGCTTGTTCAAAATATGATATGGACATGGGGCTTTACCTTTCACCGTGGGATATTCATGAACCGAGCTACGGATATTATGATGAAAACGGAAATGCAACAGATGCAGCGAACGATGCTCTTGATTATAATGACTATTATAATAATCAGCTTCAGGAAATCCTTGGAAATGACAAATATGGCAACAAGGGTCATTTTACGGAAGTATGGATGGACGGAGCAAAGGGAAGCGGTGCAAACGCACAGGAATATGATTTTGAGAGATGGTTTACGACAATTCAGAATAACGAGGGAAAAGCTGCCGGATACGATGCAGACTGTATGCTGTTTGGGGCACAAGCCTATACGACGGTGCGCTGGATTGGAAATGAAAATGGTTATGCCAACGAAGAGACATGGGCTAAATCTAAAGTAAATAAAACTGCCAATACTATTGACAGCAACCAATCGGGTGCTTATTATATCGGTTTTGAAGACGGTAATCAGTGGACAGTTCCGGAATGTGACGCAAGAATTACATCCGGATGGTTCTGGGGTACGAGCAAATGCACTCCAAAGACTATTTCAGATCTGGGAAATATGTATTTTGGTTCAGTAGGTCATAATAGTACATTTCTGCTGAATGTTCCTCCGAATAATCAGGGAAACGTAGATCAGGCAATCCTGAACCGGGTAACGGAATTCGGTAATGAAATCAGTGAAACTTTCAGAACAAATCTGGCAGAAAACGGTGAGATACTTGCGTCTGAAGTCAGAGGTAATGACATTGTATATAAGCAGTCAAATGTTATTGACGGAAATGATGATACATACTGGACGACAAATGACGGCACTACAGAAGGCAGTCTGATTATCAAGCTCGGGGAGACAAAGACATTTGATGTAGTTTCCATCGAAGAGGCAATTCAGTTCGGACAGAGGATCACCAGCTTTAAGGTAGAATACCGCAACGGTGACAGCGACAGCTGGAAGACCTTTGACGAGGGAACGACCATAGGATCAAAACGCCTTTGCAGGAAATCTCCTGTAAAAGCAGACGCAGTTAAGATTACAGTCAGTACGTCATCCGATGTGATCTCGACTCCGAATGTGCCGATGCTAAGCGCAGTCGGGGTTTACAAGGCAAGCGAGGGATTTGAGCTTGCATCCGCAGCTCCGGAGGGAATGGATGTTATTGATATAACTGACTCTGCATTTTCATTTGCCGGAAGTTGGACAGGGGAAACAGGTGCTCAATTTGTAAACGGTACGAATAAGTGGAGCAATGGTAATCCGGACGGTTCAATCAGTACGACCCTTTCATTTACAGGAACAAAGGTATATATGATAGGGACAATTGATCCGAACCACGGTACGGCAGATATTTATATTGATAATAATAAGGTTGCATCTATCAATACAAACGGAAGTGCCCGTGCACTGAGTCAGATTCTTTATGAATCAGATACTCTTACAGACGGAAATCATACGTTGAAGCTCGTTGCTACACAGTCCGGTAAGGCAATCGGTCTGGAAGCAGCATATGTAATTAATAACGGCGGGCTTGGAATGATTGGACTGGAAAATTCTCAGTACACTATGAACGAAGATTCTACCATGAATGTGAAGCTGATTCGTACCGGCGGCACAATTGGAAGCGTCAGCGTTACTGTTTCCCCAAATCCGGGAAGCGCCATTCAGGATGATTATGATACCGAAAATATTGTAACAGTTACATTTGCAGAAGGTGAGACTGAAAAGACAGTTCCTGTAATCACAAGGAGAAATACAAATCAGACCGGTGACAGATATTTTACAATTGAAGTTACGTCCGATAATGAGGATTTAATCCTTGGAATGAATTCTAAAGCACGTGTGACAATTATTGACACAGAGAGTATTCCGGAAGACCCGGATAATTTCCACTATTCGGCTCAGAAACCGTTTGCATTCCCGTCAGTGGAAGGTACATCCGCTACTTTGGAGGCAGAGTATATGGTTCTGAACAATACCGGGACAAATGAAGCGTGGCCGATGCAGATTACGGAATCCGCATGGGCAAGCAATGGTAAGTTTGTCAATGCAATGAATACAGGTGATACAGCTATTTTGTATTATAACGCTGAAAAAGCAGGAACATATACCGTAACACTGACGCTTCGCAGCGGCGATACGAAGAATGGACTTACATGGGAAGAAAAAGACGGAAAAATTACAAGCGGATCAGCATTAAACATTGGCGCAAGTGACAGTGCAGGAGCAACGCATACTGCAACGATGACATTTGAAGTAACAGAAGCAGGAGCAGGTGTCTTAACATTTACAGCACCTCAGTATAATGCTCCTCAGCTTGATAAGTTTGAGATTGAATTGACAAAAGCGGCTCCTGAGCCGGTTGTAGTTGATAAGTCAGCACTTCGTGCAAAAGTGGAAGAGGCGGAAAAACTTGCAGAAGAGGATTACACTTCCGAAACATGGACTCTTTTCAAAGAAGCGTTAGAAGCAGCAAAAGTAGTCCGTGATAATGACAATGCTACACAGGAGCAAGTTGATTCAGCACTTTCTTCACTGACAGAAAAGCAGAATGCATTGGAGGAAAAACAGGAACCGCCGCAGCCGACTGATGATCCGGAACTTCCCTATTTAGATGTGAAAGAAAACGACTGGTTCTATCCATATGTGGCAGATACCTATTTCAGGGGTCTGATGACGGGACTGGACACTACAGTTTTTGGGCCGACAGAAAATCTTGTAAGAGCTCAGTTCGCTGTAATTCTGTACCGTATGGAAGGAAGTCCTGAAGTAACCTTTACCCAGAAATTCCCGGATGTTCCGGCAGGACAGTTCTATTCAGCTGCAGTAACCTGGGCAGAAGCGAACGGAATTGTTACGGGATTCACGGACACAAATACATTCAGGCCTGCTGAAAAGATTACACGTGAGCAGATGGCAGTTATGATGTATCGATATAATATAAAGGAATGGATGTAAGTAACACGAAAGATCTGGCTGAGTTCCCAGATTATTATAAGGTAAGCGGATATGCAGCGGACGCAATGGAATGGTGTACCGCAGAAGAAATCATTAAAGGTGACGGGACGACAAAAGAGTTGATGCCGCAGGGCAACACGAATCGTGCTGAGTGCGCTACAATAATCAGCAGATATGTATCATTTTCAGAGAAGTAGACTATGCCGGAAGTTCTTGTACGTACAGTATCAGTCAGACAAGTTCGAAAATATCTGAAATAAAATGAAATACGGGGGCATGCCTTAGTGGTCTGTCCCCACTTTTGTATTGTGGCTTGGAGGAGAGAACATATGACTTTAGAAGAATTGCGTACTGTAATAGAAGAAAAAGCTGATGAACAATACAGAAACTTTCACAAAGGACTTCTTCCCGGAACAGAGCGTATCTTAGGGGTGAGGATGCCGGAAATCCGAAAAATCGCAAAATCAATTGCAATAAAAGAAGGAAAAGAATTTCTGGAAACAGCAAAAGAGGGAATCACCAAAGAGCATGCCTTTCATGAAGAAATTATGATAGAAGGCCTGGTGATCGGTTATACTCCTATGTCCCCTGTGGAACGTTTTAGTTATTTAAATGGTTTCATCCCGAAAATCTGTAACTGGGCAATCTGCGACTGCTGCTGCAATACTTACAAATTCATGAAAAAGGAACAGGAGAAGTCATGGGAATTCCTGCAAAAGTATCTTAGCAGCAGGGAGGAGTATGAATTGCGGTTTGGAATCGTTTCTCTTTTGGAACATTTTATTAATGACACATATATTGATGATGTGCTGCAGATTTTGAGTGATATCAGGCATGACGCCTATTATGTAAAAATGGCGGCAGCATGGGCTTTATCAGTCTGCTATATAAAATATTCCGGAAAAACATCAGCACTTGTGACGGAAAACAGGCTTGATGATTTTACGCATAATAAGATGATACAGAAGATATGTGAATCTTTTCGCGTAAGCAGAGAACAGAAAGAAGAATTAAAAAAACTGAAGCGGAAAATAAAGTAAATACAGTCAGCAGTCAAGAAAGGGGGTTTTGATATGAACATGTATGATTTGATTATGAAAAAGAAGCGGGGAGCGGAATTATCTTGTGAGGAAATAGAATGGATGATTACAGGATATACGAAGGGAATGATTCCAGATTATCAAATGTCAGCCATGCTGATGGCAATCTGCTTTAACGGTATGTCAACGGAAGAAACGAAAAATCTCACAATATCTATGGCAGATTCCGGTGACAGGCTCGACCTGTCCGAAATCAGGGGGATAAAAATAGACAAGCACAGTACCGGCGGCGTAGGGGATAAAACATCCCTCGTACTTGCACCACTGGTCGCGTCCCTAGGAGTGCCTGTAGCAAAAATGTCGGGCAGAGGCCTTGGACATACCGGCGGCACAATTGATAAGCTGGAGAGCTTTACCGGATTTTCCACTTCCTTAAGTACAGAACAGTTTATCAGGAATGTAAACGACATTCATATTGCTGTCGCCGGGCAGACGGCCAACCTTGCTCCTGCGGATAAAAAATTATATGCGCTTCGGGATGTGACCGGGACGGTAGACCAGATGTCATTGATTGCCAGCAGTATTATGAGCAAAAAGCTGGCATCCGGTGCCGATGGAATTGTCCTGGATGTGAAGTCCGGAGACGGTGCATTTATGAAAGATGAGGCATCTGCAATAGACCTGGCACAGGAAATGGTCGGTATCGGCAAGCTTGCGGGAAAGAAAATGGCCGCGGTAATTTCAGATATGGATCAACCGCTTGGATATGCGGTTGGAAATGTTCTGGAAGTAAAAGAGGCAATTGATACACTGAAAGGAAGAGGCCCGGAAGATCTGGAAGAACTTGTCCTGACTCTGGGAACTTATATGGTTCTGATGGCAAAACATGCCGAGACAGCCGAACAGGCACGCAAAATGCTGGAAACGGCACTTTTTGACGGAAGTGCTTTTGAAACGTTCTGCCGATTTGTCGAGGCACAGGGCGGGCAAGATAAAGAGGCACGAAATCCTGAACTGCTGCCGAAAGCATCCATTATCAGAGAAGTATCCTCCATAAAAGGTGGCTATGTGGAAAAAATAATGACTGAAGAAATAGGAAGGATTTCCCTTCTTCTTGGCGGCGGAAGAGAGACTAAGGAAAGTGAGATTGACCTCACCGTAGGAATTGTGCTTATGAAAAAGAGAGGAGACTGCGTCAGAGAAGGCGAGCCGCTTGCGGTCATCCATGCAAATGACGAAGAAAAGTTTTCCGCAGCAGCAGAGCGTCTCAGAAAAGCTTATCTGATCACAGATGAGAGACCGGCTCAGGTAAATTTGATAAAAAACATCATTTTTTAAAAGAACAGGACTGTTTTTCATAGGACATGTTCCTGCTGCATATATTGCTGATAAAAGGGTATGTGTGGCTGTTGCTATGAACCTGGAAAATGACAGCGTGCATGAGAGGCACGACGGACATCGAAGAGAAGAAACAGCACGGCTGAAAGACATTTTTGCTTCTGCTGCAAATATGCCGAAAGATGTAGTTCTTGGTGCATCGGTCATTACCGTCCTTGGAAATACGGAAGTCTGCGTGGAAAATTACCGCGGGATTATTGAATACACAGACTGTCTGATCCGCGTTCAGGCAAAAGGAAAACAGATCCGTATTGCAGGCAAACATCTGACAATCGAATACTATACCAATGATGAGATGAAAATAACCGGATATATAGGTTCTATCGAATTCTGTAAATGTTAAAAATAAAGAAAGGTTTTTGTTACAGAAAAACTTTATATGATTTGAGGAGAATGACTGTGATACAGGCAATCATCCGTTATTTTAAAGGTTATGTAAAAATCTGCGTACAGGGATACGGCACAGAACGGTTTTTGAATCTGTGCCGTTATCATAATATTGGAATATGGGGCCTGATTCCCTGCGGAAATTCCTATGTCATGTATATGTCATTGGCTGATGTCAGAAAACTGCGCCCGATTATCAGGAAAACCCGTATAAAGTTCAGGATTACGGGCAGGTATGGACTTGCTTTTTTCCTGCATCGATATCGTAAACGAAAAGTGTTTTTTGCAGGGATGTTACTTTTTATCATTCTGTTGTATGGGTATTCGGAGCGCATCTGGGACATTGATTTTGTGGGAAATGAATTCCGGACGGATGAAACATTATATGAGTTCCTGCATTCCGCAGGTGTCTCTCCGGGAATGAAAAAAGACAAGGCTGACTGTGAGCAGATCGTAAAAGATCTCCGTCAGGAATACAATGATATCGTATGGGTTTCAGCATCCATCGACGGTTCGCGGCTTTTGATACAGGTAAAGGAAAATGAAGATATCGTCACAGAAAAATCTGCCGGAGAAACAACGGAAAATAGCGTGACAGAGGAAAATATGACCGGTGTAGTTCAGCCGGAGGAAGCTGACGATACCCCGACTGATCTGATTGCCTCTGAGGATGGCATCATTACTTCCATAATTACAAGAAGCGGCGTGCCGCAGGTTCATGTTGGTGATTCTGTAAAAAAAGGCGATCTGCTCGTGTCCGCAAGGGTAGAAGTGCTGAATGATTCCGGGGAGGTCGTTAATTACCGGTACAGGAAGGCGGAGGCTGATATTCTTGCCGATACTCAAATGGTTTATCAGGACAGCATTTCAACTGTCTACGACCAAAAGAACTATGAAGAAAATACAGAACAGTACCGCTTTTTCCTGACAATAGGAGATTACCGTATCACGGCCGGATTTTTTACAGATAATAAAAATGATTATGAACTGTTCACGTATGAACGTCAGATGAAGCTCGGAGAAAATTTCTATCTGCCGTTTTTTTACGGCTATCAATGTAAAAAATCTTATACAATTAATAAAAAAACATATACGAATGAGCAGATACGGCAGAAGCTTACGGAAAAATTTTTGCGTTTTTCGGAAGAATTAGAGGAAAAAGGTATTCACATCTACGAAAATAATGTTAAAATACATTTGAATCAGGACACTGCCTCTGCGGAAGGCATTCTTTTTTTGAATCAGGATATCGGGGAGGAAGCAGCGGCGGAGATGATTGAAATTATTGACAGTGAAAGGAACAAAGAGAATGAGTCTACAGGAACTGATGATTGACATACCGGCCCGGCATGAGAACAATGTGTTCGGCCAGTTTGATGCACACGCGAAAAAGATTGAGCGCACTTTCCATGTTACGCTGATCGCCAGAGACGAATCGGTCAAAATCATTGGTGAGCAGTCTTCTGCCGAGAAGGCGCAGCGGGTTCTGAGACAGCTTACGGAATTGTCAAAGCGCGGTAATGTGATAACAGAACAGAATGTTGACTATGCGATTTCTCTTGTATTTGACGATCAGGAACAGGAACTGGTTGAAATTGATAAGGACCTTATCTGCCATACCTTACAGGGCAGACCAATCAAGCCGAAGACTCTCGGTCAGAAAAAATACGTGGATGCAATCCGAAGCAGCATGATTACTTTCGGGATCGGACCTGCAGGAACGGGTAAAACTTATCTTGCAATGGCAATGGCAATTACTGCGTTTAAAAGCAATGAAGTCGGGCGGATCATCCTGACGCGCCCTGCAATCGAAGCAGGGGAAAAGCTGGGATTTCTTCCCGGGGATCTCCAAAGTAAGATAGATCCTTATCTGCGTCCGCTTTATGATGCACTTTATCAGATAATGGGAGCTGAGAGCTTTCAGAAAAATTCCGAAAAAGGGCTGATTGAGGTTGCTCCTCTTGCTTATATGAGAGGACGCACACTGGACAATGCATTTATCATTCTGGATGAAGCGCAGAACACAACACCTGCCCAGATGAAGATGTTTCTTACGCGTATCGGTTTCGGCTCAAAGGTAGTGATTACAGGTGATGCCTCACAGAAGGATCTTCCTGCAGGTTCTGTCTCCGGGTTGGATGTGGCTGTCCGGGTGCTAAAGAATATTGAAGATATTCAGATATGCTGTCTTACCGGAAAGGATGTCGTGCGTCATCCGCTTGTACAGAAAATTGTCATGGCTTACGAAGAATACGAAAAGAAAGAAACCGAGAGAAAAGCAAAACGTCCTTCGGCAGGGAACGGAAAGAGGAAACGCGTATGAGTTTATTTATGGAAATAGAGGCAGAAGGTACAGAAAGCCTGCCGTTTTCCGTTGAGGAAACGGCGCAGCTTGTAGTGGATGCAGCTCTGGATTATGAAGAATGCCCCTACGAGGCAGAAGTAAATCTGCTTTTGACTGATAACGAAAATATTTGCGAAATGAACCGGAATTTCCGGCAGATTGACCGTCCGACTGATGTTCTCTCTTTCCCTATGCAGGAATTTGAGACACCGGGAGATTTTTCGATTTTTGAAAATGAGCATGCAGAAGATTCATTCAATCCCGAGACGGGAGAGCTGATGCTTGGGGATATAGTCATTTCCGTGGAAAAGGTCCTGGAACAGTCAGAAGCCTACGGACATACGCCGCGCAGGGAGTTTGCATTCCTTGTGGCACACAGTATGCTTCATCTGTTAGGATATGACCATATGGAAGACGATGAACGTCTGGTTATGGAGCAGAAACAAAGAGAGATCCTTGAACAAATAGAGATTACCAGGTAGTGGAGATTAAGATGTCAGAGAAACAACCACAAAAAACAAAAGAAAAAAATGATGATTTTCTGATGCAGGGAATGATTCTTGCAATCGCGATGGTAATGACAAAGGTCATCGGTGTTTTGTATCGGATTCCGCTGACAAATATTCTGGGAGATGCCGGAAACGGGTTTTACGGATATGCGTATGAAGTGTATGCAATGGCACTGATGCTTTCGTCTTTCAGCCTTCCGACAGCCGTATCGAAGCTGGTTTCAGAGAGGATGGCAAAACGACAGAGAAGGAATGCATTCCGGGTATTTATATGCTCTATGGTATTTTCAGTCATAGTAGGGATTGCCATTGCGCTTCTGATATTTTTCGGAGCCGATTTCATTTCCGTACATATTATGGAGTCGCCTTTGAGTGCATATGCGCTGAAAGTACTGGCATCGGGGCTGTTTATCGTAGCTGTGCTCGGTGTGCTGCGCGGATATTTCCAGGGATTGGGAACGATGATTCCGACGGCAGTATCCCAGATCATTGAACAGGTCGTCAATGCCGTTGTCAGCATAGCGGGGGCAAGCGTTCTATTCAAAATGGGGACTAAAGCCGGGGAAAAAGCCGGCGAAGAGCTTTTAGGACCTGCTTATGGTGCGGCAGGCGGAACATTGGGGACAGTCGGCGGTGCGTTGTTCGCCCTGTTGTTTTTGCTTTTTGTATTTTATGCCTATCATGGCATACTGAAAAAACAGCTGCAAAAAGATAAGTCCCGCCATCGGGAAAGCTATCGGAGAATTTTAAAAATTCTGTTGATAACGATAGCACCGGTTATTTTCAGCACTGCGATATATAATATTAATCAGATACTGGATCTGACGATATTTAATAAAATTATGGTAATGCAGGGATACACCGAAAAAGAATATATGGCTTTACAGGGGATTTATACCGGAAAGTATAATACGCTGATAAATGTCCCGCTTGCTATGGCAAACGGACTTGCCGCCTCTGTTATTTCCAGTCTGGCGGCTGCTGTTGCAGCCGGTAAGAAAGGGCAAATTCACGGGAAAATAGAACAGACTATCAGACTGACTATGCTGATTGCGATTCCGTGTTTCGCAGGCTTTGTAGTGCTTGCTTCTCCGATTATGGTATTTATTTACGGAGATGCTTCCTTTACTCCGGCGGCATTGCTGGCGGCGGGGGCGGTCACGGTTATCCTTTACTGCCTGTCTACAGTAACTAATTCCATTCTACAGGGACTTGATCAGATGGCGGCTCCGGCAAGGAATGCAGGCATTTCACTGGTGATACATCTTGCCGCTTTGTTTTTGATGCTTGGTGTATTCAAATGGAATATCTTTGCACTTGTGGGAAGCAATATTGTATTTTCTATCTGTATGTGTATACTGAATATGAGAGATATCTACAATACATGCGGATATCGGCAGGAGATAAAGAAGACGTTTCTCCTTCCGTTGGCTGCGGCAGGAATTATGGGGGTGGCAGCTTTTGGCGTCTATCATCTGTTTGATAAACTGATTGGCGGACGTTTTATTCCTGTAATCATTGCAATTATGATCGCGGTTGTCGTATATGCGGTCGGAATTCTGAAATTTGGCGTCCTGACCGAGGAAGAAATACTGATGCTCCCGATGGGAGGACGGCTTCTTGGACTTGTCAAAAAGTTTCACCTGCTGACAAGATAAAGGAAATAATAAAGAATAAATGTATGAAAAAAAGCCGATACTGTATGAAAAAGGGGGAATCCTTGTGAATACAAAATATCGTATCGGTTTTTTTGCGGCAGTTTTTATTTCTATTACTTTACTTGGCATCGGATATCAGGTAAGCTACCGGTATGTATCTGCGAAGCAGCAGGAGCAGGAGGCTCTTGAAAAGGACAGGCAGTCTGAGGATATCCTGACAGCCAAAAGTGATGCGGATACAAATGAAGGCTTTTATCTCTGTGAGCTTCACGGATATGTGGCGGTTTTTTTGAATGATAAAACCACGCTTTATCAGCTGACAAATATTTCCCTCACCTCACTTCCCGGGGAAGTGCAGGGGGAAATACAGGAAGGCAAGTATATAGAAACAGAAAAAGAGCTGTATGCATTTTTAGAAAATTATTCAAGCTGACAGAGCGGAAATGTTTTCTGCTCTGTCCCAATTATGATGGAGAGTAAATTATGGATAGCCAGAAGATAAAACGTATTAATGAGTTATATAGGAAATCAAAAGCAGAGGGGCTGACAGACGCTGAGGCGAAAGAACAGAAAATGCTGCGTCAGGAATATCTTGATGCGATACGCCGGAATCTGCGCGGACAGCTGGATCAGATTGATGTCCAGGAAGAGGATGGAACAGTGGTAAATCTGGGTGAGAAATTTGGAAACAAAAAAGGAAATTAGAAAGCGGATACGTCTGCTCAGGAGAGAACTGCCGCAGGAAAAGAGGGAATACTATGACAGGCAGATTACAGAACAGGTGCTTAAGCATCCCTTGTTTCGCAATGCAGAAGAAATATATTGTTATATTTCCACTCCGGAAGAAACAGCGACATCAGTAATTATGAAATCAGCCTGGAAATCGGGAAAAAAGGTTGCTGTACCTCTCGTGACCGGAGGACATGAGATGGAATTCCACTACATAGATAGCTTTCAGGATGTGTCGGCCGGGTATCAGGGGATTTTGGAACCGACAGACAGAAATCCGGCGGACGGAAGCCGGGGGCTTGTCATCCTGCCGGGAGTCGCATTTGACAGAAAAGGAAACCGGATCGGGTACGGAAAGGGCTTTTACGATACCTATCTTCAGAAACACCCCTCTTTGAAAAAACTTGCAATCGCATATTCACTGCAATGTGTTGATGAGATTGTGTCTCAGCCTCATGATATATGCGTAGAAACAATAATAACAGAGAAAGGATTATGGAAACATGTTGAATAATGTACCTTCAGACCCGGTAATGCTTTTAAGCGTTATCAATACAAAACTAAGAGATTTTTATCCCAACCTGGATGAACTTTGTATGGAAATGAAGCTTTCCAGGCAAGAACTGGAAGAAAAACTGGCATCTATTGATTATGAATATGATGCACAACGGAATCAGTTTGTCTGATTATTATGTTTGGAAAGGTGAATGAACATGCGGGAATTTATTGATTTCGGGAAAATTGACTTAAATATGGAACCGCCGGCACAAGAGCCTAAGCGGCAGTATTATTATATAGCAAAATTACGTAAGTATATAAAACAGATAAGTGATAAACTGGGACGTCCTCTGAGTGCGGCAGTCATAACATTCGGGTGTCCTATTGTGTGAGTAAAACAGACCTTGCAGAATATCAGTAAATATAAGGTTTTTCCCGGTGTTATATGCTCTAAGTGACTTCTTAATCACGATTTTTTCTCATGGTTAATGAAGCAACACTTAGAGCATTTTTCACGCTACGAGAACAAGATCAAACGTATGCTGAAAAATGAGGTTGAGCAGATGTAAAAATGCGGAGCCGGGAACCGTTTCACAGGTTTCCGGCTCCGCGCCGTTTCAGTATTGGAGAAATTCAGCCGGTGTCATAATCATTGGATTTTTCACGCCGGATTCTAAAAAATCTTTATCGCCGGTCAGTAAAACATCGGCCTTTGCTTCTATGGCTGCCCGAAGAATCGGGCGGTCATTTACATCACGGATTTGTGCCTCTGAAATATCTTCCTCTGTCGGAATCGGAACCAGTTCCAAAGTCAGGAGCGCAATGGAAAGAAATTTATCCAGAGACGCAAGCCGGTTCGGAAATTTTTTGTTAAATATCCGCTTCATTTCGTCCACGTTCTGCTCACAGATCAGTCCGTGATTGGGATAGGACGCTGCTTTTACATACGCCTGAAAAGGGATGCCGTTTGCGCTTAGGGCGGCAGAGATCAGGACGTTGGTATCAATCAAAACCCTCATGCGTTCTCGTCCTCATTTCTCAATTCTTTCACAAGCGCCATGACATCATCATCGGAGGTTAAGCCAGCGCGTTCCGCTTCTCCGGCCATCTCTTTTTGAAGCACCTGCATAGCGTAGACAGCAGAATTGATAATGCGGACGGTGTTTCCCTCAACGATAAAAGTAATGCGATCACCGCTTGCCACGCCGAGGACTTCCCGAATATCTTTCGGAATTGTGACCTGACCCTTTGCCATGACTTTTGCATTGTCTACAAACGTATTTGCTAACATGATTTTACACCACCTTTCTGAAACATGGAAAGTAGGGATTTCCCTACTCTTATTATATGCAGAGGACGCAGAAAAATCAAGGGAAAATACTGGAAGTGGCACAGATTGATAGTCTGAGTTTGATTCCCTAGTATAACCTACATTAAATACCTTATTAACGCAGGCGTAGCGGGCTACGCTGAGGCTTTTACAACTGTGCTATCGGGAAAACAGACCAGCGAAACATAGTGTTATTTAGGGTGGATCATACTAGTATAATCCACGTAAATTAGAAGCCTGTTTCAAATTAGCATTTCCATGCTAATTCTGGATAGACTTTCTCTTTCGTGAAATTGATTTCGGTGCTTTCTTGGTTTTGTTTTCTGCTGAAGCAGCTTTTGCATTTACAACCTCATAAACTATGGAATCAATATTCCGGATTCAGACGATCGTTTTGAAGAGCAGCAGGACCGGCTGGAAAAACTGGAAGAAGAGCTGCCGATGGATGTAGACCAGATCGAATCAGAGATTAAATCAGCCAGGAAAAGCGGATCATCCGGCATATTAAAAAAATGGATCAGCAGGCACGGGTTGTAGTAGTTGCTGATCCTAAAATAAAAAAAGCAGATACGAAGG
>SFGN01000049.1 GCA_004556565.1 Lachnospiraceae bacterium | reverse complement strand
TAATTTTTAAACTCCATTTGCACTCCATTTGGTCTTTTCGACACCCCGCAAAGCCTTTATTTATGGGCTTTTCCGCGATTTTTCAAGCTACTCAAACTCGCAAATGAGTTTTTGTCACTATACAATTTTGTATAGGCGTTATGGTTCTATCTGGTTTTATATGTGTTCCACTATCCTTAGTCCACGGACTGTACTGAACGGTGTTATCAATTTGTTATCATATTTCTGTTATCAATCAAAAATTCTTGTAATATCCTGATACCGATTGATGACACGATAAATTTCTACATACTCGTTGCTTACCTTGTAGATAATCACATAATCTTCCCATATCGCATATTTATAGTCTGTCCGAAAGCTGACTCGCTTTGAAAGGTCTGAACCCATTCCCGGAAACATCTGGAGATTCTCAAATTTACCATAAATTTCCTTTATAGTCTTTGCGGCATATTCTTCACTATCTTCAGCGATGTAATCCCGGATATTCTTCAGGTCCTTTGCAACAATCGGGTTAATCCGTAATTTTAACATCTTATTCCCCCACAAGTGCCTTCAGTTCATCTAACTCCAGCCATCCCTCGCCGTCTTTCACTGCTTCTTCGGCTTCCTGCAGCTTCATTAAAAGCTTCTTTTCCGCACGATCACGTTCATAATCTTCAAAATCCATAACCACAAAACGTCCTCTACCATTCTTGGTAAGATATACAGGCTCGCCTTTATGGCAGTTCTTCAGGACTTCGTTATAATTTCTCAAATCAGATACTGGTAAAATACTTGCCATATTCTTTCAGCTCCTTCCTTGATTTTATATTGTTTCTGCTACTTATATTATACACAAAAAGCTGTAAAATTCAACGTGAATTTTTACAGCTTTCTATTATAACTATTCCTATTTTTTAATTCGACAAACTTGAAGTTGTAGGGGACAATACCTGATCAGCCTGCCTTGGCTTGTTTATAAAGGAGACCACTTTTGATCAGTAATAGCAGAAAAGCAACTATTATTGCATATGGTTCTTTCATCATTGCCAAAAACAAAACATCGATAACACTGCATCCTATAGACAATGCAGTAATCACCTTTTTGCCTTTTTCAAATTTGAAATAGACCATCAATATTTTCACAATCCCGATAATCGTTAAAGTGATGAACATTATCCAATAAATGGTAATAATCCATTTATTATTATCTACATACTCAAAAAGATTTACCGAATAGATATAACCATTGACCGGCTTGGGATACAGCGGAAGAAAAATAAGCATCAAAGAAAGCAAGTCAACAAATCCCCATAATAAGTCACATACACTATTGAGATTTGATTTGTTTTCTTTTTCTGCAATCAAAATCAACTGTTCTCCAGATAACAGATCATCAATCGACACAGAAAAATATCGAGATATTTCCTTTAATGAATCTATGCTCGGATATCCTCTTCCGGATTCCCATTTTGAAATTGCAGTTCTAGATACAAATAATGCCGCAGCCAGTTCTTCTTGTGTCATTCCCCGGCTTTTTCTTAATTCCTGAAGTTTTTCATGAAATTCCAAAACCTCCACCCCTTGCTCGTTTTATTTATTCTTTATTGACAGTATAACCGCTCCCTGATAAATAGAAAATAATCCAATGCTTAACAATACGCCACCTACAATATCCGTGAGCCAATGTACTCCCGAAATCAATCTGCCAATAACCATGAATGCCGAAAAAGCGATTGTTACAATCGTTATCACTTTTTTGACTGCAATGCTTGACAGCCTGCGCTGAGTCTGTTCGATCAAAGTCGGCATCACACACAATACCAATAGTGTAGTTGATGATGGATAAGATGCCTCCATTACTCCGTTAATTAAAATAGGTCTGTAATTGATTGGAATCATCTCAAAAAATATATATGCCAGGATCACGACAATATAATAAATACCCAGAATAATGATATCCGGATCCACCTTGAAAAGACTTCTTTTCTTAATCAACTGAACTAGTCCCACACCTGCAAAGATCAGGCATACTACGACAGGCACCAGCCCCATCCAATCAGTAATCGAATAAATCATCATGTGTACGCCTGTGAAGCGGTGAAACCAGCAATTGAGTGTTGCAAATCCAATATTCGTTCCGTTTTGACCATGAGGCTGCACATCTACCATCTGGATCAAAACTGTCCATAATACAAAAGTTGCAATGAATATTCCTCCAAATAGTAAATTCTTCATTCCGTTCTTTTTCATCATTCTACGTCCTTTCTATATGGGTTTGTCTTTTCGACACATTCACCTTATCAAAAAACATAAAATGATGATAGAATCGCTCGGTCACATACGTGATACGATTCGTATCATACCCGTAAATGCTTGTTTTTTCAGTATTTCCTTCTGATTATCTATCCCTGCAAATCCGGATTTATCTTTTAGCATTCTATCATGTTCTATTCTGAAATTCCACTCTTACATTTACAAAGAGTCGCCTTTCGGCAGCCCTCTTAACTTATATATAAACGATCTCTTTCAGTACAATTTTTTCAGCACTTGTTCTGATATTATTCATCAACCCGACCCACTTCATCTGATCCCGTATCTTCAATGTTTCTGTCACACTCTGTTCTTCTGCCATCTGCTTCATTAACATTTCGACCTGCTCTCTTGCATCCCGATCAATCTGATTCAGATGTTCAGTCAGCTTTCCAGTCAATAACAGGCACTGATATCTTGCTGGTCTATACTCTTTCAGATATTGTTTCCGCAACATTCCATATTTCCCATATGTCGGTTCTTCCTCATTCAGCACCAGACCCGGCAAATAGTAATCTCCATGCAAGGTATAGCTTAATCCGTTCTTTTCATCATAAATGTGTTTTTTCATGCACTTATATCTCCATTCCTCTGTTCTTTGTTTTATTTTTCTTACGCTGCTGATTCTCCATCTCGCTCTTTTTCGCACCCCATGCTAATCTTTCGTAAATGCTTCCTTTTGGCATTTGTTCCATCCGTCGTTTTTCTTCCAGTGCTTTCTGATTATGAATATCCTGCAGTACCGCAGCCTCCACAGTGTCTATTCCCATGACACGCACAACACGATCATATCTATCAGAAACACTTTGCAACATATTCTTTTCTTCTAATAATTTCTGATTGTCTTTACGCATATCATCCAACTCTTTCTGAACACTGTTATATGCCTGTTTTGTCTTCTGGTATTTATTTTTCCATTTCTCCACTTCTTTCGTAAGTTCTTTTACCTGGGCAGCCATTGCAGCAATCTTATTCTTCATTTGAATAAATAATGGTTTAACTTTTTTATCCCGATAGGTTCCTGCACGTTCCAATGCTCCTGCTTCCGGTAGAAGCGTTTTAACCGTCCCATATTCTTTTATTTCCTTACTGACATTATCTATGATCGGCTGTAACTGCTCCCGACGTTCTTCTAGGCTTTTTAATTCTATTTCTGCTTTCTCTGCCCGCTTTTCTGCAGCTTCTTTATCCCTGACCGCCTGTTCCTTATCTTCTTTCAAAAGCTGAATATCTGCCTTGGATTCTGCAATCTGTGCAGTCAGTCCCTCATTCTCTGCTGTCAGATACTCTTTTTCCTGCTCCAGAGCCTGAACTTCCTTCTTTCGTTCTTTTTTCTTGAAATTATAAACATCCAGATGTTCCTCATGGGTACCTTTCTGTTCCCATTCAATCCCATACTGCTTTGCAATATCTGCCAGCACTTCTTTTTCGTGGTTTATCCACTGATTTAATTCTGTGTCATGTTTATTTCCACCTTGAAATCCCAAACTTTTTAATGCCTGCTTCAGTGAAACTCTGATATCCATCCCTTTTCCTTTCCAACCAGTCACATAGGGAACAAAATCAATATGCAGATGTGGTGTAGCTTCATCCTGATGAAGATAACAGCAAAATACCCGGAGAGTTGGATTCCTTTTCTGAAAATCCTGCATATATTCATTCAACACCTTCACTGCCAGTTCTCCTTCTACTGTCCCTACAGCCATGTCTTCACAATTTCCAATCTGGAAAATGACCTCATGGAATAGTTTTTCCTGTTTTCCCTGCCGGATTTTTTCATAATAATTTGTAATCTGACGGTCTTTTCTTTTCCCCACATTGTATCGCTCCACAGAATCATCAAACAACTCTTTATAAACATCTTTCAGATTTTCATTCTGGTAACAAATATTCAAGTGTACTCTGTCCGGATCTACATTTTCTGCTATGAAATCCCTTCTGTTATGAGCCAGAGAACCAGCTCCGATCATACCGCTAATTGTTCTTTTCATGGTCATGCTTCTCACCTCCCCTTCTGAAACCAGTGCCAGACATGGCACATAAATTTGTATCTTCGCCAGTTATGGCGATAAAAAGAACTCTTCGCCGGATACGGCGGTTTTGTTACTTTTGTCAAAAGTAACGCAAAAGCACTTTCGACAGCCGTACCGTCCATCAAAAGTCCCCTTGCGCCCTGCCGGGGGCAAGACGTCCGGGGACGTCTGTTATGCACCGACCGAATCGGAGCGAAGACCTATTCCTCCCGTTGGTCGGTTTACTCCTGCGTTACTTGTATGACTGACTTATCCCGTTATTCTCGCCCGGACATATTCCAAATCTCCGCAGTATGGTGTCCCCACCAGATACCATTCCCTTGCCGGATTCATTTCCATTCTGGTCTTGACCCACTGATCGTCAACCAGCACTTCCAGCCCTTCTCCGCAGTGAAATCCTGTGTCAATCCATAAATCTGATGATAATAAACCGTATCTTCCGTTATTGCTGTTATAACCTAATCTTCCTTCTCTCATTGTGTCACTCTCCCTTCATTTATCGTTTTCCATAGGGAGCCCCGTTTCAGGGCATCCTTCACAGCCATCAAACCACCAACGCACTGTCGTTTTATCCACAACCTTCCGTCTTGCATCTTACCAGCTTTCTCCTTGTCTGCTATCTACAGGTGCGTGACACGCTCCTGTCATAGGACAGACAACAAGAACTGTTACCATCGAAAGCTTTCCGGTATTCCCCGCCTGTCCAGATATTCCTGACGGGACTTTTCCCGTTCTTCCTCTGTCGGAGCAGTTTTCGACTGTGTATATAAC
Source organism: Lachnospiraceae bacterium (assembly GCA_004556565.1). Classification (GTDB taxonomy): domain Bacteria; phylum Bacillota; class Clostridia; order Lachnospirales; family Lachnospiraceae; genus Schaedlerella. Next base: position 30,237 of record SFGN01000049.1, on the reverse strand, counting down.
TGCCGGTTTGCCATACGCTCCACTTTCTCCATAAGCCCTTTGCAAATTTCCTCCGAACAGCTTTGATCTTCCATCAAATGATAGGAAACCAGCTGTCTAAACAAGGCAAATGGTATCTGTACATTTTTTATTTCCATGTTGTCTCCTTTCAAGGTGGCAAGATGCCCTGTTCTTAAGAAATAGTCATCTTGCCATCTTCCTTTTATTCTGGAAGCATCCAGAACCATTGATTTCCACGTTTCACCGAATCAATCTCCAGTTCCAGTTTTGCGTTCCGTAGGGTTTTCTTCTTAATTCCTCGTTTTTCCGCTTCTTCTTCAATCTTTTTCTGTGCCATGCCACCATCAGCCAATATTTCCAACAGAAACTCCTTTGCCTTCCGGCTTTTCTGACCTCTGCTGTCACCACTGAGCAGATCATCCGCACTAATGTCGTATTCCCCGATCCACTCGAATCCAGTATCCTTATCTAATCGGAATGCAATTGATTTCCCTTCCGGTGCAAGGGAACTTTTCACATGGCATACCACACGGATTTCCGGTTCATCTTTAATCCGCCCAACAATCAGCACACTTCTGGCTGCCGCCTGAAAATCAATCGAACCCAATCCACGGTAAGAAGATTTTCCGTTACTGTTTTTGTTCATATGCCCGATCAGAATGATTGCACAGTGGTATTTCTCTGCAAGCACTGCCACACGCTTCATTAACGGACGGATTTCATTTGCCCGGTGCATATCCACCTCTGCTCCAAGAAATCCCTGTATTGGATCTAAAACTACCAGACGGGCTTTTGTCTGTATGATAGCTTCTTCCAATCTGGCATCCATCATGGTCAATGCCCGATCGTTATCATCAATTACCATCACTCTGGAACAATCTGCACCAGCTGCAAGAAGTCGAGGCTTGATAGTATCGCCCAATCCATCTTCTGCAGTCTGATAAATAACATTCACAGGTTCTATCGGGCTTTCCACTGGATTCGCATCAGAGTCAACGTTCTTTTCTGCTCTATCCTTCTCGTCTGTTGCCTGTTGTTGCTCTGGAAGATTTTTTTCGCCTTTGGTCAACTTCGCAATAATCTGAAGTACCATCGTAGTCTTTCCTTCTCCCGGATCTCCCTGAATAATCGTTACTTTTCCAAAAGGAATAAACGGATAGAACAGCCATTCAATCTGCTCTACTTCCACTGATTCCATATTTATCAGCTTCAGATCCGACTCCGTCCTTTTTATTTCTGTTTTCTTTGTCTCTACTCTGTTCGTTTCCATCGTTCCTCCTTATTTTCCCGTTGAAAGGAAGTGGAGATTTTGATAGAATACTCGTAGAAAGTTTTTGGTGAGTATTCTACCAAATCTCTGCCTTTAGGTGTTTGCCGACACTTAAAGGCATTTTCTATTCTTCCTTCATGCCATCCATCGTCACTGTGATCAGCCGGATTACTTCCAGTAAATCCTCCGGCACATCATCACCCTTTTTCAAACGTTTCAGTTCATTCAGAACCTTTGCCAGTTCATTTTTCAACGCCTTATACACTCTCGGATTTCCTGTCACTACAACCTCTTTTTCCTGCAATCTTCGGATAATATAATCCTGTTTAGTCAGACCGGACAATTTAACCGCTGTTTCCAGAAGTTCATCCTCCTCCGGTGATACCCGAAAAGCTACCGTTTTATTTCTCCAACGCCCCTGTCTATCCAAACATTTAGCTGACATACGCAAGTCCTCCTTCCCTATCATTTGGTTCTTCATTCATGTTTTCTGCATCCAACTGGTCTGCCATATCCTGCTGTACGGACGGGAACAGATGCGCATATCGGTAAGTGATCTTTTCTGCTGAATGACCAACCCTTTTTCCGATTGCCAGTGCTGTATAGCCCATGTTAATCAGCAAAGAGACATGGCTGTGTCTGAGATCATGCACCCGGATTTTTTTCACACCGCTTGCTTTGCATCCTCTTTCCATTTCATGGTTCAGATAATACTTAGTTACAGGGAAAATACGGTCATCCGGCTGCAGGCTGTAATATAACTTCAAACAATCCTGCATTTCGTCACATAAGAACTTTGGCATAGTTACAGTACGGACACTGTTCTTTGTTTTCGGAGTGCTGATCACATCTTCTCCCTTTAAACGCTGATAGGATTTGTTGATCCGCAACGTTCTCTTCTGGAAATCGAAATCCGCAGGAGTTAAAGCCAAAAGCTCCCCGGATCTGATTCCGCACCAGTACAATAACTGGAACGCATAGTAGGAAAGTGGTTTATCCATCATTTCTTCTGAAAACTGTTTATACTCTGCCTTTGTCCAGAAGAGCATTTCCTTGCTTTCTTCTGAGCCGATTGTGCCAGCTTTCCTTGCCGGATTCATGCTAAGATCATAAAACTTGATCGCATGGTTGAAAATCGTACTCAACTGTCCATGGATTGTTTTCAGATAAGTAGGGGATAAAGGTTTTCCTTTCCTGCTTGTCAATTTGCGAAGCTCATTATGCCAGTCCAAAACATCCTTTGCGGTGATTTCTGACACCTTTCTTTTTCCCAGATAGGGTAAAATCTTGGACTTGATAATATTTTCCTTTGTAAGCCAGGTACTCTTTTTCAGCCTTGGTCTCACATCTTCCTCATATAATTTGCAGAAGCTCTCCAGTTCCATATCCATACTGGCTTTCTTCTGGAGTATGAACTGCTGCTCCCACTGTGCAGCTTCTCTTTTTGTTGCAAATCCTCTTTTGCATTTCTGCTTACGTTCGCCGGTCCAGTCCTGATACCGTACCATAACGTACCATGTGTTATTGCTTTCAGTCTTGTAAATTGCCATTCTTAATTCCTCCCATCGTTTGATCTCGTTCCGTAGAACTGTTCGTAAAAATACTTCCGGTCAACTTTTCCTGCAATTGTCTGGCATCCCATCGCCTGTAATTCCCTGTTCAGCCTTTTCATCAGCTTATAAGCGTAGGATTCCGATACTTCCAGAACTTCCATGACCTCTTTTACATTCATAAACATTTTACTCATTGTAAAATCCCTCCTTCGTTTCTCACTATACATTTCTGTATAGTCCGTATGATACTATACTTTTTTGTATTGGTCAAGTGTTTCAAAACAAAAATTCTATACTTTTTTGTATGGTTTCTCCTTGTCTGTACTATACATATATGCTATACTCAATTTATCAAGTAAAAGACAGGAGATATGAGCATGGCAATAGGAGAAAGAATTCATCATTTTCGACTTCTGCGTGGATTCACGCAGAAATATTTAGGTCAACAGCTGGGATTCAGCGAATCACAGGCTGATGTCCGCATTGCACAGTACGAAAAAGGCTCTCGCAGTCCAAAGGAAAACTATCTGAATGCACTGGCTGACATTTTTGAGGTCTCCCCTCATGCACTCGCTGTACCGGACATTGACAGTTATGTTGGGCTGATGCACACCTTATTTACATTAGAAGACCTTTACGGACTTCATATTGGAGAAATTGACGGAGAACTCTGTCTCCGGCTGGATAAGTCCAAAGGAACCACCTACCTTTCTATGTTTGATATGTTCTACGCATGGCAGGAACAGGCAGAAAAACTAAAATCCGGGGAGATCACCAAAGAAGAATATGACCAGTGGCGGTACAATTACCCGAAAAAAACAACATAAAAACCAACGAAAAAAGGCCTTACCAAATTGATTTCACTCAATTCAGTAAGACCTTTTTTGTTGGTTTCACACATATTACCTGACAACCACCGGATTGCTGATAAATACTACCTAAATATCCGGTGTTATCATTTTGTTATCAAATAGAACTTCTTGTGCCCGGAAATGCCCTGTTTATAAGGGTTTCCAGAATTTTTTCATTATTCAAACTCAATCGTCGCTGGCGGCTTCGGGCTCATGTCATAGCACACTCTGTTCACGTTATCCACCTCTGCCAGTATCCTATTCGTTATCGTCTCCAGCACATCCCAGTCTACTTTCTCAATGCTCGCAGTCATGGCATCAATGGTATTAATCGCACGAATAATTACCATGTACTCAAAACATCTTGCATGGTTTTTCATTCCAACGCTCTTGAAATCCGGTACCACAGTAAAGTATTGCCATACTTTTTTATCCAGTCCGGCTTTTGCAAACTCTTCGCGGAGAATCGCATCGGACTCGCGTACTGCTTCCAGCCGGTCCCTTGTAATTGCTCCGAGACATCTTACACCAAGTCCCGGTCCCGGGAATGGCTGACGATATACCATGGAAGCCGGAAGTCCGAGTTCAATTCCGCAGGCGCGTACTTCATCCTTGAAAAGCTGTTTCAGCGGCTCTACGAGTTCAAACTGTAAATCTTCAGGAAGTCCGCCCACATTGTGATGGGATTTTACCATCTTTGCGGTCTTTGTTCCGCTTTCGATGATATCCGGATAAATCGTTCCCTGTCCAAGGAAGTCGATTCCCTCCAGTTTTCTTGCCTCTTCTTCAAATACACGGATAAATTCACTACCTATGATTTTACGTTTTTGTTCCGGATCTGCAACATTTTCGAGTTTTCCAAGGAATCTTTCTGTTGCATCTACATAAATAAGATTTGCATGAAGCTGATTGCGGAACACTTCGATTACGCTTTCTGATTCATTTTTACGCATCAATCCGTGATTTACATGTACGCAGACAAGCTGCTGCCCGATTGCTTTTATTAACATTGCCGCTACCACGGAGGAATCAACACCACCGGATAATGCCAGAAGCACTTTGCGGTCGCCTACCTGTTTGCGGATGAGCTCTATCTGATCCTCAATAAAATTTTTCATGTTCCAATTCGGGCTGGCTTTACACTCATCAAAAAGAAATGTTTTCAGTTCCTCCTCTGTCGGGAGTATTGCATACTGTTTTTCACATTTTGAAGTAGGATGGTCCACGGAAATCATTGGAAATCCGCACTGATACAATTCCGGACGCACTTCTACTGCTTCACCGTCTACAATCCTGTTTTCGCCGCCATTTAAGATAATGCCTTTGACATTATCCAGTGCACGAAGTTCCTCTGCGGTAATATCGTGCGGATGGATTTCACTGTAAACGCCCATATCACGGATCTGACGGGCAAGTACCGTGTTTTCTGTGCTTCCCAGATCAAGCACAACAATCATGTCTTGTTTCATTGTTTTTCCTCTCCTGTCTCAACATCTGAATTATAACAAAATCCTTTACGGTATTTTCTGCGGAAGCTTCCCCATATTCTGTTCCGCCTTCCATATAAAGGTATATTTTTATAGTACCATAACATCAAAAATCTGAAAAGTCTCCTGTCATAATTTCTTCTCTCTTAATCTCTCCTATTATAATTTCTGCAGTCCTAATCCCTTCCATTTTAATCTCTCCTATTTAATCTCTCCCATCATAGTTTCTTCAGTCTTACCTTGATTTACTTTTTTGAAAATAATTCCTCCCCGGATAGTTTTCTTTCCAAAACGGCTTGCTGCACGTCATCACTGCTTACAACATTCGCAATAACTCATGCCCGAAATTATTTCAAAAACAGTACAGTTTATAACTGCCATTTCCAATTTTCGACATTATCAAAAATAAAATCCTTGAGCTTTTCGGGATTTTCTATATAATAGAAACAAAGGAGGACATTACAATGCCAAAAAGAACAGATATTCATAAAGTACTCATTATCGGCTCCGGACCTATCGTCATCGGCCAGGCATGTGAGTTTGACTATTCAGGAACACAGGCCTGCAAGGCGCTTCGCAAGCTCGGCTATGAAATCGTACTGGTGAACTCCAACCCTGCTACGATCATGACAGACCCGGAAACAGCGGATGTTACCTACATTGAACCTCTCAATGTAGAACGTCTGGAACAGATTATTAAGAAAGAACGGCCCGATGCATTGCTGCCGAATCTCGGCGGACAGTCAGGGCTGAATCTTTGTGCGGAACTGTACAAAAAAGGAATCCTTGACAAGTACAATGTCCAGGTTATCGGTGTACAGGTTGATGCCATTGAACGTGGCGAGGACCGTATTGAATTTAAAAAGGCCATGGATAAACTGGGAATTGAAATGGCGCGAAGTGAAGTTGCCTACAGCGTAGATGAGGCACTTACAATCGCGGATAATCTGGGATATCCGGTTGTACTTCGTCCGGCATATACAATGGGCGGCGCCGGCGGCGGTCTTGTTTATAATAAGGAAGAGCTGAGAACAGTCTGTGCAAGAGGCCTTCAGGCCAGTCTTGTAGGACAGGTTCTTGTAGAAGAATCTATCCTTGGCTGGGAAGAGCTTGAGCTGGAAGTTGTCCGTGATGCAGACAACAATATGATCACCGTCTGCTTCATTGAGAATATTGACCCGCTGGGCGTTCACACAGGAGATTCTTTCTGTTCTGCGCCTATGCTGACTATTTCCGAAGAATGCCAGAAGCGTCTTCAGGAGCAGGCTTACAAAATTGTAGAATCCGTTGAAGTTATCGGCGGAACCAATGTTCAGTTCGCACATGATCCGGTTTCCGACCGTATCATCGTTATTGAGATCAATCCACGTACTTCCCGTTCATCCGCGCTTGCTTCTAAAGCAACCGGATTCCCGATTGCACTGGTATCCGCTATGCTTGCTGCCGGCCTGACTCTGAAGGATATTCCCTGCGGGAAATACGGAACACTGGATAAATATGTTCCGGACGGCGATTATGTGGTAATCAAGTTCGCACGCTGGGCATTTGAAAAATTCAAGGGTGTACAGGACAAGCTCGGAACTCAGATGCGTGCAGTCGGTGAAGTTATGAGCATCGGCAAGACCTACAAAGAAGCGTTCCAGAAAGCAATCCGCAGCCTGGAGACCGGACGCTACGGACTTGGTCATGCGAAGAATTTCGATTCCATGAGTAAGGAAGAACTGCTGAAGCTTCTGATCACTCCGTCAAGCGAGCGTCATTTCATCATGTATGAGGCTCTCCGCAAAGGCGCGACCACAGATGAGATTTATGAACTTACAAAAGTAAAATCCTATTTTATCGACCAGATGAGAGAACTCGTGGTAGAGGAAGAAGAAATTCTGAAATACAAAGGCTCTATGCTTCCGGATGAGCTTCTGATTTCCGCCAAGAAGGATGGATTCTCAGATAAATATCTGAGCCAGCTTCTGGAAATCGCAGAAGATGATATCCGTAACCGCCGTATTGCCCTCGGCGTAGAGGAGGCCTGGGAGGGTGTCCATGTAAGCGGAACTCCGGACAGCGCATACTACTACTCCACCTACAATGCAGCGGACAAGAATCCGGTTTCCGAAGACAAGCCGAAGATTATGATCCTCGGCGGCGGTCCGAACCGTATCGGACAGGGTATCGAATTTGACTACTGCTGTGTCCACGCCTCTCTCGCGCTGAAAAAACTTGGTTTTGAGACGATTATCGTAAACTGCAATCCTGAAACAGTTTCCACAGATTACGACACCTCCGACAAGCTTTATTTTGAGCCGCTGACCCTGGAAGATGTACTCAGCATTTACAAGAAAGAAAAACCTCTTGGCGTTATCGCCCAGTTCGGCGGACAGACTCCGCTGAACCTTGCGTCAGATCTTGAGAAAAACGGTGTGAAGATTCTCGGAACATCTCCGTCTGTCATCGACCTGGCAGAGGACCGTGACCTCTTCCGCGCCATGATGGAAAAGCTTGAGATCCCGATGCCGGAATCCGGTATGGCCACCACGGTGGAAGAAGCCCTGGATATTGCAGAAAAAATCGGATATCCGGTTATGGTGCGTCCTTCATATGTGCTCGGAGGACGCGGAATGGAAGTCGTATACGACAAAGAAAGTATGGTAGGTTATATGAACGCGGCTGTAGGGGTTACGCCTGACCGCCCGATCCTGATCGACCGTTTCCTGAACCACGCGATGGAATGTGAGGCTGATGCAATCAGTGACGGAACAAATGCATTTGTTCCTGCTGTTATGGAGCATATTGAGCTGGCCGGCGTACATTCAGGTGACTCCGCATGTATTGTTCCGTCCGCCCATATTTCACCGAAAAATGTTGAGATCATTAAGGAATATACAAGAAAAATTGCAGAGGAAATGCATGTCAAAGGATTGATGAACATGCAGTATGCTATTGAAAATGACAAAGTATACGTACTGGAAGCAAATCCGAGAGCATCCCGTACTGTGCCGCTTGTTTCCAAAGTCTGCAACATCCGCATGGTACCGCTTGCCACAGACATCATCACATCCGAACTGACAGGCAGGCCGTCACCGGTTCCGGGCCTGAAAGAACAGGAAATCCCGAACTACGGTGTAAAAGAGGCTGTGTTCCCGTTCAATATGTTCCAGGAAGTAGATCCTGTTCTCGGACCTGAAATGCGTTCCACCGGAGAAGTGCTTGGATTATCTCCGTCCTACGGCGAAGCTTTCTATAAGGCACAGGAAGCGGCACAGATGAAACTTCCTCTGGAAGGAACTGTACTGATTTCCGTAAACCGCAAAGACAAGGAAGAAGTCGTGGAAGTGGCAAAAATCTTTGCAGAAATCGGATTCCATATTATCGCAACAGGCACTACCTGTGATTTGATTACCGCTGCCGGAATCCCTGCTGAAAAAGTAAAGAAGCTTTATGAAGGCCGTCCGAATATCCTGGATTTAATCACAAACGGGAAGATTGACCTGATTATCAACTCTCCGGTCGGAAAAGACAGTATTTATGACGACAGCTATCTGCGGAAAGCCGCTATCAAAGCAAAGATTCCTTATATGACTACTATTGCGGCGGCAAAAGCAACTGCAAAAGGAATCAAATATGTAAAATCCCATGAAAGCGGTGAGTTGAAATCTCTTCAGGAGCTGCATGCGGAAATACACGACAAAGAAAACTAAGTTTAAACAGATAAATTTAAAAATGATCCGATGAACTCAAAACTGGTCATCGGATTATTTTTTCATATGCATAACAATATCAATTTACAGAAACTGCCGCCGGCAGTTTCTTTCGGATCCATAGTAATATCACTTTCCCATCACATGTGAAACACTATTTTCCCCCTCTGATAATCCCGATATGGAATCTCAAATAATTTACGGCTGAAAATATTTCCAGCACGATCATCAGCACAATCAGACCTCTGCTTATATTTTCCGGAATCCCCGGTATGAACAGCAAAACCAATATACTCACGTCAACAATTGCTGTGCAGACTTTCCCGTACCACTGCGCCCCGTTCAGTGAACTCTTTGCCTTAAGCAGGTACGCTCCCATGACTGCCATGTACAATTCCTTGCAAAAAAACACTGCAAAAAATACTTTCATCAGTGGGTGACGCAATGCCACAGCCAGTGCCAGCGTCCCCTGTACAAGTTTATCTGCCACTGGATCAAGTATCTTCCCGAAATCAGTAATCATATTATACTTTCTTGCAATGTATCCGTCTGCAGCATCCGAAAGAAAAATTACTGCCAGGATAACAAATGTTATCAGATACTCCTGCCTGCTTTTTGCATGATAATATGTATACAAAAATACCGGAAGCATCAGTATTCTGAAATACCCGATCAGATTTGGTATGGAAAAAAGTTCCTTCTTCAATGATTTTTTCAATATTCTCTCTCCTGTCAAAACAAAACGTACAACTTATAAATTACCCGAAATTGAATGCTCCGTTAATAGTCATCCTGCAACATTTCCTCTCTTTCCTCCGGCAAACCATCACAATCAAAAATGATCCGTCTATACCGAAGTACTACTGTCATTATACATCTATACTTTCCCAAAAACAATACCACCCGGTCAATGCATTCCTCATGCCGGCCGGGTGTGAAATGTAACAGCTATTCTTCCTGTAATATTTTTCAGAAGTTCATCAATCTTATTGTTGATTCCTTTACTGAACCGTCTCCATTTAAATTGACATAAACGACCTCTTCTTTCTTTGTATTCGTCCCATCGCACGCCGCGGCAGCCGGCAATACCGATGAGAACACAATTAACAGCTCCGGAAGCACAAACAGTACGATAATCAAGGGACAAATTGCCCCGCGCCCGATAAAAATGCCGAGCCGTGCCAGGAGCTGGTTGCTGGAAATATATCCGAGCAGCAGTCCTATCACCGTAAGTGCACTTCCTGATGTCAGGATTGAGAGCGTGACAGTTATCTACCACTTTGATCCCATATCACTTACAGCCATTACAATGTTGTCCAGACCAAGCAGAATCAGATATATCCCGATAATAACTCCAAAGGAGAGTAGAGAAACAACCGGATTGATCAGCATGCAGACACCAAGCACAAGACCAAGAATGTTCACAATCAGAGAAAAATAATAATAAAACCTTCCCGCAGCTATACGGACCACATTCAGATGGGACAGGCGGGAGATACAATGGGCAATAAACCAGATAGGGAAAAGCAATGTCAAAATCCATTTCCCCGCATCGGGGTATACGATAAGCATTATACCTGCCATAACACTCAAAATGCCTGAAACCAGAGATATGGTCGGACCAAATCCCATGTGCTGTTCCATTTTCATATAAAACACAATGTCACAGATTCCTGTGATAACAGCAATTAATCCGTAGACAACCACAACTACAGTCAACGTACCATCCGGCTTCATAAAGGTAAATATTCCAAGAATGATCAGCAGAACACCGACAATAAATTCCAGCCAGCCAAATCCAGAACGATTTCTCATGCTTTATCGCCATCCTTTCCGTTTAAAATCTCCATGAACTCTTCTCCTGTAATGGTCTCTTTTTCATACAGGAACATTGCCAGTTCATCCAGCTTTTCCCTGTTATCTGACAAAATCTTTCTGGCTTTTTCATGCTGGGATTTCACAAGCTCCACAACCTTTTTGTCTATTTCTTTCTGCGTTTCGGCAGAACAGGTCAGGGAACTGTCACCGCCGAGATACTGATTATTCACCGTTTCCATAGCCACCATGTCAAACTCTTCGCTCATGCCGTAACGGGTAATCATGGCACGTGCCAGTTTCGTTGCCTGCTCAATATCATTAGATGCACCCGTGGTGATTTCGTCGAACACAATCTCCTCAGCCGCACGTCCGCCGGTATAGGTTGCAATTTTATTTTCAATTTCTTCTTTTGTGAGTAAATATTTGTCCCCCTGCTCTACCTGCATGGTATATCCCAAGGCACCGGAAGTTCTCGGAATAATCGTAATTTTCTGTACCGGGGCGGAATTCGTCTGCATTGCCGCCACAAGTGCATGCCCGATTTCATGATATGCTACCACCCGCTTTTCCTTGTCGGAGAGAAGTGCATTCTTCTTCTGATATCCGGCAATAACCACTTCAATACTTTCCTCGAGATCGGCCTGATTTACGATTACCCGGCCATTACGGACCGCACGCAGTGCCGCCTCATTGATGATATTTGCAAGCTCCGCGCCTGACGCGCCTGATGCCATACGGGCGATAGTATGCAGATCCACATCATCTGCTGCCTTAATTTTTCTTGCATGGACTTTCAGAATTGCTTCCCTGCCTTTCAGATCCGGCAGTTCCACCGGTATCCGGCGGTCAAAACGTCCCGGACGGGTCAATGCCGGGTCCAGTGACTCCGGACGGTTGGTAGCTGCCAGGATGATTACGCCATTATTTCCCTCAAAACCATCCATCTCCGTAAGAAGCTGATTCAACGTCTGCTCCCTCTCATCATTTCCGTCCAATTGTCCGTCACGCTTTTTACCGATTGCATCAATCTCATCGATGAAAACAATACAGGGCGCTTTTTCTTTTGCCTGTTTAAACAAGTCCCTGACCTTAGATGCTCCCATACCTACAAACATTTCGACAAACTCAGAACCGGAAATGGAAAAGAACGGAACATTTGCTTCTCCCGCGACCGCCTTTGCCAGCATCGTTTTTCCTGTTCCGGGAGGGCCTGCCAGCAGGACACCTTTCGGCATGGCTGCCCCCGCTTCTGTGTATCTGCCGGGATTATGCAGGTAATCTACGATTTCAGCCAGATTCTCCTTTGCTTCATCCTCTCCTGCCACATCACTGAAGTGAATCCCTTCCGTGGATTGGACGTATATTTTTGCGTTGCTTTTGCCCATGCCGAACGCCATTGAATTCTTACCCCCGGCCTGCTCCATGAGCTTCTTGCTCATATACTGTCCCAGACCAAAGAAAATCAGCATCGGGAGAATTACAGTTAACAGAATACTCAAAACCGGCGACATGGTCTCCTCAATATCCCTGGTAAAGGTGGCTCCGGAATTATACAGACGCTCCGTCAGCCCGGGATCATCCATTGCCCCCGTCTTATAAATAACAGTATTGTCCTTGTCCGTAAAAATGATCTGCGAATCCTCCACCTGCACCCTGCCGATATTTTTTTCTTCAATCATGCTCATAAATGTGCCGTAATCCACCTCTGTAACCTGCCGTTTCATCAGCAGAGGGGACACTATCATATTAAACAAGATCAAAACCAGCAGAACGATGCCATAATAATAAATCAACGGTTTTTTAGGAGATTTTACCTCTTTCATAATACAATCCCTTCCCTTCTTGAAATTTTTCAAAGATTTACTGTTCTGTCTTTTTCCGCATGTTCAGTTTATAATTAACTGCAACCGAACCAACAGATACCAGAATTCTGCAAAGCAATACGACAAGGAATTCCACTGAAAATGGATTGTTCAGTTTTTCTCCCAGCAAAGTGGTCGTTACGATGCTGAGCATGGATCCTCACACTCCTGCTGCCAGAACCGGATTGTCCGGTGAATACTTAAGGACGGTATCTGCAGTCAACGGTCCGCCAAGACGACTGGTGACTATCCGAAAGATGACAGCCATTGCACAAACAGCCGCCAGTGGAATCAGGCGCTTTGCTTTTTTTCCTATTCCTCTGTGAGTTTCCTTCTTTTCATGCTTCATTTTTCATCACCATTTTGTCCGCTCTCCTTTTATCAAATTTCCCCCAGAGCCTGTTTCATTATTTTACCAGATAATCGTTCCCGTAAAAAGGGACACTTTATCGTCAATTATCCAAAAATAGGACAAAACATCCGATTTGTCTAAACAGTCCGCCACATATATATGATTTTCTCGCAGTTTTAACCATTTTCTTTGTCCTGATTATTGCTTCATCTCCGGGCATTTCCGTAATCCTGTTCCGGAAGTATCATGTCCCAGGTATTATTTTCCGGATGATAGCACAAAATAAAATCCTGCATCCGATTATTGACCGCCGCCCTGCAGTCATATCGGTGCATAGGAATACCTGCATAATACTTTTTATCGGATTTTAACACCTCTATATCCTTCAACAGATGCCGGACACCTTCTGCGTCCTCATATTTTATCATCCTCGGAATCATCTTCCCCTTACTGGTGAACCAGCAGTCTGCCGCCACCTTCTGCGGCACTCCCCGGATTGCTTTTTCCTGCAGTTTTTCTTCCTCCGTTCCAATTGCAAATCCCATCCACGCGCACCTCCTGTTATACCTCTGCTCTCCTTTTACGTCTTTTTCATTGCCTTATTTTACTGTTTCTGCCTGACTGCCCCTTTGCTTGCGTTTCACTGTTCTTTTTTTCTGTTCCTGTTTTACCATCATCATTCCACCGTTACTTTCTCATAATCCACCGACCGTTTCTCCCTGCTGATGCCTCCTGACATATGGTCGATTCTGCTCCCCACAAAAACTGCTCGCTTGACAGAATCCCTGCCATAACGCAGCCGGATTTTATCTATCGTTGCATCCATCTGCTCCAGCTTCTCATAATCAGTCGTATCAAACATATCAAGCTGGCGCATATCCATATGATCCCTTATCCTGCTGGTATGGATGCCCAGATGCCGGATAGCCTTCCCGTCCCACAGGGAATCAAAAAGCTGGCAGGCACAGCGGTGGATCTCAATCGTAATATTTGTTGCATTATTCAAGGTCATCTGGCGGCTTGTATATTGAAGATCATATGTCTTAATCCCCACGGCAATTACTTCTGCACAGACTCCGGCCGCCCGCAGCCTGGTTCCCACCGTCTCAGCCAGCGCAAGCAGGACCAGCTTTGCCGTAGATGCGTCCGTAACATCAAACGCTATGGTTGTACTGTTCCCGTACCCTTTATTTGCCGGGGCCCCCGACTGCACTACAGAAACATCCAGACCATTCGCAAATGCCCAGATGACTTCCCCGTGTTTTTTCAGATGACTTTTTAACATTGCCGGGTCTGACTTTGCCAGTTCTCCGATCGTATGGATTCCCATGTTAAATAATTTTTTAGGAAGCGGCCACATCTTTGTCTCAATTTCATGTTTCCAGAGCGTGTGCACCCGGTCAGGCTTTTGAAAATCGCTTGCCATCTTTGCCAGCAATTTATTCTCTGAGACGCCGATATTCACTGTAAATCCCAGTTCATGCCGAATCTGATTACGGATGCGGTCTGCCGCTGTCACCGGTTCACCCCAGAGGCTTTTTGTCCCTGTCATGTCAACAAATGCCTCATCTATGGAATATTGCTCCACTTCCGGTGAGTACTGCCGCAGAATCTCCATAAAGGCTGCGGAACATTTCTCATACAGCCCGTAATTTGGCGGAACCAGCTTTAACCGTGGACATTTCTGAAGTGCTTCCATGATACTTTCACCGGTTTTAATGTTATACTTCTTTGCAGGAATAGATTTTGCAAGGATGATCCCATGCCTCATAGCCATGTCGCCCCCGACAGCGGCCACCTCATCGCGTAAATCAACCGTTCCGCCCAGGTGACAGATCCGGTAAACAGCCTCCCACGAAAGAAAAGCCGAATTGACATCTATATGAAAGATTACGTTTTCCAAACTTATGTTCGCCTCCTTTGCTTCCATTATAGCGAACTTACGTTCTTTTTTCAAGAGTGAATATATGGAAAATAACCGCAAAAAGAAAAATGAGCCGCCTGATTTAATTTCAGGCAGCTCATTTTTCTTTTCCGATCCGGTCTCTTTTTATTCCCTGTTCAATGTCACTTTATCTCCGTCATCAACTGCAATGATCCCTCTTTGCACCGCAGTATCTATTGCATGTGAAATAACAGTTTCAATCACATTTCCCATACGGGTAAAGCCAAATTTCTTTGCTGTCTCCCTGATAAGATCCCTTTTCGACAGTCCGACCTGCTCAGCCAGCACTTCCCGGATTGCATTGGTGATTTCATAGGAAGAAATATCATCCATATTCCTCTTATTACCATGCTGATCTTCCACACGGTATCCCTGATACTTCTCCGGCTCCTGGTTTTTCTTCCAATAAAATACGGCATCCATATCTCTTGTTTCCTGTTTTTCGACTTTCTGAAGCGCAGCATCAAAACTCGCCTCAACACGGCTTCCGCTTCTTGTAATTCCCCAGGCTGACAGAGTCTTTTTCATAAGTGCCTTACGGCTTATGGGGGCTTCTGCAATAAGTATCTTTCTCATAAGTCCCGCAATTGAAGACTTAGTATGCGGGTCATAAAATTTATCCGCCAGTCCCATATTAGATATGTCCAGAGTATTATATGCACACGCTAAGGATTTATACTTTTCCGTTTCGGCAACAGATACCTTTTCAAAAGTAATTTCTTCCGGCGGCCGGGCATTTGTCTGCTCCGCTTCCGCCTCATGTACTGCCGCGCCTTTTTCCAGTTCATCCTTAATGTCCTTAAGAACTTTCTCCGGATTATCCAGCCATTCCAATGTCCATACACGCATAATTTTCCATCCGAGCCCTTTAAGAACATCCGGCTGCAGGACAAATCTGTCTCTGGAAGTCGCCGCTTCTTTACAATTCTGTCCGTCAAGCAGAATACCTAACTGATATGTATCCGGCTTTCCGGCATTTACTATACCGATATCCATCTTATACTCTGAACACCCGATATTGCATTTCACTTCATATCCCATTTCGCGAATTGCATCTGCCAGTTTAAGAACCAGTGAATCGGGTGTCTTTGTCCCTGAACCGGCCCGGGATGCCAGTACACTCTTGCCTTTTTCCGCAAATTCAAGGAATCCCCGCAGACCTGCAACTCCTTCTGCCCGGGTACGCGACAGGTCAATCTGCTCCGGCCGGAGCGTAGAATATACGACCATCCGCTTTCTTGCTCTGGAAATAGCAACATTTAATCTTCTCCATCCCCCATCCCGGTTTAACGGTCCGAAATTCATTGATACTTTTCCCTCTTTGTCCGGTCCATAACCGACAGAAAATAAAATGACATCCCTCTCATCTCCCTGTACATTCTCAAGATTTTTGATAAATACAGGTTCTTTTGATGCTCTGTCGAACTCTTCCAATTGCGGATACTTTAAAAAAGCATCTGCCAGCATGTCATCAATCAGATTTTGCTGCACCGAACTGAATGTAACAACCCCTATACTGTCATTTCTTAATTTTTCATCACTTAACCTTCTGATGATCTCATCTACAACCGCCTGTGCTTCTGCTTTATTTTGTTTCGTTCTTCCCTTATCATAATAACCATCTACATGAACCAGGCTGACCTCTGACACCATATCATTCGGCGAAGGAAATGTGTACAATTTATTGTCGTAGTATTTCATGTTACTGTAGGCAATCAGGCTTTCGTGGCGTGACCGGTAGTGCCATTTCAAATGCTCCTGCGGCATGGAAATAGACAGACAGTCATCCAGAAGACTCTCCAGATCCTCTTTATCCATATTATCTTCATCTATCCGGTTGGAGTTAAAAAAGTTCGTTGGCGGGAGCTGATTCGGATCTCCGACAATAACTACATTTTCTCCTCTTGCAATCGTTCCCACTGCCTCACTTGTCGGAAGCTGAGATGCCTCGTCAAAGATTACCAGATCAAACTTTGGAAATGACGGGTCAATATACTGTGCTACCGATATAGGGCTCATTAGCATACACGGACATAACCTTCTGAGCAGAACCGGTATCTCGTCAAACAGTTTCCGTATAGACAGCATTCTGCCGTTGCTCTTAATCGCTCTTTTCAAAATTCCTATTTCAGAAGAAGCCGCGCTTGATGTGCCTGAAACAGGAATCTGTGACGACAATTTTGCGGCCAGCTCCTGAATCGTGAGAATCCTGAATTTTTCAATTAATTCCTTGTACCGGTCAATCATATCCTCATACTGTCTGCCCTGAAATTCTTTCAATCTTGCATCTTCGCGGATTGTTTTCAATACAAGCGCATAATACAGATTGCTTTCATATGCGTTTTGAATATTTCCTGCATCTACACTTCCTCTTTTCCATGCTTCCCCATGCTTCCACAACGCAGGACAGCCCGGCTTCTTTTAACTGTTCAGATTTTAGCTGTACTACTACCCAGTTTTTCAGTCCTGAAAGATTTGATTTATAACGTTTTGCAGCCGATGCCGCCGCGCTGACCCAGTCGGAGCTTTCTTCAAGATCCGCAAGATTTACATGATAGCGCACTGACAACTCTTCCATTTTAATGCCAAATGTCCGCACGCCCGCAACCGCATCCGTAATCTCTCTTTCATTTCCAAAACCTGCAATCGCATCAAGATAACCTGTCCGTCTGGCTTTATCTGCCCCAGCACAAAAACGGCGAACTGCTTCAGCCTTCTCCAGTGCCTAAAGCACCAATGTCCAGTCCGTGCCTGTCCCCATGTATAAACCGCCTAACTTGTCTGTAATCGCTGCAGGCAACTGTGTAAATTTTTCCCTGATCGACCGGATAAGTTCAAGCTTCTGATGATAAGAAGTCAGATCGTCTTTTGTAATGGATGCCGGATTTTTTGCATAAAGTTTAAGCTCTTTTACCAGCTTATTTGTTCCCAACATTTTCGGAAGAAACCATCCTGCCTGTGCCGCTCCATCTGCACAGCAGATCCAGTTCTTTTGTGACTGTTTCAGACAGAATCATGATTTCTCCCAAGAGTCTTTCCAGATTATCCCGTAATTCTATTGAATACTCCGTTCCCTCATATCCTTTCAGCGGATGCTCTTCATAGATTCCCACATCGCCTATCGCAACGGAATATTGTCTCAATACTTCGCCCCATTTTCGGAGAGTTTCTGTGTCCGCCCGGTCAGCTATTTCATTCGGGATAACGATTTTGCCTTTTTCTTCTTTTCCCGCCTCATACTTTTCGATTGCCTCATACAAAGTACATCCATACGGTCTTTTACAATGTAATGCTTCCACAACAGCGTTCAGATTTTTTCTGAGCTCATGGATTTTATCTGCTGTCGCTTTATATTCTTCCGGAGCTTTGATCCGCCCTACTTCCAGCGCCTTATTCAACTGCCCCAGTACATTAGATTTATTTGTTTTATTTGAATGCAGTTCAAGACAAAATGGCGCAAGCCCGATACTCTCCAGACGATTTTGCACGACATTCAGTGCTGCCATTTTTTCTGCCACAAAAAGAACTGATTTGCCCTGATACAAAGCATTTGCAATCATATTCGTGATCGTCTGGGACTTTCCTGTTCCCGGAGGTCCGTGGAGGACAAAACTCTGTCCGTCTGCGGCCGCGGCAATCGCAACCATCTGTGAAGAATCCGCGCTCATGGGAACTGCCATTTTATCCGGTTCGATCACAATGTCCAGATTATCGAGTGTGACCGTCTGCTCTCCCGGAGTCCAGTTCATCTTTCCTTCTATCAGACTGGAGACAACTTTATTTTCTTCCAATTCTTTTGAACGGTTACGGATATCGTTCCACATGACAAACTGACCGAACGAAAATAATCCTATAAATGCCATGTTTTCAATATTCCAGCGGCTTCTCCCCATAATCGCCCGCCTGATCGTGTGAAATATCAGCGGCAGGTCAATTCCGTGCTCATCTGTCGGAAGCGGATCCAGTCCGGATATCTTCAGCCCGAATATCTGCCTAAGATATTCCAGCAAAGTGATATTGATCTGTGATTCTTCCTGTCTGCTGCGGATAACATAACCTTTATTCCTGTTATTTTTCACAATATCGATTGGAATCAGTATGATCGGCGCATATCTGGGCTTTTCCGATAAATCACTCTCAAACCACCGCAGAAAGCCAAGTGCAAGAAAAAGAGTATTGGTTCCATTTTCCTCTATACTCACCTTGGCCGCCCGGTATATATTCTTCAAATGGTTCGTAAGTTCCTCTTCTGGCAAGAAGGTTCGGATACGGCTGCTTTTAAACTCTTCCGTCGCAATGCTTTGAATCAGATCCTTTTCATTCTCTATTTCAAACATCTTTGCGTCGCGCAGGGAAAACGTCCATTCTGACGGCACCTCCATAACACGAAAATCCTTCCCGTCTGAAAGTTCGTCTTCCAGCTCTCCAAGGTCGGCTGTAATAAGCTGGAGAGCATTTTTATTTACCCGGAAATTAAGCAGGGTATTGCGAAGACTGAAATCAAGAAGCTTCCGTTCCCATATTTTCTGCTTCGTAACAGTTTCTTCCACCTCCGATAAGTCCGCCATCTCTCTGACATTCAATTTATCAGGAGCCTTCACAACATCCGCATGAACCTCCACATTCTCCGTTTCCTGATTTTCCAGAAGACGCGCCTGCTCAAGCCTCACCGGAATCGGCCTGATACCGCTTCCCCTTGTCCTGCACACATCAATCACACATGCAAATTCGCTGATCTGCAGCAAATGATCTTTACCATGTTTCAGCGCACGGTCAAAATCTATTTTCTTTCCGGCCGTAAAATCTGTACACTCCACTAACAAAATTTCTTCACTGCCCCCGGCAGTTCTTTTCTCCAGTGCTGAAATGTCATCTTCCGCGCAGTCAGCAAA
This sequence comes from Lachnospiraceae bacterium, assembly GCA_004556565.1. GTDB lineage: Bacteria > Bacillota > Clostridia > Lachnospirales > Lachnospiraceae > Schaedlerella. The sequence goes on along the minus strand of SFGN01000049.1, from coordinate 10,512 downwards.
AGTCTCTTCTTCCAGCCAGCATCCGCCATAGGCATGCCCTTTCTTAAATATGATGAGCGGATGCAGTCCTGCGGCTTCCAAACAGGCTGCATATAAAACTGCCAGATCCAGACAAGTTCCCTGTTTCTGTTCCAATACAACATGGGGCAGCCTTACACGTTGTCCCAGCATCTCATAACTTGCAGGCGGATTATTATATATAATTTCCATTGACATCAGTGCCGCATATATTGCCGCCATCTGTAATTTGACATTCTCCGGATTCTATGTCTGATATCCTGTAAATGCCGGCCTCTTTGTCCACTGCTCCAGATATTTTGATGCCCGTGCGATCACTTCCGCGATCCGCGGATGATTCGGCGTTACAAATGCGGCAATCATTTCCGGCATAATAAGCAGACCGCTCCACTGATCATATGCGAGCAGTTCTATAGAATCCTCATATTCATAGATTCTGCTATCCCCTTCATACAACTCAACAAAAATACTGCCCACCATCTTCTCCGTCAAAGAAAACAGAAACTCAGTAGACAGCCTTATTCTTACCGGGCTGATCTCCACCGATCCTCCTGCGTCTATCGACTCAATTTCAAAAATAAACTCCCGTGCAAAATCCGGCTCAAAAGTAATTTTTAAACGCAGATCATTCAAACTCTCCTGTGTTTCATTGTGAATCACAAGACTTCTGATAACCGGCACATAATTCTGCTGCATAGCAAAATTGACAGAGCCGTTTATCTGACCGCAGATTGTAACCTTTTTATCCATAAATACACCTCATTCCTTCGGCAATACCCCCGCATTCTTTCCGCGCCATACATATACTTTCATTATAACAGCTTACTTCCGGAATTAACATATAAACTTTCCGAAGCCTTCTTGTAAATCCGATATGGAATGAGTTTTTACTTTCTATAACTGTTTCCTGTTAAAACAGATTGCTGACAGTGCAATGAGAATCACTGCTGTCACGCTTGCTGCCGCCATACCGGTATAATAATCCTCCGGCTTTGCCGCCCCCTGAATAAGCGCCATTCCTTCCATCAGTTTTACCGGAAGAACGGAATTCAATTTTGGAAACATCCCCAGAAAGTATACTCCTAAAACAACTCCTCCTGTCCCCAGCAAAACATTTGTATTTGTTCCTGATACGGCAGAAAAAAACACTAGCAGAGCAATAACCCATATTCCGAACAGCCAGTAGCAGGCAGCTCCAAACAGAAGATGTGCCGCGATGCTGTTATCCCAGAAATATGCATTATACCCATATGTGATTCCATAACATAAAAAATACATTCCCGTCCACATCGCAGTCAAAAGCACCGCTTTCGCTGCCAAGATCTTCCGGCGCGGCAGTCCCTTTGTCACCACCGGAATCAAAGTGCCTTTCCGATATTCCGCGGTAAATATCCCGCTGCACAGGAGCACAAATATCAGAAGCCCTATCGGTATATTTTTATAAAACTGTGTCCATGATGTAAAAGCATCCACATTGACTTCTATGATAAGGAATCCCGCGTCCGCCAGAGAGTCCGACATTATCTCCATCATCCACGGTGTAAGCCTGGCCATGGCAGGGTTCATAACAACAAATATGTTTTCTTCTATGCACCACAGATTTTAAAACTCGCTGAAAATCTGCTGAAGTAAACTGCGGGAAATACGCCGCATAGATAGCTGAAGTAATCCATAATGGAATCACTGACGGAATCTTATTTGTATTTTCTCCATTATAGGGTACGCCCCCCTGCAGCTTGATTACATGATCCGCCATGTTTTTGACGGCTTCATTAATAATTTCTCTCTTCCTCTGACATAACTACTCCTTTTCTATTTTCAGTCTTCGTTTTTCTCTTTTCGTTGCCAATACATGTTGTAGTGCCATAACCGGATGGTGAAAAATCATCCTTGGTCCTGAAAACCTCATCACTTCCCTGATTTTTTTCCGCATTTCCGGTTTATAACAATGCACTTTACAGTTGGAACAAAAAGTTTTCGTCTCCATAAACGGACACTTTTCACTGCGGAGCTTCGCATATTCATCCAACTGTCTGCAATCCTCACAAATAGTTCCTTTTGTATGATGTTTTTTATTGCAGTATATTTTTATCATCAAAGAAACAACTTCCTTTTCACGTTCTCTTTTCTGCATCATTTCCATAATTTCCTTTCCTGCCTCCTCTCATATATACGTATTTAGTCAGGTCCTCTACGGATACTGGATTTTTATTATCAAAAAGATATCCTCTTGAATTTATCTAATAACTGAATCAGGCCACAGTTAGTCCTTCCTAATTTATTATATCATATATAACTTTCGCTGATCTATTTAAACACGAGAACATTTCTCAATAATGCGCATATGCATCCTCCACGGATTCTCCTTCTTTCGTCAAAAAGTTATCAACGAATTTATCTGCGATTTTATTGAATCCGCCAACTGCACCCTCCTCGATTTTTTATAGCCGCTTACTACGCGTTCTTCAATCTTTTTATAACCGCCTACAACCTCTTCCGCAATTTTTTCATTTGCTTCCACCAATTTTGATTTTGCCATGTTCTGATCTCCTTTTCTTTGTTTCATTGTTTATGTTTGTAATATACCAATGGATTGTTTTTGTAATATTTGACTTTCGTTTCTGTTTTATTAATTCAAAAATACTTTTTATGATTCAACGGTATTCCTTTATTATGTTCCTGGCAGTTTTCAACCTGCCAACGCTCCCACATTGCCAGTTACAATACAGAACCGCGCTATAATAATTACCCCACATTTTCAGTATCTGCCAATGCTGCTAAGAAAAAATAAATATCATCCATGTCACCTGCATTTTTTACTGTCCTCTCTTCCTTTGTATTCAGTTATCCATGTACATAACGATGCATAGAAATGAAAAGCCGCCTGCTCTCAATTTAAAGAACAAGCGGCAATCCACTCAAATCATACTTTTTAATTACTAACTAAGACCTCCATACCCCAAATGGGCTTCGCACATTGTTGGTGTGGGAAGCTTCCTGTTTATTATTCCCACTCTACAAACCCTAACGCTTTTTGTTTAGAGATTATTCGTTGTCGTGTTTCTATTTCTTTTGATTATTTGATTTATCCATATTATCCTGCCTATATGAGCTAATGTTATCATTTTGTTATCGGCATTGATAACACACGCTCCGCAACTGTGGATAATAGCAATATGTTCTGACTCAAATTATAAGCGGTTTTGCTTAGAAAATCAATAATCTTATTGTTAAAAAAATATCTGCCATACTCTCATAGATAACAATGACAAAATATAAAATGGAAGCAGATATAGCAACCTTTGCAGTCGGTTCTTTGCTGTATATATTATAATACTCTGAATCGGTATCCATATCCAAAGAATAATACTAAATAATTCAATTCTATACGCCATCCAATAACAAATCATCGGAAGTAACAGCAAGAACATTCCAATAACTGACTTACATTGTAATTTTTCTTTTAAAGAATATATGAGTGGAAATCCTTTTTTTACTAAACGTAATTCATTTTGCACATTATAGCTGACAACATTCTGCCCTAATATCAATATAGAAAACAATAATACATACTCAATATATTTTCCGTCTATCTGTGATAATAACATTGTGATCAAAACAATCGCAAAATACTGATACATAATCTGTTTCTTTCTTCTGACAACACTAACCACCTCATAAACCATCAAAAAACGATAGCGGCTGCCATAATATTTCTTCATCAGTCCCTTCATTTCTTTCTTATTATTTTGGAAAAACACTTCATCCTGTGTTTGCAAAACCGTATCATATTCCCTATTCAAAAAACCATATAACATCTGATTATATTGTTGAAAGAAAGGGATAATTGCTTGATAACTAAAATAAGGATATAAAATGAAATATAATCCGTAAATGATCAATAATCCACCGGCAATAAATATATTCCCATAAAAAAAGCAAATCATTACTACTGCTAACATACATATATTTGTAACATCCCGATATTTATATTGCATCAATAAAACCGTATGCATATTGACGATTGGATTACAGAGCATAGCCACAATAAACTGTCTTAAAACCATTCCCTCCATCGGAAAAACCCGAGATAAAATCAACGCAACACACAACGTCAGTATCATGCTTTTTCCTACCTTCTTCATTCGCCAAATATATGTTTTTTCTATTTTCCAAATATAGGATTCAGGAGAAATACGCATTCTCGGTATTGTTCCAAACAAATTCATAAACAAGAAACAGAGAATACCATACGGTATAAAAACGGCAATATCAATTCCAGAGTTATTCTGAATCATAGATTGCAATATAAGAATACATGGCACAATAGCAATCAGTATAAGATAAGCACCTATATTTCGTTTAACCATTCTAACTGCAAATTTGAATCTCTGTTTCAAAAGCAACTGATACATACTTTACTCCCCTTCAGATAAAATCTTTGCGATTTCCTCTCTGTCAACTTCCTCCATATTGATTTCTCTAATTTGTCCGTTATGTAACAAAAGACACTTGTCACAAACATTTTGTAAACACTCTATATCATGGCTTGAAATAATATAAATTCCTTTTTCTTTCTTGTGAAACTCCACTATCACATTTTCTAAAAGTTTCATTTGGACAGGATCAAGCCCTGAGAATGGTTCATCAAAAATAGTAATTTTTTCTTCTTGTATCATTGCACAAGCATTATTTAGCCGTTGCATTGTACCTTTTGAAAGTTCCGACGGAGAATAGTTCTCATACTTTTTTAATCCCAACCCATCTAAAATCCTCTCGATTTTATCAAATGCCTCTTGTTTTTTTAGCTTTCTACTTGAAGCAATTAAAAGAAGATTTTCATATATCGTCAACTCATTAAAAAAACTTGGTTTATCCATTGCATAGGCAACCGGCATATCAAGATAATCAACCTTGTTCATTTTTTTCCCGTCGATAGAGATTACTCCCGTATAATTTCTGTCATAATTCGAAAGTATATTCAAAAGTGTCGTCTTTCCAACCCCATTTCTTCCAACAAGTCCATAAATACAAGTATTTTCAAATGTATAGTTTAAGTCCGAAAAAACAACTGTTTCACCATATTTTTTAGTTAAATTTGAAATTTGAATCATAAAATTTCTTTTCCTCTCAAATCCATTTTCGTCAACCCGACTACTAACAATCCAATAAAGGCTGCCGTGTTCACAAATAACAGTACAACAACACTTTTTACCACTCCGAAAGTAAAAAGTATTGAAAAAATTTCTAATGACAACACAATAAAACACATATAATTTGTCAAATACTCTGTTATAATTTCTCCATAATAATTGTTCATCTGTAATTTGGCATAGATAAAAGGTTTTAATAAATAACGGATTATGATACAGATAACCGGACAAATAAAAATCCAATTTTTATTCACCAAAGATGTTGCCACACCTTTACTCCATTGTACCGGAATTTCTGTCGGCAGCTTAGAATAAGACAAAGCCCCAATAATCAGGCATAGTGCAGTAATAATTGTCCAAGTAAGCATACTTCCCCATATATACAAAAAACTGACTGAATCCAGCTTGAAAACAGTTTGATTATCTTTCCAATAATCCTGCAACTCTGTTACATATTGTTCTACCTGTAATTTTTCATAACTAATACTTTCTTCGTCCAACATTTTTTCGCACATGAGTTTCGCCCTATTCAAATCAGTAATCTGACTTCTTAATAATTCATTCTGCCTCTCAAGCGTTTCCTTCAATGTTACTTTTTCAGATATAATGCTTCGTATATCCTCAATGGAAATTCCCAATGTACGCAGATATGCAATCTTCTTTATATTTTTCACATCATTTTCCGAATAATCTCTATAACCATTACTTTCATCTCTGGAAGGCTCGATGAGTTTTTCCTTTTCATAAAAACGAACGTTAGAACGGGATAAACCTGTTTGTTCTTCTACATCTTTTATTTTCATGTTATGCACCCCTTTCAAGTATCTTTATTTTACCTTGAAAATAAGCTATAAACAAGGTTTACAGTCAAGCAGTTTTTCAAAAATCTCTTCTCTTTTAGTTATAAATAAATTCAGTATTCACAACCTCTCTTGCCCTACTCCAAATATTATTCATTGCTCCTACCCAAGCCATCTGATCAGTTGCTTTAAGTTGTTCGGTAATACCTTCATTCTCTGCCATCTGCTCTATAATCCTTTCAAAGCGTTCTTGTGCCTGTCCTTCTATATCTGCAAGATAACTATTCAGCCTGCCAGTTGTAAGCAGAGTAATATAAATCGCTCTCTTATGTTCTTTCAAATAGCGTTTATGTCTTTGTCCCCATACGCCGATAAATCTCTGTTCTTCCTCCGGCAAGGTAAGACAGGGGATAAGATAATCCCCTTGTCTGATATAAGTGCCGCCCATTTCTTCAAATATTGTTTTCTTCATAATCGTTTCCACCTTTCTTATCGTTCTCTATCTATAGATTTTTTCTTAACTGACCGTTTCGGCTGCTGTCTGCCTTCCTGCTGATAGCGGTGCAGCTTTTCCAGTACGCTCGCTTTTTTCGGCTGTTCTAACGGATTCTCTTTCTTCCGTTCCGTCTGATTTTTCCATGCTCTCAGTTCTTCATTGTATTCCATAATCAGTTCTTCTGCCTTATTATAAACCTTCTGAAAGGCTTGCACATTGGGATAGCCTTCACGTTTTACAATCTGTTCCATGCTCTTGTACAGACGTTTTTCCAAATCCTCTAACACTTCAATTTTCCCTTCCAAAGATTTTCGTTCTTTACCTTTAAATAATCCTCGTAACTCTGATAGTTGCTTTTTCAAAGAAGAAATATCCTGCTGTGTGCGTTTTATCTCTCTTGACCGCTCCTGTAATTCATACATGAGCTTCTGCATATCCTTCCATTCCTGCAAATCGATCTTTGGTACAGGTCTTGGCGGCAGCTTAAATTTGAAAATCACTTCCTGTAAAAAGTCTTTTGCTTCTCGGATAATCTGACGGAACATATCCGGCAGCCAACCGTGTGTCCTAATAGATTGCAGCGTTTCGTCTGTAATCTTTTCCTGCTTAATCTTCAAAATATCTTCTTCAGGAACGCCCTCAACTAATGCCACATCAACTGTCCGATTCCATTCCTGCCTTGCCGCATTGTCTGCTTGTATCTCCGCAGCTTTCGGATTGTTCTTTCCGATTTTCTTCGTTGCCAGATAAACGCCGCCCTGCTGGAATACAGAAAGTTTTTCTGATTCTTCTTTTACATAACAGTTAATCGTATCGGTAAATAATTCTTTGACTTCTTTGGTAAAGGCTTTGTTCTTAAACCATTCCTCTTTTTTTGTGAAGATATGACTTTCATAGATTTCTCCTTTTGGGATAATGCTGCACCCGGCTCGGATATTTCCCTGCTCGTCTAAAATCTCTTTCTTCGTGCGTCTATGCTTCCCCTGTTCATCATAAAACATATTTCGGGTAGCAATTTTCACTTCGGGCTGCTCCAACATTTTCCGTTCGCTGAATACCAAATGAATATGATAATTCGTCTTTGTCTTGTTGTGATGAAGGGCTGCGCTGCACTCCACGCCATATCTTTTATGGAAAGTTTCCGTAAAAAGTCTTACCACATCATCTGCCCTATACTGAACAAAACTTTCGGGAAGTGCTATGATGAACTCACGCCCTTCGATACATTTCCCTGTCGATCCGCTTACCTTAAAATCCAACTGATTTTCTCTTGCAAGATTTTTCCAAAACTCAGGTGTTGCCCCTTCTGTCTGATAGGTCGCATAGAGATGTTCCTGTCGTTTCGGATTGGAGATATAGTCAATCCTTCCTGCCACATCGGACAGCTTACTTTGTCTGATAAATGAATGTCTGCCTATAAGCATCCTCCTTCCTCGGCTTGCGCCGACTTTACTGTGAGTAGGTGCATAAGCACCTGTTTACGAACTTATCCGCCTGTCGGCGGTACAGCTCCCGGCAGGGCGAAATACACAGAGCATAAACGAAGTATGTGCGATGGGTGTATTTCACTCTCAAACGCCGAGGGCTTGTTTTTGTTTAACAAAATCCGATTACTTCTCGGACTCACGCTTAGATTTATGGGCGTATCCGCCCTTTTTATCTGCCCGTATCCGGGCTGCTTTTTCTATGACTGACAGCAGATTATCTACGGTACTTTCTTCCCATCCAGCAAGCCATATCAGAGTTTTTTCCTCTGCTTTTGTCAGTTCCACGTCTGCCAGTACCTTGTTCATTTTTTGTATCTGTCTGCCCTCCATCTCATAAAATAAATCATTCACATTTCTGCTTTCTCTTTCCGGCCGCTTTAACATCCGCAACACTCCTTTCCTGCCTTATCTGTTATTTACAGGGGTGTGCCACACCCCTGTCCTTATCATCAAGGAAGAATCACCAACGGAAACTCTCCGGCACTCCCCGTCTGTCCAGATATTCTTTTCTTGCCCGTTCCCTTTCTTCCTTTGTCGATGCAGTTTTTGATTTTCCAAACAGGTCACGCATGACCATCTTATCCAGTTTCTTCTCCAACTCCTTCTTAATTTCTTTCTCGCAACTCTCATCTTCAATCAAATGAAAACGGAGCAGCTTCATAAATAATTCCTGTGATATTTGCACATTTCTCATCGTATCCCATCCTCTCCGTGACGGTATGTGACAGTTGTGACGGTTATTTCGATACCATCCCCGCTGTCAAAAATACCGTCACAACCGTCACCAACTGTCACGCTGTTTCCGTATCGTCTTTCCAAAACCGTATTTTTCTTCCATCGTGGGTGCGGTTGCTCTTATAATAAATGCCATGTTCTGCATACAATCGCCCTGAAAGAACGTTCAGTTTTCGTGTGATGACATGGGGCTGAATTTCTACCTTTATCAGCGAAACCAGTTCCGTTGCTGAGCCTTCCCAAAAGGATTTATCCTTCATAACAAGTTCGGCAATCTCATCCAGTAAAGGCTCTGGCGGTTCCTTCCAGAGTTCAGTTTCTGCCCTTTGCAGCTCCCACAATAATGTTTCTGTGTTACGGATAAGGTATAGTTTTTGGTCTTGCTGATCTCTGCCCGATACTTCCAAAGTTGCTGCATTGCCTGTCCGTTTTTCTTTCTGAAGGAGAAACGCCCCGTCTGCCGCACCAAGCAGTCCGCTTGTTCCCGAAATCATATCAAACTTATCATCCGCAGTCTGTTTCCTTGTGTGGTGTACGAGCAGAATACAAAGACTGTGGGCATCTGCAAAACTTTTCAGTCTTGCCATAATCTGATAATCGTTTGCGTAACTGTAATTATCTCCACCGACCTCACGCACCTTTTGGAGCGTATCAATGATAATCAGTTTCGTGTCCGTATGCTCTGCCACAAACCTCGCAAGCTGTTCATCCAATCCTTTTCCCAGCTGACCGGCAGAAACAGAAAAGAAAAGGTTGTCTGCACTCTCTGTTCCAAACATCCGGTACAAACGTTCCTGTAAACGGCGGTAATCATCTTCAAGGGCAAGATACAATACGGTTCCTTTACGGGTGCTATAATTCCAAAGCGGTGTGCCTGTGCTGACATGATAGGCAAGCTGTGCCATCAGAAAACTCTTTCCCAATTTAGGAGAACCTGCAAAAATATAAGTGCCGGGGTAGAGCAGACCGTCAATTAACGGCGGCTTGCTCTGATACTGGGTGTCAAACAGTTCATTCATGGAAACTGCTTTGAGATATGAGGGGTCTAAACTCAACTGCATTTCTCTCTGCATTTCCTCAAAACTCTTGATATTTTCCTCATACTCGGATATACTACTTTTAGTGTTTTTGAAAATCGGCTGCTCCGTATCTGCGCCAACAGATACATTCGGGGCAGTCATTTCTTTTTTATTTTCCATTCTCATCCTCTCCTTTCAGACCGCCAAGAATAATGGCAATCAGTTCAATTACATTCATCAGTTCCTCATCCACGCTGTTTCCCGCTTCAATCCTTTTTAACTCTGTAAGGACAGCAGCAAGTTCCAGTTTGAGTGCCTTATACACTCTCGGATTGCCCTGTACCACCACATCCTGATTCAGACAGCGGCGGTAACAGTATTCCTGTTTCGGCAATCCTGATAAAGCAACCGCCTTGTTGATGAGTTCATTTTCTTCGGGAGATACCCGAAATCCTACTGTGATGTTTCTCCAACGGTTTTTGTTATCCCTGTTCTTAGCTGACATTTGCAATCTCTCCTTTCTCTAAATCATCTAATCTATCTGCCATTTCCGCCTGTTTTGACGGGAACAGATGAGCGTACTGGTAAGTGATGTCAATGCTTTCATGCCCCACACGGTCTGCAATCGCCACCGCTGAAAATCCCATATCAATCAGTAAACTGATATGACTGTGACTAAGAAAATCCAAACGTTTGGATTTTTTACGATATCCAAACTTAAATAAAATCCAAACCTTTTGCAGATGATGCAGGAAATGCAATAAATAGGATCTGAAAAGGTTTGGATTTTATTTTAGGTGTATG
>SFGN01000048.1 GCA_004556565.1 Lachnospiraceae bacterium | reverse complement strand
GTGAAGATGAGTTAAAAGCCGATATTTATGATTACATTTTCAATAGCAATGAGTTTACAAAAGGTTTGAATGGTTCACTTCAGAATGTATTTTTTGAAAGATTTTTAAAAATACGCAGACCATTAAATATCCAAAGAGATTATCAGGGAGTTACATTGCAAATGTAATCATAAATATCGGCTTTTAACTCATCTTCACTTTGAGATTCCATCTCATGGTTTTCTTCTGAAACAAGAGTAAATCTTTCAGAAAAAAACTGATGCCAGTATTCCAAAGTCCACAAAGGATTGGGTCTGAAATTTATTGCATTATATACATCATTGATAAGTTTATCTGATATTTTACGCCTGTAATAAAAATTTGAAATGCACATGCTTCCCATGTGGTTTAAACATCGATGAGTTTCATTCAAAGCTATTAACCGATTTTGTATAAATGCAAAATTACATCCACCGAGAACATGTGTAAAAGAGTTATCTTCAAATGGTAAATCACAAGCATCAGCTACATAATATTTCAATAAATTATTAGCCTTAAGCTTTTTTGCCTTTTCATTTGCGACCATTACAGCTGATTCAGATATATCAATACCCTCTGCAGATGCACCTTCTTTTTTGAAGCATTCACGTGAACTAAAACCCGTGGAACATGCTAAATCTAATAGGTGAGACTTTTTGTTAATACATCCATGCTTGATCCAGTAGTCTATGGTGTACTCTGCTCCAGGAGGAGTGTTATCCTGTTGCATCAGAGCAACAAAATCAGGGTAATTCATATTTAAAATAACTTCTTCCGTCAATTCTTCAGCATGTTTAATCGTCATACCATCTCCTTTTTAAAGGACCACATTAAGAACAAACAACCGCACAGTACACATGCAATTGCAGAGATAAATATATAAGTGGTGACAGGCATATTACCTGGTAATACAGATATAACTCCCAACACAGAAATGGAAGCAACACGACATGAAAGAGAAACAAGACCAAGAGCTCCCGAAATAATATTCTTATAATTGCCATTAAGTCTGAAAGAGAGTATTGGATTGATAACAGGAAGTTATAATGGGACATATTTTTTATCTATAACATGTATGTTTACACCTTACATCTATCTTTGGCATAAGATAGTTTGCTATATATTGCATTGAAAATGCACCAATATGACACATCAGTAAAGTTATAAGCTCTCTTTTTGATAATGAGCCAATACTTTCCCCAGATAGCATAATTGGCTGCCAAAAATGATAAATTACCTGTATACCAATTGTAAACATACATGTTATAGATAAAAAATATGTCCCATTATAACTTCCTGTTATCAATCCAATACTCTCTTTTGCCTGTTTAATAATACTATCTCGTGCTTCTTTTTCACCTCCACTGCCATTAGTTTTCACACATAAAAAAACGATAAAGACAACAAACATCAAGAAGAACGATACTATATAGCCAGATTTATAAGAATCATAGAAGTAGACAACTAATATTCCAACAGCACCAGTTATCACACTCCCAAAGGAAGATACCCTTTCGCATAAATGAGCACATAAGGTAAACTTTTCATTTCTACCATCCAGAGCACTTAACACCCATCCCTCTATAGCCCCAGATATACAACAAATACCAATGGCATAAAATATTTCAGAAAAAACCAATGCCAGCATATCAGGAGACTGAATACAAAGAGGGTAAAATAATATAGTAAAAAATACGCCACTAACTACAACCTGTTTCCTGTAAAATCTGTCTGCAATGACAGATAAAGGAAAATCAAGAATCAGCACTGTCACAGAAAAAACGATCTGTAAAACAGCAAGTTGAGATATAGTGACACCTGTAGATATAAGAAATGCTGCATGGTAGACACCAATTAACATACGTATAGCATTATAAGCTCCATAGTTCACAGATAAAATATTTGCAGTATTCACATTCTATTTCCACACACAGAGCAAACAGGCGAACGGCCCATATTTTGGGAATGTATTTTTATTTCATCTGACCAGATGCCTATTCTTTTATTAAGTGATAATGGCTCGGAGTATTTTCCAATGAACTTAATTACGTCTGCCGCACATAATGCAGCGGCAACATTATTCACAGGTGCAAATGTTGCCGGTTTAAATCTGCTATTGATTAGCTTAATCTTATGATCAATGTTTTCCTTTTCTGAACCATATAGATCTGCCACGACTTTTTGGCACTCATAACATCCTGTTTTACCAGGAACATATAATGGACCAAAGACTGCAATATCATTAACATACCCAGCATTTATATAGGGCTGATTTGCTCTAACGCAATATTTATTAACCCAGTTAATCAGATTAAATGGATGATCTGCAGAAACAACCCATATATCAGCTTCTGGTACCTTATGAAGATCAGTGTAATCGTTTATATTCAAAGCGATTTCAGACACCGAAATTTCAGAGTTTCTTTTTAATAACTCGCGTTTTATAACTTCTGTTTTATTTTTACCGACATCATCCTCTGAAAATAAAACCTGCCTTGTCAAATTTGTATTTTCTATTTGATCATTATCAATTAGTATAATTTCGCCAATACCAGACGTTGCGAGTATAACAGACACATGATTTCCTATACCCCCACAACCAAGAATTACTACCTTAGCATTTTTTAGTTTATCTTGCACAAGAACAGGATTAGCACCATAACTTTGATAATGTAAAAAGTTACGAGAGTAACGATTATTCTCAGTAGAGTTATTATACTCGCCAGGTATAATAAAGAAATTTTCCTTAAGGAACCTAAAGCAATTAGAGAAATCTTTTTCAGGTATATTGGCCGTTTCCAACGCTGCAGTATAACTCGATGGGGTTATGAAACAATATGCGGTTTTTATAATATTTTCCCAAAGCGCTAAATTCTCAACATATTGCTCCTTTCCGCCTCCACCAACTAATCCACCGCTCCCGTATCGAGCAATTTTGACATAGCGACCCAATATATAATCCATAAATAAACCTCGCAGATAACTTTTGTATGCCACCCTGTACAGGGTGGCATTTAATGGACATTTATATTTTTCCATTAGTTTGCATTACCAGTACGCATTTTACGCCTCCTATTACTGTGATTAATTCACAAGTGTTTTTATCACTATAAAAAACAATATTCCTTATAAAAATATACAAACATAGATTTATTTCACAAAAAAAGAACAGCACAATCATATTATTTGCGATTCTACATTTTTATTCTAAAATTTATTAATTTATATATTTAGACATAAATAACCATACAGAATATAATCATCTGCGTTTAAATCATTTTGTAATAAATATGCTATTATGCAATAAAAGAATTTGATACATCCATCGTTCATTACATTGGAAACCAATAATCCTGATTACCAGTCACGTTGAGAAGCCGCTCAATGAGCGGTGGTGCGCTACGTGAAATCTGAGTTTTTTCGGGTGGGATTGGACACGAGAACTTATGAGAAAGCATCAGGAAATACAATGAAAATAGAGATTAATTTTCGATGAAAGGCAGCTCGCAATCGCCGCATTCAATATTCAGTCCGGACTTCTCCCAGACAGCAGCACCACACCCCGACACTGATATTTGACTTTGTTCCTTTTTGGCTTGTTCTCAAAAGCCGCAACAAACAGATCGTTATCATTGCTCCCGTTCTACGGTGACACTGACAGCACCGCTTCAATATCAATCCCGGTTCAGCATTTTGATGTGCCTGAGCAATAGTTTCCCGCCATTGTTCGATGACGGCGGCCATCTCTTTTTGTTGTTCAACCTGGACAGAGAAGCGATCAAACCAGCTCAAAGCAAATTTCCCCTGAAACAGATCCTGTGTGACGCGCTGGAACGTAATCAGACACTCGGGGAGTTCACCGTCAAAAAGGCGCTGGTTATAGAAATCAAACGCCTGTTGTAGCTCGCTGTAGCGCGTTCTGTGGCTATCGTCATCATCAGGACTCCTGAAAGACAACCCAGCATTTCGCGCCGTCATATTCATTGCCACTTTCTGCAATAAACACGTTATCTTCAGTATCTACCGCTATCACTCTGGGGCGCTCATGCTGAGGGGCGCGGTGAATATTTTTCCAGCAATACACCTCTCCGTCCCAAATCAGAATCACACCCGAATCAGCGTGCCCCGGGTTGTGCTGACGCCATCCCCTGGCAATATCAAGCCCAGGGAGAGCATCGAGCGCGTAATATTGCTGGCAAGAAAGGTAAGCAGGGGGTATCCCTGCTTTATGTAACAGAAATCAAGCACTGCCCCATGAGCCATGTTTCAGGCATTGCTGGTAAAAGACACTTAGAAGCTCTTGCTCTGTTGGCGGTTCTTCGCCAGAAATTCCAATTCTGGCTGGGATAAATACGTTTTCGTCTTTCCCTGCCAGTGGCCGCAATTCATCAGACTGGCGCATAACGTTATCCAACGCTTTTGCCAACTCCGCTCCATTGCTGGCCGGAATACTGGTCAGAACGGCCATTCCACCTTTAATCTCGCGACGGGAGCCTTTTTTCCTGGCGATACACACAACAAATAGTTGTATTTCAGGTTGCAACCATGCCTGCTGAACAAAGCCGTCCTGATAGTGCACTTCATGATGTGTGATTTTGCTGAGATCTGCACCTGTCTGGAAATACATTAATGGTAATGTCAGACTCAAAACATCCTCCTGTTTATCAAAAAAGTCTCCTGCGTAAACCAGAGGCTTATTATATTAATGTTCGTCGCCAGCAGAGCTGGAAGCATCTTTTTTGATGATAAACTCATCAAGAGAGCGACCGCCTGCCAGTGCTTCAGCAATCGGTTTTGGTGCACGCCCACGACCAGACCAGTATTTCGTTTCACCATTTTCTTCAAATTGATACTTGGGCGGCGCTTTTGGTAACGTTTTTTTACGTGTTTTTGGCGCATCTTCGGTAATGCCAAGCAGTTCTTCCGGTGAGAAACCCTCTCCGGCGATTAACTGAAGCAGTTCCTGACGTTTCCGTTCACGCTCTGCTCGTTCAGCCGCTTCACGTTCAGCATCTTCACGACGTTCTTCAATAACAACGTTGAGCTTTTCCTGCATTTCGAGTAACTGCTCAAAATCAATCTCACGGGCAAACACACGCAATGAACGAATATTCATCATAGTCCGGCTGATAATGCCGTATTCATCTTCTTTAGTCAGTTCGCTCATAATTAATCCTCTTGTTTAGTGGACGTACTTCCAGACGCCGGAAGGAACCTTATCATAAAGTTTATTCATAACCAGTTCTGCTCGGCGATGATCTGCGGCAGAATAAAATGCCTCTGATTCTGATAAATGCAGTTTGTAACGGTTAATCTCAATAACTTTTTCAAGAGTATCTCTTGATATACATTTTCTTAACTGAAAAAGCCATTCCTGCTTTGTTTTCACTTCTTAGCCCTTGCCGGAAACCCCAGCTTCCCTGTTTTCTTATCCTCAAGGACAAGAACTGTATCATACGTTCCACCACTTTTCTTTTTAAATCCCTTAATCAAATCGGTTTTCCCTGATTTAACCAGTTTTTCGGCCTGTGCCTGGGTAATTTTCTTACCAGAAAACTCACTCCAGATTTTAAATTCACATCCTGTACAGAAATAACCTTTCGGCCTGATAACAATATGTTTACCACAGGAAGGGCAGGGAGAGTCCAGGCGTTGAGACTGCCCTGCTGGAGATGCGGGTTCAATCTTCATCTTGCCCAGGTCAACATCAGAAATCATGCCTGTCAGTTCACCGTACAGCTCATTAATAAACTGTTCAACCGTCAGGTCGCCATTTTCTATGGCTGCCTGCTTTTCAGACCATAATGCTGTCATATCAGGATTAACCGCTATACCAGGCAGGGCATCAATAAGCGCATATCCGGTATCAGTCGGAATAAGTTTCCCTTTTTCCAGCGTGATATAGTTTCTTTTCTTCAGCGTTTCCAGAATAGCTGCGCGGGTAGCTGGCGTACCAATGCCACCATGTTCATCTTTTTTGTCTTTATCCTTATCCTTCAACAATTTTTTAATCGTTGGATCAGTGACAAAATCCGCGACACGAACAAGCGAAGCAAGCAAGGAAGCTTCGGTGAATAACGGCGGCGGTGTTGTTTTCTTCTCATTAACAACAACTTCTTTTGTCGTCAGTGTTTCTCCTGTGCGAATTTTACAGAGCAGTTCAAAAGCGGAATCATCATTATCTTCTGATTCACCTTCGTCTGTGGTTTCCGCGCCAAGAAACGCCTCAAATCCGCTGTCAGTTGTTTTTCTGGCACGGGCATAGAACGACTCATCACCACACTGAATGGCAACCGATACTTCCTGGTATGCTTTTTCAGGCATGAACTGAACAAGATAGTGTTGTGCGATCGCCAGGTAAACATTGCGCTCGTCGGTGCTGAGTGCGTTAACATCAGGCACACTGGCGGTCGGGATTATCGCAGTATGCGCTGTCACCTTTGCACTGTTAAACGCTTTGCTTTTACGTGCAAAATCAATATCCAGCGACTGAGGAAAGACTGATTTCAGGGCATCGATAACCTGCGGCGCTTCGCTGAATTGTTCATCAGAAAGATATGAGCAATCAGAGCGGTTATAAGTAATCGCTTTATATTTTTCACGTAATTGTTGCGTAATATCCAGCGTTTTTTGTGCCGTCATTTTGAACTTTTTGTTCATGTATTGCTGGAGTCTGACCAGGTTAAACGGCAACGGCGCAGCCGTTTTTTTATCATCAGTTGCTGCCGCTTCAACTGCAGCCGGTTTTCCTGCAAGGGATGCTGCCGTTCCGTCTGCCCACGCTTTATCAAGTAATTTACGGTCTGTCAGCGGAGCAAATTCCCCTGGCTTCCAGTTCGCCCTGATAACATCAGCACCACGCTGAAAGACTCCGGTCATGGTGTAGTAAAAACTGGATTTATGGTTCTGGTTAGCACGGGTACGATTCACAATCAGGCCAAGAACGGGAGTCTGGACGCGCCCGACAGACAGAACACCCTGATATCCTCTGGCTTTTGCCGGAATGGTGTAAGCACGCGTCATGGAGAAGCCATAGACGGCATCAGCAACTGAACGCGCCAGCGCCTTAAGGTAAAGCCCTTTGAAATCACGATTATCTTTAAGATTTGCCAGTGCCTTTTTCACTGCCGGAAGCGTGTTGTCGTTAATCAGAACGCGCTTTACGGGTTTTGTGTTTCCTGCATATTCAAGGACTTCATCAACAAGTAGCTGTCCCTCATCATCAGGATCGCCAGCGTGAACAATTTCAGTCACGTCTCCACGTCTGATAAGTTCGAGAATAGTTTTTACCTGTTTTGCTGCACTTTCAACAGGCTGATACTTCACGGGATAAAGACGTAAAGGAAGCGTTTCAACCTTCCAGGCTTTGTATTCAGGATTATAGTTTTCCGGCGGCTGTGATTCGATAATATGACCAAAACAGTTAGTCACAACTGCGTTATCACTTTCAAACCAGCCATCATGGCGGGTAAAATTGCCTCCAAGTGCCTTAACAATATCATTTGCTACTGCGGGTTTCTCTGCGATAAAAAGTCTCATTTTGTTATCCTTTACATTGAATTAATCTGTTTGCACAACGAATAGCGCGTTCTTCTGATACTGCCTGTTGCCAGTTATCTTCACTTACAGGTTGTCTGAATCTGCGCTCACAGCCATTAAAGGCAAAAATTCCCTCACGGTTAAGTATATTAGTTGCAATATCCTGGTCTTTAATTCTCAAAAAGGCTGTTACGGCAAAACCAGAATATGAAGCAATTTTTGAAATGATGCATTCATCAGCTTTTATTAACGCTGCAAAAGGAACTATCTTTTGATGACCACATGAAATCACAGGGAGTGTGTGAATATCATAATAAGCTATTGAATGACAATCCATGCGGGTATCATCAATAGCTGCCAGCCAGAATCCTGTCTGATCTTTTATTTTTCTGCTAATATCTAAATCTGAAACATCAGGGTTTAATAAATATCCACCATAACAGACATGGAAGGGGTGAACAGATTCATCAATATCAGGAAGTTCTTTTACCGGATTTTCTTTCCAGTCCTTAATAACACCAAATTCAAGAGCATCCAGCAAAAACTTTCGTTCCATCCCATCAAATAATGCATATTGCATGTGTTAATCCTCCAGGTAACTTAAATAGTCAGGTTGCGCCCCGTTCTTCTTATAAAGTTCTTCCCTTTCTTCTATATCTTCATCTGCTTCCTGCACGCTCAGATCAAGGGTTCCTTTCAAAAAGGCACGAGCATTTTTTATTACATCCACTTATGCACTACCAGCAGATAAGCACAATAAAATAGCTATAATAGATTTGGTTACTTTCATTTCTAACCTCAGTGATTGTAACTAATCATCACATTTCGTTGGCGCGAAATGTGATACTTGCAGTACCCTGATATCCGTTGGCGCGGGTATCAGGTTTTAATTAACCTCTGACACGACCAAACTTACTCATGATTTTCGATATAGCCGCTGGATCAGCCGTTGAACACTGATTCAGAAATGCCTTACGGGCATCAAAAGTTTTACTCCAGCGAATGCTTCCTTTTTTCTTTTTCAGAATATTAAAAAAATCCTTTTCAGCACTTCTGCACTCACTCCCTCCACCTTGCCCGACTGCTTTTCCATATAAGCAAAGTACCGAAGCGCAAGGGTCAGATGCATACGCAGGTGCTGTCAGCCAGGACACAGTAAAAATTACGATTAGACTTTTGCATATCTTTTTCATGGTAACCTCTGAACATTTATTCTTGACAGATAAATTTCAACATAGTCACTATTCAACCATCTTTTTAGTGGCTGATATTCAATAACACCTGTTGCACCATTTTTTCTTAGCCAGCATTTCGCAGACCAGTAACTATCAAAAGAAGATGTCCTTACAACTATTTTTTCAGAGTGGGCAACGGCATAAAAAACAGAATCATCGTAAAGACGATTTTCTGGTTTAAAACCAGGTAACACATTACTCCATGAGGAATTTATATTATCTGATTTAATAACGTTGGATGTTGGTGTCCAGTTCATTATTTGTGTATTCATAACTTCAGGCCGTTTTTCCCATTCAACCTGTGGCGGTTCAGGTGGAGAGGAACAGGCTGTGAGGAAAAGAATACTGATCATAAGTATTTTTTTCATAGCAAAACCTCAGACTCCAGCTCTCCTACGGAGAGCATTTTTTCTTTTGACGGATATTTAAGCCCTTTCACACCAAATATTTTTTCCGTCTTATTTAGTTCCATCGTCAATGATGCCAGTTTGGGACTCACCTTCATTAATCTGTCCATAAAATACGGATCAAGGTAATAAAGTGCCTTTTCTGCTTTAACAGGGTTCTCTCCCTTCAGGATGATAAACTCTTCTTTAAAGTCCAGCGTTCCCAGCTCCTGTGGAAGCACCAGAGCTCTTCGGGCTTCACTTTCTGATTCGCCCTGTGATGTTGAGCGTCCCCGGCTCTTGCTTGTGCTCTTTGAGGTCGTAGTAATATACCCAAGTTTTTCTGATATCTTCGCGGCATCGTCCTCTTCGCTGACAGCATAGATAATACGGCATGGATGAGCACTCATCAGCGTTTTGGCTCCCTCAATACCATAGATTTCATTTAGCTGACTGATATTCTGATAAATTGTCAGAAGCTTAAGTTTAAAACCTGCAATATACCCTGACCCCTTTTTAATAATTGGCATATAACCAATCGAAGGGAACTCATCAAGAAACATCAGACAGTCATGTTTCAGGGTGGGATCAAAATCAGGATTTTCACGCAATGTCACTTCAACAACGAAGTTGAAAAACAGGTTCAGAAAATCGTAAGCCAGTGATATATCTTCCGCATTAACACCGACATAAACAGTGATATCTTCCCGTCGCAACTGACGGAGATCGAAATCATTACCATCAGTACATTTACGAACGGTTGGGAGATAAAACAGGCTCATTTTCTTACGGAAAGAACCATCAATGCTTGAACGCTGTTCATCTTCCGTTTCGTGATATTCCCTGATTTTGGTCAGGGCATCGCGCAAATGATACAACGCGTTTTCATCAAGCCCGTTTGTTCCCTCCAGTTCTTCCCGCTTACTGAGTATCAGTTCCCGGTCAATATTGCTGTACAAGTCGACGACAGAACCGATTGAGAAAATGGGTTTAAGCCCGAACTCATTAAGCCAGGACGGCTCATAGTTAATAAAGAAATGAAGCAACTTAGCCAGTCCTGTCCAGTATTGACCCGCAAGATTATTAAAGTGCGCTTCTGCCCCTGTCATGCCATAAGACGGAAACAGAATTTCAATCAGTTTAAGCAGATCCTTAGCCCCACTCTCCGCTTTTAAATCAATATAGAAAAGGGGATTAAACTGGTGTGTTTTACTGTTGAAAGGGTCGAGCAGATAAACTTTATTACCCAGCAGTATTTCACGCACCTTACTGGTGATTTTCCACAATTCCTGTTTTGGATCTAACGCAATCAGAGAGTGTTTTCTGACCAGAAGATTAGGGATACCAATGGCGGCACCTTTACCTGCGCGGGTTCCTGCGCCAAGTGATACAAAATCTGGTGCGGTATACCACAGGTATTTACCTTTATATGCCCCGACGAGAATATCAGTATCGTTTTCTTTCTCCCATTTCAGAAGTTTCGATTTTCTTAAATCATTATCACTGGCAAACTTCGCGTCACCATAAAGAGCAACATCCGTTTTATTCAGTTGCCAGATAATAAAAACAGGCACGATGAGAGACGAAACCATACCTGATAAAAGAGAGGGGATAGCGGTTAACCTGATATCTGTCCGTATATTACTCTCTGTTATTATTCGCCACAGGAGCATGGAATCAAAATTTTTCCATATATAAAGCGGCGTTTTTCCGTTCAGGAAGTAAACAGCAACAGAACCAGTATAATATGTCACGAGACACATAACCAGACCGATAAAAGCCCACTGGCCTTTATCGGGGAGTTTTAAAGACATAATCACTCCTTCAGTTTTCTGAAATAGTCATCAAAATGAAGTTGTTTGTAGTAAATACCGGAAGCGAACCGAAAATCTTCATCATCAAGGTATTTAATACTCATGATAATATCAATATTACTCAGTACACGTCTTAAAATGACATTGAATGGTAGATTCTGACATTCAGGATTCATATAACATCGCTGGACAATCCCAAGCACGGCATATTCAGGACTACTTTCGTGAACGGTGGTAATGTTTCCTGCATGGCCTGAACTCGATGCTTTCAGAAAATCCCATGCCTCAGCTCCCCTGATTTCTGTCATCAGAATCCTGTCCGGATTCATACGAAAACAGGAACGCAGAAGACTCGCTGAGGTAATAACCTTACTCTCACCCTCTGCCGGATAGTAAAGTTTTACATGGTTTTTATGGAATCTGAATTTTGCCTCATCAGTATCTTCAATAGAAATACACCGCAGATGATGCGGTATATATTCCAGACAGGCATTTGCAAAGGTGGTTTTACCTGACCCCGTCCCTCCACAGAAAACTATCGTTTTCCCCTGACTCAGTGATTCAGGTATAACCCGTTCAAAATATCCGGAAGTGATTAAAGCAGAAATATTATCTTCCATAACGGAGTCACCACTTAAACCACCGACGCGTGAATAAAAGCCCTGTTTTATAAATTTGTCATGACTGATAAAAATACCTGACGGCTTACGGATTGTTATAGAAACAGTATCTTTTTCAGTTGCCGGTGGGATCACAACCTGAACACGCTCTCCCCCCGGAAGCGTAGCAGAACGCAGGGGATATTCAGGAGTCACTGACCCGCCGTCATGAAAATCAGCCAGTGTGGATGCAAAAGAAAGACAATCACTGTAACTCATCTTTTGTTCATACCATTGCCACTTTCCCCTGACCTTTATAAATATTTCTCCTGGTCGGTTAACAGCGATTTCCGTGACACCATCAATCTCATTCAGCCAGTGATAAAAATAGTCGTTAACCACATCATAAATCAGATGTCTGTTTTCGTTATTCACATTAACCCCCTTTCATTTTCAGTTTATAAATGCCTGAAAAATCCAGATCCTGACCGACAATCAGAGTAATAATTTCGCCCTGATTTTTATAAAGCGTTGGCGGAATATTCACACTATTAGAAAATGCTTCGCGTGCTATATCAGCAAAAGCCTGGCGACTGTTTGCCGTATAGTCGGTCTGGCTGTCCCTGTTGTTCTGTGCAATACCACTGGCGGCCTGACTTAAATCCGGTATCATCCCGACCATCATTGCACCAAGAAAACGTTCACTGAAATGAGTGTCAATCCAGCCAGAAGCACCGGCTTCGCCTAACGCGCCAGCCGCCTGTGAGTCAACCAGGGGAATATCAATAAAAGGCTTACTGCGAGTACGTAGCTTGTAAGCCATAACAAACACACGCCCTTGTCCATGATTTAAAGACCCGGCCTTATACATCAGTTTTGCGGCGGTTCCTCTTTCGATGAGTTTTACATTACCGCTGGCGCTGTATATATCGCTGTTGACCGTACATTCCAGTTTCCCCGCCAGGTCAGAAACAAAACGCCTGTCCAGTGAACAGGGAATTGATGTCCCTTCCGGGATAAACAAATTTGGGTCATATGGAAGTTTCGTTATTTTCGCCAGTGGCGCAGATTCTGTAGTCTGTGCGGTTGCTTTTGCTTCATCCTTTTTATCGCTTTCTGGCTCACTGGCCGCAGTATGTGAAACTGACGTTCCCGCTGAACTGCTGCTGTTTCCTGCCTGGCTGCCATCAAGAGAAACGTCAAGTGCACGGCTGAAGCTCTGCTGTTTATTTTCCGGCGGTTCAGTCTTTTCAGAAGAAATGACTTTTTCTTCCTCTGGTTTCTCTGTTTTTTTCTGTGCGGTATTAAAAGGATCGATATCTTCGCTCAGTCCGGTCTGACGTTTAGCCGCTCCGGTTGCAAGCGGCTGACTTGCGGGTTTCTCATCCCCTGACGACACAGAACGGATAATGGACGGGATATAATAAACAGAAACACCGGCAGCAAGCAGAAGAAAACCCACGACGAGGATAATCATCCCTTTACGTGACTTTTTAAGTTTTTCAATACCAAGCTGCAATGCTGGCTTGCCAGGCTCTTCTTCCGGAGTCTTCCCGGCCTGTTCCAGTTCTTTCTGTCTGCGTTCCCGTAGCTGCTGTTCAATTTCGGTTGCAGTCGGGATTTTATTTTCCTGTTCAGTCACTGGATCACCTCTTTCTTAACATCCGGGGATACCGTATCTCCGGCTGGTAAACGTACTTTTCCGAAGCCCTGGTTCTCAATCCCCACCACCTGCTCACCAAGACGTAAAACAAAACGCTTATCAACCGGTACGCCAACAACCGTAAAACTCCCGCTCTGTTTAATCACAGGATTGGTAAGAGTCTCCTGCATACCGTTCATCACAAAGACGCTGGGAATTTTCTTTAACTGACTGAAGCCGAACCAGGTATAACGACCATCGTCATATGCATAATCAGGGCTGATATCCTGGCTGCCTTCAGCAACCCGCTTCCAGTACTGCCAGTTACGGGGCGATTTCGCATTTTCCAGGGAACGGTTGATTGCCTGTTCCTCCTGGCGTCTGGCAAGAGCCTCTGTGCGTTTCTTCTCAATTTCGGCCTGTTCCTTCCGGCGTTCCTGCGGATACTGGTAATTCACCACAAACGCAATTTTCTCCGGCTGTCGGAACGTTCTGGCGTTCAGCTCCATGCTGTAATTACGTTTCGTGGTGCGAACAAACAGATTCGTTCGCCAGCGTTCAAGCTCATTTTCCGGGTCAAGAGCAACACTGACGGATTCAGAAGAGGTATTACCGTTTTCATCCGTATTATTTTTCTGAACAGTCTGTTTAACAGGACGAACTTCCAGGTATACCAGGTTATCTTCTTTATTAACCGCCCATCCCTGCGGAAAACCAGTTCTGGCACTGATAACTGTTTCATCTTCATCAAATACCAGTGTGGTGGTGTATCCAACGGCACTGTTAATTATGGTGGTATTATTGGGGTTATAACTGACGATCTGATTGCGTGGGTCAAAGCGACTGCCTGAAGGAAGAACTGCAGCATGACAGACGTGCGCCGCCATCAGAAGCGCCATAATTAACGCTCCTTTATTCATTTTCATATTATTAACCTCTGGCTTCTTTATCGCGAACGTAGCTTGTTACAACGAACTTAAGAGGATTGTTATTACGTTCCCCCGACACCATTTCAACCTGCGGTTCGATACGATAAGTCAGGCGAACATTCCAGAACTCCTGGCGGGTTTGTCCGGTAGCAACATCCCTGATGGTCAGACGAAAACGAATATACGCACCGATATCTTTATCATCTGCCCGTGACGAAGGTGAAATTATGACAGATGGATTATCCTGAACCATTGCCGTTTTTTCTGCTTTGTTATAAACAAGTTTTGGAGCCTGTTCACTGTTAAATAATGCGTTATAATCTGCCGCGACATTCTCCGCGCTGTAAGCCATTACATAATCATAATCATGCTGGAGACTAAAAAAATTATAACCTTCACGATGTTTTATATACTGGGTGATAAAATATCTGGCAATGGCTTCGTTTTCAGAAAGATTTTCTTTTTTAACGGAAGTCAGACGTTCAGCTACACCTGTAACCTTATCGATAAGGTAGGCATCAACAACCGTTGTTTTCAGTGGTAATGCTGCATTTAATGCAAGTAAAGACAGCCCACCAATTAACATGCCTCCGATACCACCGAATTTATAAATACGATTCATTCTCTCCTGTAGTGCAATGTTTTTTTCTTCAAACGAAACTGATGAGTCAGTAACGTCTTTTTTATTTTTAAATCCGGGAAGTTTAAATTCCATTTTGCATTACCTCAGCAGAATTAACAGGTTCGCTTTTCCCGGAAACGGGCGGTAGTTTATGTGACGCCTGACAACCAGCGAGACAAAGCGTCACGAAAGCCACAATAAGTAGTTTCATAATATGAACACCTGTATAACAGATTAATATTTACAGAAGACTCAGTCTGAACAAAGAAAATAGATCGCGACAAGCCCGTTAATTATGAAAAGAACATTTAAAATGGTATCAACACTCATAATTAAATCACCCTCCATACATTTTCTTTGCCCTCTCAATAGCTGCCTGACGAAGCTTTTTGGCACCAATATTAACGCCCTGTCCGGCCAGGTTAGCGGTCTTACCCGTTATTCCCGGAGACTGACCAAACCCGCCTTCCTGACGACGCAGACCTTTCCATGCACCAATACCGGCATTTCTGCCCATACCAAGTGCGCCACGCGCCATACGGGATGCACCGAAAACGCCAGCACCAATCCCCATAGCGGCTGCGCCCTGCATGGCACCTTCAACACCCACACCTGCAATCTGTGAAGCATAACTTTTCGCCTGCCAGATAATCCATGCCATGAAAATGCCAGCAGCTAATGAAGTTACTCCCGTTTGAAGAAGATTGTTTTCTGATGCTGTAGCAATAGACGTACTTAATGCCATGTTTAATTGCCATGTCCCAGCTCTTAGTGCTAATGCTGCAAATAGAAAAACCAGTAACGAGCTAAAATTAAGCTGTAGCCAGCTATTAAACATTTGCCGAAGTAAACCAAACATCAGACACATGATAAATATTGGCGCAGTGACAGAAAGTAATAGTAATGTTAATTCAGCAGATGCAAATACTATAGAACAAAGTAATAATGCCAAAACACCACCGACATAAGTTAATAAAGCACCAATCCCACCGGCAACAGGCACAGTAGATGTATCTTTATCAAAAATAAGAGTTGCAACTTGTATAACCTTCACCCATAACTGATCCATCCATACCCACGGATCTCCCCCTGCCAATGTATTTTTCAATCCATCAATAGCATCTGTTGCTGATGTAAGTATTCCCCCTGTATTCTTAACAAAAAGCAATATTATGTAAAACCTACAGATATTCCAGATAAAATCAGGCACAGGTGTCTGTTGTTTCCTTGCTAATACAGTAAAAGCATACCATAAAACATACAGAGAAACTCCATATTTACCAAGAGTATAAGCCACATCTGAATATTCACTTAATTTTCCAGATATACTCTTGTTGAGAATATTAAATATAACTTCATGAGTTGTCTGAAAAAAGTCAGAATCAAATCCAGAAACACCTCCCGCATTTGCGGGAGAGGTTACATTACCTGATAAATCAGTACCATCCGGTATACCAGTGACAATCCCCATACATCACCCTCAATTTATTGGTAAACCAACCGCCTTTCTCCGTTCAAAAGACAAATGTGCTCGCTTAACGTTCTTACAATTATCAGAATCGCTACCAGACTTCTGACACTCTTCAAATTTTTTGTATGTCTCCTTCGGATGTGCAAGCCACCAATCAACCGATTTTGTTTCTTCAAAACATCCAGAAAGACTAAAAACAGATATAATGACAAGGCCAGCAGTAGCGATACTTTTCATTTAATCATCCTCATATGATTTCATTGCCATATAAGCTTTTCTGTAAGAAGGTGGCACGGCTTCACGTTGCTGTTTTCTGAAAGCTGCCTGAGCCATCTTCTCTTTATATTCTGCAAGATCTCGCTGCTTATCGCGATACATTTGATACTGAAATTTGAGCTTCTCGAACTTCAGTTGTTCAAGTGCAACAGCGTTTGTTGCATCCTGCGTGGCCTTCGTATCCTTCGCATTTTTGACTTGATCAATAAGGTCTTTCATCGTCTGGTTGTCCTGACGAAGCTTGCTCTCCAGCTTGTTACCGTATTCCACGCTTGCCAGTTGAGAAAGGAACGTCGCTTCACATCCCCGTACCAGGTCGCCGGAATATCCCAGGTTCTGGCAGGTATCCGTTACTTTGTAATCTGACAATAACGATTTGGCCTGTTCCGATAACGCCCCTTCAGGATTTTTAATGTAATCGTCAATAAAAGCATTCCCCTGATCATAAATCTGCATCAGTTCCTGACTCACTGACTGTGCGGACTGCACCAGTCCCTGCACATCACGGATACCCGTTTTTGACAGCAGCTCCTGTTTGTACGCATTTATCTGATTTTCGTAATGTTTTACCGTTTCCGCCCATTGCTTAAGGCGTTCTGTCCATCGTCCGGCTTCAATCGCCCATTCAGGGTTGGCGTCGATGGCAACAGGTATCCCTGCCTGAGCGCCGGAAATAACAATCAGTGAAGCGACGAATGCCGCCATAATTTGCTTTTTCATTGGTGATTCCTCAAATCAGGTTCGCCTGTTCCAGATAGGTATCAAGCCACTCTTCCGGCTTCATTCCTTCTTTCCAGATTTCATCGAACAGTTCTAACTGGGGTTTTGATGCACTGAGAACCGGTAAGTAATACGCTGCTTTTCCCAGCTCCAGTCTGGCAAAAGCAGCAAAATCATCACTTTCACCTTTCCTCTGTGGGTTCTTAACAACAAGGAACTGGCGGGACAGCGGATCGATAGCTTTAATTTTGTCAAAATAAAGCTCCCTGACCTGCAAACCATCAACATATTCACTACGTTTGGCTTTCGGGTTTGCCAGATAGATATGAGTGGCGCATTGCTCACGAACCGCTGCCGCAATGGGTGATTTAATCAGTTCATCCGGTGACTGTGTGGCTACGACAAGCACCATATCGAGTTTACGTCCGGTTTTCAGCTTGTTGTAAACAAAGTCCCTGAACGCTTCGTTATTGATCCATTGCCAGAACTCATCCATGTAGATAAGAAGCCTGCGACCATCGGCCAGCATAGTGACCCGATAGATGAGATAGAATGAAGCAGCACTGGCCAGCACCTTATTATCCAGGAACTCCGTTCCATCAATACCGAAAACATCCAGGTTATCGACATCAAACGTGTCTTCCCGATTGTCGAACACCCAGCCAAACTCTTCCCCCTGCGTCCACGGCTTAAGACGGGCTTTAAGTCCATGACGTTTGGTTTCAGTATCATCCGGCTCCTGGATAAGAGGCCGTAGTTTACTGACAGGATAAGAGCGATCTGACCGTTGCATAAGACGTTCAACCGCATCTGAAATCAGGCTGTTCTGGTAATCATCGAGCGGCTCACTGTTGAGAGTACAAAGCAGCCTCACCAGGTCCTTCATAAAAGCGATATTACGTTTTGTTGGCGGCAGTGCGGCAGGATTCCAGCCTGTCGGCTCTCCCTCCTTCACCCGGTAATAAGATCCCCCCATTGCCCGTATACCGACTTCACCTGCCCGGTCTTTATCGAAAAAAACCGTGGTCAGTTTTTTCAGTTTTCTGTTTGCAGGGAATGATTCCGGCGTACCGAACTGCTGGGCGGCAAATGCTTTTGTCATCAGTAATACGGTTTTACCCACGTTAGACGTACCGAGAATTTCGGTATGCCCCAGCGTCGGGTTCTTACCGAAGAAATTCTGATGTTCAGTCGTCATATGGTAATTCAGATGGTAGATATCATTACCTGACCCCCGGAGAGTAATCAGTTTTTCCCCCCAGGTATTTCCTTTTTCTTTTCCTGAAAAGAAATTATGAAAACTTTCCATTTCGGCAAAATTAAGACTACTGAGGGTACTCAGACGAGGGCGAAGCGTATAATTTCCTGGTAGCTGAGCAAAATAAGCTGCGCCAAGACTAAGTGTTGAATAAGTGACAATCAGCCCCAAATCTTCCAGAGTGGAAGTCACGATATTGGTGTCTTTCACCAGACGCTCCGGTGAATCCGCAAAGATAACCAGGGTCTGATGCGATTTCCCGAAAGAAATATATCCACTGGAAACCATATCCAGTCCGACTTTCAGATCTGCCAGCAAAGATTTGGCAGCATCATCTGTCATTTCCAGCTTATCGATCTGATCATCCAGCACCTTAATCGCTGACTGCTTATCCATCGCAGTAAAAGACGATGTCACGACATACTCAACGGGGAGATACATCAGAGCATCCAGAATACCGGCATCCGTCTCCTGAAAATAATCCTTAATCTCTATGCAACGAAAATACCGGGCATGGTCTGACGCGGTAATTTGTCCGGCATCATTACCAAAGAACAGGTCTTTTCCTCCCAGATATGTATAAAACGGACTACTGCTAACCCTGACCTTTTGCCATCGACCAGAAAGCAGATACTGGAACAGAGATAACTGATCTGAATAAACAACCCCATGATCTTCATAAAGCCCAAGACGTCGGGAATGAAAACGGGACAGATAGGTATTCAACCTGTCGCAAATTTCATTCATTTCATTAACAGGCTCTTTAAAGATATCTTTTTGTTTTTTACTGCGTGAAAAGAAATGTGTTACTTTATCTTCCGTAGTAAAAGGTTTAAAACAAATCGTCAGAAATAATTTATTCTCGAAAAATTCAGACTGAGGGAATGACTCGTAATAATCATTCATTACTCTGTTCACAAAAGGAATTTTACTGTTAAATACTGGTCTGACGCCCTTTTTACACCTGATACGATGAGGATAAAGCGTAACAAATTTCCCTTCAAAGCTACGTATAAGCGTATTAAGCTGATCTGTCAGAATTGACAAATCTTCAGAATCAACACACTCAAAGTAAGCACCGTCTATCTGCCAAGTTGCCAGCAAATCCCGGTTTTTTGTAACGATAATATTATCAGTGATATGTGAAGAGTACGGAATTAACTCTTCAACAGAAGACTGGTCTTTCAGCTTCATAAAGTTATCCACTTTTGAAATATCAACTTCGTTGTACTGGCTCCCCGCATAATGGACTGCGCTGAATCGTTTGTTTGATAAAGGATGTCCTTTGACAATGGCTCTGAGGTACAGGAGATCAAAAAATCTTTCATCTATTTGTGTAACACGTTTGATGGCATACCAACCAGGAAGGATTAAGGCATACATCAGATCATGAATCCAGACCCCAAGCAGAACGCAGATCAGACACATTCCAAGAAAGGGAAAGAGTGGTACACCCAATCCCCTGATTAAAGCGGGGCGTGTCAGCCCTTTAAAAAGAGTACTCATACTTACGCCCCCTGAATGAAATTATGGCAACCAGTCAGGCACGTAAGGAGCAATAATAAATATAATCATCCCAATAATAAGTGGGATAATCCATGCCATATGCTGTCTGGCAAATAACGCGATATAGGCAATACCAAGACACATAATTGTAATAGCTGGCTTACGTTGCGCAGTTAAGAAATCAATTATTTTCTGTAAAAAACCAGTAGTCTTCGTAGACACATCATCCGCAAGTGCAGGTTCTGCAACACAAAGCATCAACGCAGCCATAAATAGAGAAAGCGTTAAATAACGTTTATTCAGATTTAATTTCAACATCTTTTGTTTCCTTTTCATTTGATACAGTGCCACGCATGGCGTATTGAGGATATATAATAATTTCTTCAGGTGTGATAGTCGTCTTATTCTCCTTTTTAATCATTTTCTTTACAGAGGGAACAATAAAACTTTTTTTATTATCAGGAGGGCTAAATCCTATACGTTGTACATAACTTGTATTATTAAATTCAGGTTCTGGCTTTACTCCT